>NZ_CAMJOS010000001.1 GCF_946407605.1 uncultured Prevotella sp.
AGTACAACTTTTCTCTGAAACAAACAAAGAATTTAATAACAATTTGGTTGTTTGGTAAGTTTTTATTTGGTTGTTTGGTAAGTTTTCGCTTGGTTATTTGACAAGTATTCATTTGGTTATTTGGCAAGTATTCGTTTGGTTATTTGGCAAGTATTCTCGCTTGGGATAGCTCAAGCGAGCTTGGCTCTCCGCTCGCTCGTGCGTCGGTTCTGATGATTAATGCCTCTCATCATCACATGGAAGATACCAGTACTTGATTCCTTTCTCGCTTGTCTTGGCATGTTATACGTTTATCGCGGCAATTTTATGGCAATTTTGCTGATGTCACTGACCTGTCCCCCTGCCATTTTCATCTCCCGCTGATACGTCACCCTCATCGGAAACCACGTCTTGGGGTCACCACACATCCTTGTGTCGCGTCCCAATTCACTTCCCGTTTCTTTCGTCGTCATCATATCACTCTGGTCTTCAGTCGCTTTATGATTTCAACTCTTGATTCCATATCACCATGGAGTTTTATCATTACGCCACAAAAATACAAATTTTATTTTAATTACGATCTATTCCTGCAACTTTTTATCGATTTTTCTTCTTTTTTTCTCCAAAACAACAAAACGCCCCTGAAAAGAGATTCTCTTCTCAAGAGCGTTTTGCTTTGGATATTGATTACAGACTCGTGGGCGACAGATCTTTGTCAGTACCTGTCCCTTAGCATCTTGACATCAGCCTTGACTCCCTGTATCTAATATTTATTCTTTATCAAAGTATTCATTTATTACCTTTGTGCTTTCCTCTGCATTTGCACCATAGCCAGAAGAGCTCTTTACAATTATTTTGTAGACGTCTTCAGATTTAATACCCGAATCAACACACTTAACAATACAATTATCTCCACTTTTATGCACAGAACCTGTAATATAGCCCGCAGCAAAGGTTGTCACGACAACACCCAACTGGTAATTTTCATTACCTTTAAACAGACTATTCAGATTAAATATCTTACCCGTTTCTACTCCTCTCAGGCATGCATAAATTACTAACAATCCATTATAAGAGATTCGTTTTAAAAAAGAATTTGAATTCATATTAGTTGTCTTATCATTCGTCGTATTTTGAAGAGTGATATTTTGCATTTGTATCTGTTCCGAAAGGGTTTCCTCAGTTTTTTGCATACGATCATTAAGCCTTTTTCCAATCTCATCAACAATGCTATTCATCTGGCATGAAATATCTGTAGACGTTTTTTCTAGATTGTTTTCAGCCTCCTTTAAATTTGTCAACGTGTTCTCAATCTGTATTGACACTTTATTAATAGTTCCGAATTGTTTATATATATCCGAACTCGATTGCACAGTAACAAATATCGCTAGAACAGAAAGAACTAATGAAGTAATCGTGGATCCAAAAGACAAGTATGTAAATATTTCATTATCAGGTCCACCATATTTTCCTGTAATAAGCATTATAACAGCAAAACTCAAAAAGCCAGCGATGTAATTTCTATGAACCTTAATTATCTTCTTGGACATGAAACAATCTGTAATATCAAATATTTTTCGTTCAAAAAGATAGTCGCAAACAATTGAAACAAGTGCAATTACCGTCGCACAGATAATCATCAAGATAATAACATTCGTATCCATAGTTCTGAATATTGATTAATCTACTTTAATTTTACTATATCATTAACAAAAAAACTGCGATATTGGTTAATCCGTTACAGGGACAGTATAAGATTGTTGAATTGAATTCTGACATCACAGTTGATCATATTCTTTGTTCAATACTATTAGTCAGATTATGCAATATCTTTCCTCCTTAAAACTATTGCAAATCTATGAAATAATGAAATATCATTATATCCGATTTACTTGCCCGTTTGTTTTTGGATAAATATTTGGTTACTGTACCTACAGCCCCACAGGCATGAAGTAACTCGTCATCGTCTCTCCAATCTACACCAGACAATGGTGATTGACTAGCAAGATTTGTAATCCATGAATTAATCTGTTCCATCCAATATTTCGAATCATGGACAAACACATATCCCAACATGCCACAATGAGGCAAATGTGGAGAATGTATCTCACGCTTAAAACGCTCTATCCCGCCTCTTTCCCCACAAACATATTCTTTATTAGCTGAAGATGGCGATAGTTTTTTTGCTTCAAATTCAAAGAGGGGACGCATCGGATTCATTTCCTTGTCTTTTACAAACACACCCATATCACTTTCCCTGTAACCGACAATCTGCGTGGGATTTTTCCCAAACCAAAATGGCAGAAAGCCATCTAAACTCATATTGAGATGAGAGCATAGCAAATCTGTTATTCGATTCTCCCCGACAGGACTGCCCTGAGCTTTAAAATAAGCCACGAAATCTGGAAGATGATTATCCATATACGATACGACTACAGCCTCAACCTCCTCCCATGAAGAAAACAATCTCGTACCAGTAATTGATGATGTATTCTGTTCTCTAAACATGGGTTAGCATTTGAATATTATCAGCAAAAATATCGTCAGAGTCTCTCAATGCCATGGATTGCAGCCAGTATCTTCTATTTTTGGGCTTTACCAATATCACAATACCACTACCACCAATTTTTAATATTTTCTGGATATATGCGGAATTAATATGCTTGTCACGAGATGGGAATAACGATCTCAAATAGCCAGCAATATCATCGTTCTTTTCCTCCAAATAATGTATTTCGCCTATCTTTCGGAATTCAAACTGTACAGCATAATAATCACCAGCATCAATAACCTTGGACAATGAATATTCATTATCTTCACACTTGGCATAACTGTTCAGTCCTTTACAAAATACATCTGCAAAAAGAATTAGTTCTTTAGGTGAAACATTTTCTTGGTAAAGTTTCTTATGTATGGATTGCTTTCTCGGATTTGAATAGTACTCAAGCGCATCATTCATTATAATCTTATCAGCCTCCGTAAGCTTTACATAAAAATCCTCTTCTGGATATGGGAGGTTTTCTATGTCTTCGTCGTAAAAAGAATTAACTTTTATAACGCCAACTCGACTGCTCATTGCCTGTACAAGGAATCGGAGAAGTACGCCGTTCTTCTCTAAGTAATCAGCCAAGTGCTTTAAGATACCAATATCTTCTTGTGGGGCATGAATCGAATAAATACCACACTTAAAAGTAACATATTCGTTGTAAAGACAAGAAATTAGACCGTCTTTTTTTAATACCTTCCTGATTAATAAATGAGGTGGTTCGAACAATATTTTAGATGTTCGGCGCCAAAAACGATTAATAGTACAAACTCCCAATTTATTATGGGAATAGTCACCCTTAAATGATTCGGTGTCAAGAAAGGCCTGACCATAAATATAATCAAGTTCAATTTTATTTCCCTCTATAAATCCTTCTCCACTTGCCCAACCTTCGCTTTCCTTTTGCCTTAAGAATTCACCAATAGTCCTGCATTTTGTGAATTTATCAATCATTCTGTTTACGCGATAGCCGCCAAGCAAATTGGATTTCCAGATATATGGATTGTAAATGGCATCATGCTTACTCACATAATGAAAATCGTAGTAATCAAATTCCAAGAAGAGTTTGTGGGTATTTGAGAAAGAACGATTCGCTACCAGATGAAGAACATTCTTTGTATCAGGCTTAGAGTTCTCTAAAAAAACTGCTGCCGTTGCCACTCTCTTCCTTCCCCATAACTTGTCATCCAAGTTTGTAAAATCAATAACCTGCAGCAGATTGTGTTTGCCAAACAAAGACTCCTTAAATTTCTCGTCTTTCTGATAAAGTAAAGGGTTGGATGGCTGAATCATACACAGCAACCCCCTATCCTTCAGCAATGGCATTGAATTACTAAGAAAGTGAAGTGCAGGATTTTCATCAGGGATAATTATATTGCTTTGATATCCATATAACTTCTTCACCTCATTAAAATAATCCTTCCTACTCGGTTCCTTGCTGTTTTCCTTCTTCAAATTAAACGGAGGATTGCCTATTACCAAGTCAAAAACACCATAGTTCCGTGAATCTGTTATGTATTCAAAGAAATTCTGGCAGCTTATATTTCTGTCAATTCTTGGAAATTTAAGTTCATTCCACAGGGGTGGATTAAGATCTACCTCATCAAGAATCGCCAATGCCAAACTAAAAACAGAGAGATTGATAGCATCTCGCTCTACATCCACACCATATACAGAATTTGTTAGAATTGTCTTCAGAGTCTCGAGGTTTGGTTTCTTTAGTTCACCAGTTTGTTTCCACTGCTCGTATCGCCACCACTGAATAAGTCGTTTGTAGGCTTTTACCAAGAAAATACCTGAGCCGCAACTCACATCAATCAGTTTGAAGTTCTTTTGCGGCTTATCAATAGGCATACACTCATCTATGAGAGTAGAAACAATCATCTCTGGCGTATAAACGATATCCTTACTGTCAGTAAGAAGTTCCTCATATACAGAACTAATAATCTCTACGGGTAAGCAAGAGAAAGAATATTTACGCCAAAGCAGATATTGATTATCCTCAATATTAGCATCAAGGTAATCAGCCAGTTTCTTGACTTCTGTCTGTTGGATAGCAGCTCTATCCTCGACCTGTGTCTCAACATCCCATTCAAAAATTTTACCATTAAAATCCTTAGAGAGTAAGTCAAGAAGATCCAATAGCTTACCAGCTCTTATGGTGGAGCAGAAATCATCACAATTAAAGTTAACCTTAAAGTAATGGGATGCAAAATATCCACTTTTGTTTGAATCGTCACGTTCCTCGATATACTTGATGAGCAAGCACTGCATAAGCAAACGGAGAGCCACATGCCTGTCAAGACCTGATTGAGACCGAAAATCTGTAAATACGCTTTTCAAGCCCCTAATCAAATCCTTCGTCGCTGTCTGATCAAAATTATTGTTCTGTTCTTTATCCAGTAACTCCCAAAACATACCATTTGCGAACTCAGATGATGGGAATTTGTCAAAAGAGTCAGCTGCACATTTTAAAATTTCAGATATACTCTCATTGGAATTATCCGGTGTCAATCTTGCATTACAGATTGTAATTTGTGCTTTCTCAACAATCATATATGCAGGTACTTGACTTCCATTCCACATAGCTTTATGCACATTCTTCCGATGATCTTCAGAATATGCTTTGATCGTAAAATCAAAAATATACATCTGTGGAATGTATGTTTTCCTATCAGCATAGTAACGAAAATAAACAGCATCCGCATTAAACCTGCTTCGAGCTGTCTCAAGCGCAAACAGAATGGACGGATCAGACACATCATTCTTGTTAGTAAAAACCACACCGCTACATTCCTGGCCTTTTTTAAGAACCGGGACACGAATTCCGTTTATAGTATTCTCAAATATATCTGAAACCACCATTTATTATCTCCGAATTTGTTTGCAAATTTAATATTAATATTACAAATTCACAAGAAATTGCGCAATTATTCTTAATTAACATATCATTTTATACATATTTCCATTCAAATCTGAACAAAAAAAACGCTGATTAGCATATTAACCAGCGTTTTTATCTTTTAAAAATACTCTCTTACTTGTCCCTTCCTCTACTCAAACTTCTTATTCAACCACAAAGAGGCATGTGCACCCCGCACATACCCCTTCACAATCTCCTTTATCATATTCATAAATCCCTGACTCCGTAGTTCTTTAAGCCCCGCCGCAATCTCATCTATCGCAACAGCACCTCCCAACGACCTATACACATACAGCGGCGTCACGCACCCAAAAATCGCGGTTAAGCGAGAGCAATGCCAAGTTTACTTGAGTTTTGCCAAGTGTGAGCGATTTCGACAAGGTCAAATCCATGGAGCCCGAACGGGCTTCGTTCTCCATAAAATCTTTCAGTCTATCTGTAATACTATCCATACATTTAATATCAACCTGCTATTTGCCATAAATCACTCAGCTAGCACTCTCGCTCTACCCAAGCTCTACCCATACTCACTGAGTATACCTAGAGTATATCTAGAGTATAGGTAGAGTATGGCTAGAAGCAGTCTAGAGTATGGCTAGAGTATGGCTAAGGCTGTTTACGACCAAGTTTCGGTATGACATTGCTACCAATTTTTGCGTTACCTTCGTCAAAACGTAAAGCACTAGCAATCCTCTTGCGATCGTTAATCTCCACGTAGTTGTTATACAGATAAGAACGAACCCTTGCACGGATGATGGTCATAGCCGCAGAGTTGTCCTTGTATTTTTCTACTAGTTTCTTAAGGTCATCAACAGCCAGTTTAGAATAGACGGACTCGATGGAGAAGGTGACAATCTCTGCCGCAGGCGAGGCTATCTCTTTTGAGGCATCGTTATACAACCAGCGCAGTTCCTTCACACCAACGGAATTGATGATTTTGCTGAACGTGAACAAGCAGAAACGGAAGGTAGTCAGCTCACAGAAATAGTTGATGTGGTCGCGAATCTTCATGGAGTCGCCATCAAGTTTCTCATCTTTGACAATATCCTCAATGAGGGCTTTCTTTTCGTTTGCGAGTGTGGAGCCCAGATAGCTGACAGTACGGAAACCAGCATAGTAAAGCTCTACCAGCATTTCTTTCAGTTTACTTTTCTCCAACGTATTGCGACGGTTCTTGATAATCTGGCCAACAACCTCGATGGAGCGCATGGCCTTATCTATCTTCTTAAACCGTTCATTCTGACGTTTCTCCTCCTCCAGATGTTCACGCTCCCTTTCAGCCGTATCCTGTTGACGAAGGAATTTCTCACGGGCCTTCTTAGGGTCAGACTTCTTGAATACATCTACGGTCTCCTTTTTCATCTCATCGCAGAGACGTGCTACTGAAGCATAGAAACTGTCATCCTTTTCGAGGGTGATGGGTTCGACATCTTCAATAGAAGCCATCAGCGTGAAGATGGTTTCGTCAATGAAAGAGACATCATCAATGTGGTAAGTCAGGAAAATCAGGATGTTGGCAACTTCCTCAGACTCTATCTCATTGCACAATGCTTGAATAATGTGCTTTCCTTCCTGACTGTTGATAATGCCAGAGATATATTCAGCTACCGTGAAGTAGTACACATATTTGTAACCAAACTTGTAGTAGCATTCATCTTCACATACCAACAGACCAGCATTAAGGAGCACTCTCTTGCAAGTATCATAGCTTGCGATGATATACTTATCCTTGTAGTCTTCAAAGAACTCCTGAAGTTCCTCCTCAGAAAGACTCTCCATCTTCTTGGTGAACTTGTAGAAAGCGAAATGTTTCAAGAAATTCCTGTACTGGGATACATCCTCATCCTTGACCTGCGTAAGCAACGCACAAGTGATAATGGCATCATAACAATGGCCATAGGCGGTCTGCGAATAGTTTTGGCCCGCCATTTTGGTGCTTGACAGCAACAACGAGAGAATATAGATGGGATAAGGAGGTATATACTCCTTGCCGAGGAACTGCTGCACCATGCGAAGCGCTTCGTTGGTCTTGTCGAGCATCTCTTGTGGGGAAATGCTCTGATTATCGAAACGCTCGTAGAACTTCTCGATTAGCTTTGCACGTTTCTCGTATCCAAAAGACTTAATGTGGTAGAGTGCCGTCTGGTCCTTGTCGAAATATTTCTGTGATTCAACAATAAACTTATCTTCCCTGACGGTAATAATAACCCTACTGAACAGAAGGAGCAAGTCTTTAATCATCTTTTCTTTGACATTGCGCGGAAGTTTGCACTTATCAAAGTTATCGAGTAGCAAAACCTTTGCAGACTTATCGTATTGCTCATACTTCTCATAGTCTGCAAACTCAGGCATATACTGTCTATCGTAGGCATTACGCAGTATGCGTTTCAGATTATCGTTGTTGATATCCTTACCACAGAGCATCAACGGATACTTGTGTGCGTTGGCCAAAGACATATAGTACATGTGGCACAGACTAGTCTTGCCACACTGATTGCCTCCTTCTAGAATGAATAGCGAATGGTCGGCATCGCCAATAAGCTGGTCGGCACTCAAGTATTTGCCATCAATATCAGTCTTGTTGACACGGTCGTTCATAGACTCCAGGTCGGGATAGATGTAAATCTCGGACAACTTAAGTTTCTCCTTCTCATGATTATATATAGGAGTAGGCATTTCGTCCAGATTCTGGAAGAATTCCGTATTACTGCGGAAAGCACCAGACTTACGCTCGCTGCTGATATTGCGTGATTGGCTGCTGATTGTCATGTAGATGGCGTTCTTGGGCGAGTACTTAAAGGTGGTCTGATTGCAAGTAGACTGTTCAGTATCAATCACCAGAACCTCAAACATAGACTCCTCTACCCCTGTGGTCTTATCCTTGGAATAGAAGGCTGCGCCCTCATATTCGCTGATATATCCATCCGTGAGATTGTCCGTCTTGCCCGTAGCCATGAACTCATGCTCATGACCATAGATAAGGATGTTGGATGAACCAGCTACGCGGCGCATAAACTTGGTCTTGTTCTGTTTGCCAACAGCCAACCAATTGTAGTAGTGGTGCATGACTGAGACAACCATATCTACCGGTTTCTTGTCTGCAGACATCTTCACACCGTCCATAGGCATGAAGATGGTGCCCTGCGCATCCTTTTTACCACACATCCACGCGGTATTGTAAAGGTTGAAGCGTATCTGAAAATCGCCCACCTTATCTTCAATAGAACTTAGCAGCGTAGGTTTGTATGCTGCATCATCATTTATCTTTCTTATGAAGTCTGCATAGGCAGATTGTGTACCCACAATGTTCTCGAAGATGCTTTCGTCAATTTCCGGATAACTGTCCTGCACACTTTGTAGCAGGACGGAGCGCATCTTGTTCTCCTCCTTCAGGAATACATCATGATTACCGGGGACACAGAGGATACGCTTCTCAACTGGAATAGCACCATTGTAGTTGTTAGTGAGGCCGGATTTCAGACGTGTAAAGAACGTGACAGCATGTTCATATTGTTCCGCCAAACCCTCGTTGGCTATATCGCCCGACACCACCACATATATCTTATTACAGTCAGCAAAGGCCATTTTTACAGCATTGGCCACTTGGTGTGCCCTATCAATAATCCAAGCAGCATTGGCACTGTTTATATGTAGGTCTGAAAGATGTAATATAGCTATTTTCATCTTGTTCCCTGTTTGCGATATTTGCACTTCGCGTTGGGGTGACTTATGCTTAACCACCTCAGAAGGCATAACGCTGGTATGATTCTTTTCCGAAATGGTGTTATCAGCGGTCCCTCCCGATTTTTGAAGAGCAATTTTGATGGCCGAATCGCCAATGTAGATATTTTGCTTGGCCTCCTGGGCATTGGGCAGTATCTGATTGCTTCCGCCCTTAATATCGAACGTATTATCTGACATTGCTTTATACCTTATTATATTTTTATTTGTTTCTGAGGGTGCGCTTTCGCTCCGACCACGCGTTGTTTATTTGGACACGCAAGTTGCTGATGCCACGTCCTTTATCGACACCATTGATAAAGGGGAGCAGGGTCTTGATAAATTCTTCCTTCACAATACGCTCCTCAGTGATAAGGGGCTCATTCTCGCACATCATGGCAACGACCTTACCTACGTCGGCAGCATTCTCACACACGGCAAGTTGGGCCTCATAGTTGCGAAGCGACTCTTCTTTCTCTATGTACACGAGCAACCTACGCTCATCGTCAGTGAGCGGTGGCTCTGCAGCAGCCCCTTTGCGAAGGGCTTCCTTGGCGAACTGGTCACCATAGAAATGCTGCTCTGCTTTGGTGGCATTGGGCAGTATCTGATTACTCCCGCCATAGATATTGAAAGTGATGTTATTTTTGTCTTCTTCCATGATGATTTCTAGCTATTCTTAAATCAATAATCAATGATATTTAAACCGTTTTTGAACGCCTTTTAACGGAATTGAAAAGGCGTGCTTTCTTCTATATCTTTGCATCGAAATCCAACGAGAAAAGCATCCCGGGTAAGCCGCTCTCCGAAGGTTTCTACGAGACAACAAACATTAGTATAACAATTTAAAATGTAACGCGTATGCAAAACATGCTTTTCACACCGCACTTCTCTCAGATGGAGTTCACCGAGAGCCCTACTGCCAAGAAGCGCGGTATCGACAACACTCCGACGCCAGCGGTCGTGAACAACCTCCGCTCACTTTGCGTCAACACCATGGAGCCACTTCGCGAAGAGCTGCAACTCCCAGTCATCATCACCTCCGGTTATCGCGCCAAGGCACTCAACGACATTCTGTCTCACAGTTCACACAAGAGCCAGCATTTGCAGGGGCTCGCCTGTGACTTCTACGTAGGCTGGAACAAGAACAATCGCGGCCAGTCTGGAGTCTGTGGTCTCAACGCTCGTGAGCGCCTCATCAAGGCCTTCCGTCTCATCTTGACGAGTGAGAAGATCGATTACGACCAGCTCATTCTATACCCCAACTTCATCCATGTGAGCTTCGTGTCCCACGAGTCCAACCGCCACTACATCATGAAAGCGGATGGCAACGGTCGCTACGGACGAGTAACCCGCGCTCAGGCGCTCCTTCTCGAATAAAGTGTAAAGTGTATGGTGTATAGTGTAAAGTCAGAGGAAGCTTTGTAAAGTGTATAGTGTAAAGCTATCTGCCTTCGGCTTGATACGAATTGCGTAGTCCGGATAAAAGACGAGCGACCTCCGTAACAAGTTCATCCATGCTAAGACGTTCGCTTGTGGTTATATACCCTAAGTCTTCAGCTACCTCGAACTGAGAAGAGACCTCCATCAGGGAACCAAAGGCAATTTCAATGAAATGTATCTTGTCTTTTACTGAAAAGCGGTTAACCCCCTCAGCAATATTAGAGGTAATAGACACAGAAGATCTCCTAAGTTGATCGCACATCGCGTAACGCTCTTCAGCAGGGAACTTCTTCAGAAGCTGATAAGTACGTTTAACAACCTCTTTCGCTTTCTGATATGCTATCAACTTCCTGTAACTGAATACTTCCATACTCTAAACTTTAAACTGCAAAACTGACTTTAAACTATAAACGTTCAACATTAAACTTTATTAATTATGGCACAGATCAAACAAGTCGGCATTGGCCGCAAAAGTTCAGGTACCATCGATGGTATCACGTATTACACTCTCAACGGCAAAACCTATGCCCGTAGTACTCCAACCATTCCAGCCAGTGTGTTCAACACCACTGAGGCTCGCATCCGTCAGGCTATCTTTAAGTTCATCCAGATGCACTTGAAGCACCACCTGCGCACCATCCGTCAGACCGTCACCGGCAAGAACGGTTCTCCCAGCAACCGCTACTACAGCATCAACGGCAAGGCCCTGTCCTTAGCTCTCCATACGCTGGCTGAGCAGTATGTTGGCGGTGCAGATGTGACCATCACCGATATCGAGGCCGCCATCAGCACCTATGCTGCTGAGCATCCCACCTCTATCAAGATTGTCTCCAAGAGTGGTTATCAGGATGTGTACCTCACTGGGCCCTGGCCTGCAACCATCACCCTCAATGCTTCTGCTGGTGACAACACCGTCATCATCACCGTGAACGAGCATGGCGAGCAGACCGTGATTAACACCGATGGATCGGTCTCGGTTTCAGGTAATCAGGGTTCAGGTTCCAATACGAATAACACGAATGGCGGTTCGTCGACAGGCTCAGAAACCGGTGGTGACAACACTGGTGGCTCTTCGACCGGCTCAGATACCGGCGGCGGCAATAACCCAGGCGGCGGCGACGGTGACGATGATGACAACATGAACTAAGCTAAAGGCTTAATTCGTGTATAGTGTATAGTGTAAAGTTTAGAGTCAGTGGCGAGCTTCGCTCGACAGTGTAATGTGGATAGTATAAAGTGTATCGCTGCTGGCTCTCTACTTTCAACTTTCAACTGTCTTTAAACATTAAACTTTAAACAATTAACTTTATTTATCATGAATAAATTTTTCCAGAAGCTTCTCAAGAAAGCAGTAAAAAAGTCGGTAGATGCCGCAGTCGAGAACCCCGAAATCCTTGTTCCTGCATCGGAGCAGGAGTCAGCCCCTGACAAGGTACCCGACGTTAGTGTCAAACCTAAGGATCCTATGTGGGTGATTATTCTGAAGATCCTGTCTTATATCATTACCCTCATCCTCGGTTTCGTTACTTCCAGCTGCACCAGCCATCTCTTCTAATCGCTTCGCTTAGTTTCAGGTTCCAAGTTTCAGGTTTCAAGTTTCAGGTTTCAAGTAGGTTCCTGGCTCCAAGCACAGGCTCAGGCATTTTACATGAAACCTGAAACTTGAAACCTGAAACTAGGCCTTCAGGCCCACCTGAAACATGAAACGTGACACTTGAAACTAATTTTAATTTAAAATTATCATGCTATGCGCAAAATCGAATATATCTTCATTGACTCAGATTGTCCGAATGACAATGGTAAGTCTCGTCACCATGCTGTGTCTCTCTTCCGACACCACTTCATTATTAACGAAGAGGGACTTGTCCTCCATCCCATCGACATCAGTTCAACGGTCAACCTCATTGAAGGTCCCATCTACGACCGCGACAAGTACAACAAATGCTCTATCAGCATCCACTACTGCGGCTCCCTTGAACCTGGAACATTGAACGTTGAACTAATAGCGAAGCTCATACGTTTGCTCGTTGGCCTTCGCTCTCGCTTCCCCGAAGCCAAGATCCTTGGCGTTTCAGAACTCGATGGCAAGGAACTCTACAGCAAGAACATCATCGTCAGCGATACCATGAATGTTTTGAGACGTGAACTTAGCGACTATCCCTAAGGGCAGAACCTTGAACCTTTAAACTTTGAACAATAGAGGCTTCCGTTCGCACGGTTGTCTCTATTTTTGGTTGGTGTGGTTCCTTTTGTCGTTTTGTGAACCTCCGGGACGGGGCCCTGTTTCATTACATACGGAATATCATACTATCGAGAGTAGCAATAAATTGGTAATAGTCTTCTGGTTCCTCGAAGATATTGACTTCGTCTCCCTCCTTCTCGCTCGGGATAGCTCAAGCGAGCTTGGCTCTCCGCTCGCTCGTGCGTCGGTTCTGGTGATTCTTGCGTCCCTACGGTAGCAAGCGTCCAAAGGCCGAGCGAATGCCTCGCATCATCACATGAAATATCCCTGTTCCAGACTCTACCCTTGCCTTACGTGGCATAAAATTGTGATATTAAAAGCATCAAGCTTGAACTCTTTATTTATCTGATGTCAGTTTCCTGTCCCCTTGCCATTATTTCGCAGAACCAAGCTCCATAACAACCATAAGTCTGCATATCTCAGCCTTCAACAAAGCACGCTGAGGTTTTTTATTTTAGTTTCTTCTGTGGTTTGTTTGTGCCTAATTCAATCTGCTTTTTCATTTCAAGCAGACGTTTTTCAGCAGCATGAACTATATTTTCGAAAGGAGCTTCTATTTCAGCATAAACCCTCACATCTGGAGTGCCCTCGTGACACTCATGCTGCCCACTCATCATTGTTACCTTAAAACAATTAAGTTTCTTGGTAGTTTCGGCTATAAAATATGCACGATTACACTTCAATCTATCACCAACAGCAAGGTGTACCGAAGGTTTCTTCGTTGCCGCAGTCTTAGCATCATTTGAAGGAAGAGCAACAGTTATCTCTGTGCTTCCATCTCGCGAGCACTTGTATTTTCTTCCTTTGAAACCTGTTGGAGATGCAATGTAGGCATTGGCTTGTTTAACAAGCTTCTTGAACTTAATCAATACTCGTTTGCCATCAATACAATCACCACCATTATAATATTCTGCCATAGATGATATCCTTAATAGGTCTGCAACACTTCCATTGCTCTATCCATGTCCAACGAGAATACCTCGGACACCTCATCCACCGAGCTTTTCTCTCGCCCTAGTTTCTTCATAATTTCAGAAACCTGAATGACCTGTTTAACAGTGGGTACAACTGTTGGTGAAGGTATCAAATAACGATCTTCATTTTCTTCCAACTCTTTGTCAAACTCTTCCTCACTGATATCCTCGGATTCTAATGCCTGGCTTAATTCAATGAAGTCAATCTTGCGATATAAATTTCGCAAAGCTTGCAGATATAAACTCTCCTTTTCCTCAGAAAGAAATCTCTTTATCCACAATTGCGCATCATTCTTACCTTTAGAAGTAGCTCTATATGCAATAACCTCAATACCGTCTCCCTTTTTGTTGGTACGAGTATATTTTGATATTTGAACAAACTGTTCGTTCTCCACTGAATCTTCCACTTCCGAAAGATCCTTGGTTGTTGTGTTAGAAAGTAAGCTCATATCCCAAAAAGTTCGCTAATTCAGTTATTATAATTTTAAAAATAGAAGTGCCATCTTGTCCTTTCGGCGGTGTCACATAATGGAAATTGCATCTTATTTCAGCTACACTACCTGAATTTCGCACATCAAAACTACGAATAGCACCATCTTTTACCGCACTAAACGTTTGTGAGTTGCTCGTGTAAACATCTATAGTCTGCGGCTTTATAATTCCTGCAATTTTCGTCTTCTCAAATTCATCTTTTGCAAGAGTAAGGTTCAAATTATATCCAACGGCAGTAATAGGAGTAAATGGAAGGACTTCATAAAGATGCTTATAGATTTCCTCCATTTGAATGAGAACATCCATAGATTTAGCATCCGTTTTCATCTCTATACCCCTGTCAGTCATTAATAACTGAATACCTTTCCATGCATAAGTGAGATTCATTTGCTTTTCATTAAGTGCAATATTCATCGTATCACCTTCAGGCATAGAAAAGACATTAGTTGATACCCATTCTGGCGTAAATATACGAGGATTCCAACTACCCACACTGACTATAGAAGCTGTTATTTCCATTATTTTTTCCGTTTTTGGGGTGCAAAGTTACTTATTATTTTTTAATCTATTGCAATTTTTATGCCAATTTTTAGTCATTTTTGCACTTTTACTTCATTTTTGTGCAATTTTGTGCGCTTTTTCTCGCATTTTCTGCTAAAACTCTGGATCATTCACCATGAACCGTGAACCCAGAACCATCATTGTTCCCTCTCTTCGACTTATATTCCACTTTTGCAGCAGTAGCCTTTTTCTTATATGGTTTATATGTCTTGTTGTTCTCCATTGAATTAAATCATTAACCGTGAATCATGAACCATGAACCATAAATTTCTTCATCATCAGGGTGCGCTACAACAATCAAATACTTCATTATATTCTTTGTTTAATTTATTTGTATCTTTAGAAAAACTCCTTATCCATATAAGCCATTACTTGGAAGCCTTTATCCACCCTTTTAAACTTGTTGTATCTCTTGATGATATTTCATTCAACCTAATCGAATAGGTTGAAGGGCTCTCAACAACTACGGGTTCTTTATCTATTTTCTTCGATACATCTTTAACGATAGAATTAAGACTATCAAAGCGTTCTATTAGTTCAAGTTGTGCTGAATTATCATTATCTTGTTTAAGCACCTTGCCTATATTTACGAAAAAGAAATAAACAATTATAGCAAGAACCGCCCAAAATACAATAATTGACTTATGTGTACAAAGCCAATCCAACAATATATTCAAGCATGCCTCATTCCTTGATTTCCTTTCTGAGGTACGATAATAAAGGTAATGAGACTTTAATTCCAACCATTTTCTCTCTATATAATCTCGGGCTCTTACATTATTTATATCATAGAGAGTTCTTTCCACTAGCATATAGAGTTGTTTCTCGTTCTTGCCAATGGCGATCTTTGTTGCTGCTCTAAATTTTATCTTACCCTGATTATAATTTGTATTAAAATCGTTACTATTTGTAATATACTTGTAATTCAGAAACAACTTCTTAGCGATACTCCCTTCGTAAATAGTAAAGGTCTTTCTTACAGCCTGATCAAAGCTATCAATTCTATTTCTTATAGCCGAATACCAACCTATTATTTCTTTAGCTTCCAGTTCTCCCTTAAATAAACTTGCATAGAAATTGTTGATTTCCGACTTAATGGCAGCCAACTCCTGTATATAGTAATCCTTTATGGCTCGTGTTCTTGAGTCGCGAACTGAAACCATATGGGTAATCACAAAACCGATGACTACTGTGACTACGATATCCAGAATAGCCAGCAAATCAGAGAGTTCCATCTGAAACACGTTCAATTATGTCGCCATTATTATTTATTCCATGCACCTTATACTTCATTGTCGCCTTAGGTGCTTCCCCGTTTTCACGCCGTTCCTGCCATTGCGGTATAGACTCTTCCTTTATCATTCGAGGCCATTCTGGCTCATCTGCCGATTCGATAATGAGATACTCGTCTAACGAAGCAGCACCAAAATCAAATGTCAATTGTCCAAATGCTTCATCAAGGAAAGACGAAGCAAATCCTGCTGTTCCATCAAGGTTTACAACAAGTTTCTTTCCTTCCCTATAACACTTCAGAAAAAGCGGATTAAGCTTTTCAACATAGAATTTCTCACCTGATTCCGGTCCTTGTTCATCGTACCTCGGTCCAGGATATTCCGTGAAATCTATCACATTCAAATATTCTTTTTGCATTCCCATTTATTATAATTATCTTTAGTAAAACTCCATGAGTATAAAACCCCAAAGTATTCATTCCTTGTTTTCTCATATGTTTTGCTTGCCATGTCATACCAAACCTTGTTTGTCAAGATCTTCATATTATCTACATAGCCAGCATCATAGTTCTCCTTTATCTTGGGTAGCCCCTTATGGCGGTTTATTTCCTTTGTTCTTGATTGATAACCTTTATTGAGCAAATCCTCCAGTATATCGCCGTCGCTTCTAAATTTATCAACAAACATTTCAGGCAACTTCTTTTGGATTGTACGCATAATACCTTCTCCAGTATCTACGACAATAAAATTCACTCTATCTGTCTCGTAGGAAACTGACACCACCCAGTTCTTGTCTCTTTCCTTCTTATTGGCGTGTTCAACAGAATTTGAGCAAATTTCAATAAGCATTGTATAAATTGGTTGGAAATGTCGTTCTTCACCAGTTAGGTATCCCACAGCTTCTTTTACAGATTGCCCTATTTTTTTATTATCAACTCTTTTTGATCCTACAATATAAAGTTGATTATTGTACTTTTTCGTCTTCAATGGTTTAAATGCAGACTGCATAATATCTGCGAAACCTGACTCCACCAGTACTTGCCTAGCTTCATTATTTATAGGATAATTACCTCTAGAGCCTATTCCATTGGCATTTATCTTATTTATCAGAGAGAGGAACAAACAAATAGCAGTGATGTCAATACTCGTTACCGCTGCTAAATCATAGTTATATCTCTTTTCCTGTACGCGATTCTTTAAGGTCTTATAATGATGAAATGCCTCGTTCAGAAAACGAAGAACAGATTCCTTATCTTTTTCAAAAGAGAAAGTTGCAGGAAGAGTTTTTTCAAGTTTCACTCTTCGAAAGTTTTTCAACTCTTCGCGCATCTTTCTCCTGCGAAATGACCGAGGAGCTCTAACCGTTGATGAAGGTATAAGCTTTTGCTTTTTCTTCATCTTAGCATTGCGCTTCTTCTTTTTCTTTTGTGAGTTGTCCTTCTCTTTCTTACGAGTATCTATCACCTCATTCTTTATCTCTGGCATATATCCATGCAAATCCTTATCAAATACACCTCATAATCAAACTCACCATATTCTCAGCAAACACATCTCTAAGGTCTACTCCATTCGGCAGTTTTGGACCACCCACATGGAAATGAGTGGTCACTTCAACCACCTCATATCCATTATCGTGAGCCAACTGATAAGCATCTCTTACGGTCTGTCCATAAGTACGACTTGCTGCAACAATCACTTCACAATCAGCAGCAATACATTTTTCAATCCATGCTTTCTGGTTTGAATAAGGATCGCCCTGACTCTCAACACCAATAACATGTTCCTCACCCTCATTGCCTTTGACTTTTCCTATTACATACGAGTCATAATCATCATTATGCCAAGGACTGATGAAGGTCGAAAATGGCATCTTCATTGCCAGTCTTTTTATACTCTGGGATTTTCCCCTCTCAGAGGATCCCCATACCAAAATCATTGTTTTCATAAGCATCATAAAAATCTATGAATGAAAACTATTTTGTGCAGAAGCATTCAGTATCTCTGTCCTATAAGTATCCATTAAGTTTATGACAGTGTCAGCAATATCGATAGCATCATCAGTATCATATAATCTTATCTCACCATGCGCGAACTTATTACGATCTCCAACAATTTTTTCATTGATATATATTTCTTTCGTATCAAACACATTAGACCGTAAGCCTACGTTATACAAAATCTTTTTAAGTACATCAAAATTAAGATTACTCTCTGTATCGCATAAATCATCCACATCAACAGTAAGAACCTTGTTATTGTATAGGCAATCTTCTGTCAACAGTATTTTATTCACTACACTGTCACTATTTTTCATAATCTGCCTATATGTAAGAGCTGATCTAAGTTCTTGCGAATATTGGTTTGCGTTTAAGCCCTGGAACTGCACATACTTCATATAAATCCTAGTAGCGTTCTTAACAAACCCTTCCCAATGAGAATAAGACATCACCACAAGACACTTTGCCAACAGAAGTTCATTTTTCGCTTTTGCATTAAGCAGTAACCCTTTCAGGTTGATAAGTTCCTTTTTTCTTTGAGCGATATCATTATCAACTTTCTCCTGTAGTTCTGTCAAACTTCTAATTTTCATAGAATGTATCCGCTAATGGTAGTGTTCTGCTTAATCTTCCTGCTGCGCTATTACCTCTCCATGACACTTCATTGTCATCAACTTTACCCCATAGATCTTTTATATGCTGCAGTAAATCAAAATTGGCAGGCATGTCACCACCATGTCTTCCAAGACCAATTGCGATTATCTCGAACGCGCCTATACTAAGACCACCTTTAAATCTGTCTAAATCCCTATAATACTTACAGAACACATCATCAGACAATTCATTGTCGAGTTGTTCAAATGTTCGGCGGAAAATTCTCTCTTCTTCTACCCAATCAATCTGATCGTTTTCAAATAAAGAAAGAATCCTTTCATTCAGATATTCGCCAAAATCACTAGCATTTCTCACATTTTCAATACTATCTTGGCGAAGACATATAAAACGCGTTACCAGTTCCATATCATAGCGCTCACTATACATCTTACCATTAATACGAAGAGTGCCCTTGAAATGTTCATCATTAGACAAGTTCTGTATAATATTAAATTTATCCCGATTAGTCATTACCATAAGGCAGTTTCTAACCTCTTGATCTGTTAATGTAGAGCCACCAGTGTTTAAACGCTGAAACAATTCATATTTACTACTAGCATCACTATTCTTTAACAATATATTCAAACTGATTTTAGCTCTCTTAAGATACCTCTGCTCTACATCAGTAAATGAATTCGCTTCATCATTAACATCTTTATATTTCTTCCCCTCAAGACTTGGAAGCATCTTGGTTCCCTTCAAAACCAATGGTGGTAAAGTGTTATTATTTTCATCTTTGTATATACCTACGAATTGGAAAATTGTAGATAGCCTTTGAAGGCCATCCACAACGTCCCAAACACCATCTTCGCGCTGTGAAACAAAAATAGGAGGTACAGGGATATTTAGTAGGAAAGATTCAATAAGTCTAGTTTTCTGATAATCAGACCACCTGTAAAACCTTTGAAATTCAGGATGAATATCAAGGTCCCCCTCTTTATACATACTTATTATTTCACCAAGAGAGATAGAATAGCTATCAGCTTGGATATTTTTACTCTTCTCAGTTATTTCATCAATAAGTGCCATATTATGTTTTAGTTAAATATTAAACAGAACTATAGTTTATACTTTCTGCGGTTTTGTGATTTCTGTGGGACAAACATCAGAAGTAGATGGTGGTGTCGCCAGCCCATGCAGTATCTATTTTTACAGTAACGAACCACCGGGACGCGAACACCGGGACGCGAACACCGGGACAGGTTCCTGTTTCATTACATACGATATATCATACTCTTCCCTATTCCCGTCAATCTCTCCAATTGCCGTAAAGAGGCTTTTCTACTTTTTAATTCGACTAATATAGACTTCTTTATATCTGTAGGCAATTGCTGAAAAGCACTGCTATTCGTTACGCCGGTCTTTTCTTTAATCAGCATCATAACCTGATCATCTGAAGGTCGTCCTTTAGAAGCATCCTCTATATCAAGGCAAGCGACTTCATCAGAAAGAGGCTCATTCACAAGTTCATTCAACTCACTAAAGGGTATTCGGTTCAAAACAGTGCGAGTATCACATAAAGGGAATAGCGTACTATTCTTGTCTTCATATTCATGCCAACTGCTGAACTCGTAATCATTTACTTTATTCACAATCCCAGCCTTCACAGGGTTTTGGTGTATATACCTCAGAAGCGTCACGAAATAAGCCATATCATTCACTGGCTCACTTTTAAAACGCTCCTTAAAGAGATGCTAATCGCGCCTGTACTTACGGTTGAAATAGTACACATAAGAACTTGCAATGCGTTTGATAGTATCACTTACGCTCTCTTCTCGTTCACGAATCAGCAAATGAAAGTGGTTAGACATTAAACAATATGCGTAATAGGTGCAATTACTTCCTGCAGGGGTACCATCCTCATCATAACGGAAACGCATCCTATCCAAAGTAGTAATGAACTGGTAATAGTCTTCTGGTTCCTCGAAGATATTGACTTCGTCTTCCTCCTTCTCGCTCGGGATAGCTCAAGCGAGCTTGGCTCTCCGCTCGCTCGTGCGTCGGTTCTGGTGATTCTTGCGTCCCTACGGTAGCAAGCGTCCAAAGGCCGAGCGAATGCCTCGCATCATCACATGAAATATCCCTGTTCCAGACTCTACCCTTGCCTTACGTGGCATAAAATTGTGATATTAAAAGCATCAAGTTTGAACTCTTTATTTATCTGATGTCAGTTTCCTGTCCCCTTGCCATGCCATTTACTGAAATCCTCGCACAGATGTGCTTGGGCATTACTCTTCCACATAGCAGAAATCCTGTGGGCCTCTTTCGACACCATAATCTGCAAGTGGCTTTGGTTGCTCAAATATCTGCAAGTGCTCTATCTGATAAGCGTAGGCGACGTCCTTTCCCTCGAAATAACGGTCAAACACTTCCTTTGATATTCCACCTATTTCAGATGTTTGTCCCCATAGCCATTCAGGGTTTCCAGACAGATAACCACCAAGAGTAAACTCAGCCACCACTCTCTTTACAGGATGTGAGGAATATATCAACACCTGCCTGACAATATCATCCTGAGGAATCCGCTTTCTATATTCTACCGTCTTTCTACCAGCAAGAATCTCCGCAACAAAGCAAGGCTTAATCGACAACAAGATCTTCCTCATACTCAGTTCCTTTAATCAAATATCTGAATTGATTGTTCTCAATGGGCAGGCATCGCGATGATCTCAACTTCATTATATCAATGCCAACCATCAATAAACTGCTTATCGAAATTGGTTTCATATAGAAACTTGCATTATGCAAGAAGTAGATGACCTTCACTTTACCTTCTTCCCTTTCCCAACGACTATGCAGTGCATCCGAAGACAGAGATGTCCGCTTCCTGCATCTGACCAAGAACTCTTCTTCATTATTAAAGCTCTGAAAGACATCATCAACAATTCCAGCCCCTATTATACCTTCCTCTTCACCACCACTACCCTTACGGAAGAAAAGAATCGCACTGCCAGGCTTTATGTCTATATTATCTTCTTTCAGGATAATCATCTTTCGTATCGCATTTCTGAATGGTTCCATGTCAAAACTATTTTCCCTCACACTTTTTGATGGAATTAATAGTTTGGAGTATCCCTTTCCTACTGTAATTATGAAGACATTTGATTTCCCATCTTGAAAAGGATAGCTTAAGCGAGGTAAAGGGAGTGTCTTCTTCTTCATCGTCCTAATATAGACATCCTCACCGCCCTTTTTCTTACCCCAGTATGAAAAGCCCCATCGTTTAATCATGTCTATCAGACGTAATCTGGGGGTATTGTTCGCATACACTGTCACATAGATCTCGTCCACCTTATGCTTCAAGGCCTGTTCAAAAATGATGCGCATAAAGCGTTCGCCAATCTTCTGTCCTGAATAATCAACTTTCAAAGAACTGATTTTCAGCCTACGTGCAGGTGGCAAGAGTGGGATTATGGTTGAGTAGTCCTCATCCTCCAATTCCAACTTTAATTTTAAAAGAGCTTTTATCTTGTCATTTTCATCTTTGGCGACATAAACCAAATCATCTTTCTTTTTCTTGAACCATTCATAGTAGTAGGGTGCGTATTCTCGCTTGAATGTATTGAAGAAATTGTCATCCAGAGATAAAGTGCCGAATGAAACCTCTTTTAGTATAATCCCTTTTGAGTCATCTTTATCACGATGTTCAATCGAGCATGTCTCGATAAATTCATCCATGGTGAACACTTTGTCATCCATCGAACAAATACGCGACAGTTCATGTGCTCTCAGGTTCTCAGTAACAAGAATATCTGCCTTATTATATTTTATAAGGTTCAACTGCATCAATAAAGCTCGTTCATCCCTCTCTTGCCACAAATCTTTTTGGCTTAGCATCATTTTGAATATTGCCAAGAGAGGGGGCATTTCGCGTATAACTTCAAAGCCTTTTAGTGCCGAAAGCCTATTCGTTTTCACAAAATGCGTGGTTATCGAGATAGTACCGACATCCAGCAACTGTTGTGCATTAAGACGCTTAGCCCATTGCTGCACAACAGACACGCCATCGGCATACTCCTCATTGAGCAGATAGCCCAGTATAATGTCTGTGCCGAAAAGTATGCGCTGATTCATCGCTTGCGATAGATTTTTGATTTAGTCACGCCTATCTTCGTAACAATCAGATATAAGCACACGAAAACTAGCAAGAAAAACGAAATGGCAGGTTTCAACCAACTCTTCCAGAAGCCTGCCTCATCGACTGACATAATAATATCATAGAACTTGAAGCTTAGCATAGAGCCAACCCAACTAAGCAGAATTGCCACTGCTACATAGGCAAACATCCTGCCCCAATACAGGCGTGGATATATCGAGCTAAAGAAAACACTAAAGCTTGATATTGGTTTCTCGTCAAACTTCTTATCATCATCTTTATCCGCTTTACGGCGTTTCTTCCAGTGATAAGCCACAAATGTCGTATTGTGCAGACTAGTCTTCGGCTGATATTTGTCCCACTGTTCTGATTCAAGAATGCGTGTATCTTGTTTTAGAGAGCTGCCGTTGTGCACTGTCTCGCGGGTGTCCACCATATAGAACATGTGTACCTTGTCAAATTTACACATCTCAAGCCGTGCCAACTTCATGGTTTCTTTCACCTTACTATCAAGCACCCTTGTTTCATTGATTCTCACGTCATAAAGGTCAGTCATCGAGAATGCTGCTTGTAAAAGATCATTTGTGATGTGTTCTGACTTTACATATTGACTCTTATCCTTTAACCTTACTCTGAAGCGCACATATATCTGGCTACATGCCTCACCCTCCGGTTCGCTGTTAATGGTAACTTTGATGAATGTTCCTTTCGGTGTATCCGTAAAAGACTCTGTTGTAAAATTAGTCTCTCCAAGTTTGTAAAGATAGAAGCTTCGGTCTTCATTGATGAAAGACACTGTACAGTAGTTGTCATTTACCCTCGATGTTACTTGGATATCTGCATTAAACACAGCGCCAAGTGTCTGGTCATTAGCGCGAAGAATGTCCGAAAGGTCTTGTGGACACCCATCAATATCAAAAGGTAGGAACAAGCAAAGCGTCTTATAGCTTTTAGGAAACATGATGCCGAAATCGATATACATGGCAGGATTGAGGAAAAGGCTACCAGTCTCCACTTTCCAAACATTCAAATGTAGTTCTGTATTTGTTGCAGTCTTCTCGCCAGGCTCCTCATAAGGGACCGGCAAAGTGCTACCCACCGTCTTTTTTGTTGCAGCAACAATCTTCATCTGAGACTTTTCAACCTCCAAAACCATAGTAGATTGAACAGTTGTGGCAGAAGCATTATGTGAGTCAGCAGAAAACAAACTTCCACTAATTCTGCTCTTGCTATAATATAATGCGATACTTTTCATTGTTCTTGTTATTATTAACCTTTTTCTATCTGCTATTTGAACATTTGATGAGCCATAAAAGACCTTAAAAACTAAGAACCGCTTTCAGACACTTCATCATTTCTCTGACATATTCATCACCTCATCTTCCTCCAATGGCCTATACCCGCCATCCTTCGCTTCCAGCAATATCGTCCCGCTCTCCAAGCATCGCAAGCTATGCCACTGCCCTTTCTCGATATTCAGCACAACTCCTCCAGGTACCATATCAACCGTTTCCGTTAACCGTCCCTCAGTGTCATAGAAGTACTCTTCGAAATGACCTCGGACACATACACAAGTTTCTGAAGAACCCTTGTGCCTGTGTATCGGCATAATCGTCCCTGGCTCCAGTGCATTTAACATACGCTGGCTATTATCGTCAGCAGAGTTGCGCAAATCAAGGTTACACCTTAATCTTGGATTCGCTTTCGCTTTCTCCGTCAGTTCATCAAGTATATCTTTCGTTATAATCATTCTTCAAACCTTTGTTTTCGTTGTGGCCAAAAGAGGTATGAGCAAAACTGCCATAGACCTTTCAGAAATCCCAACATTAAATCAATTGAATTATTTAGCACCACTCATCAAAAAAGAAGTTAATGACTCACTTGATTTTACTCTTCCGAAATAAGGTTTTGGATGACTATACTCCATATAATTGCGATACGGGCTATATTGTTTGTATGCTTTGTATGGCTCATATTGAGTATACACATCGGCTGCAAACTTGTTAAAGCCGCATATCAAGCCATTGAGATTACGTATTTCACCCTGGATATACCATCCCAAATGCTTCCCATTAAAACCATATACCTTATCTTCATAAAGATACGCAACAGGTTTTCCATTCCATAAATATATTGTAGAGTCGTTGTCAAATGATATATAGGCAACTGGAACTCCACTAATATCAAACAACGTTTCTTCCATCAACTTTTACTTATTAAATACCATAGCTAAAAGATTATTCTCATCGATAGTTTCTCCACGAGCAGACTGAAGCATATTCTTATAGCTCTTGTACCTTATAGATGTTGCTGTATATGACAACTCTATTTTATTATAGTGCATCTTCAAATTATCTTCTATAAGCTGATTTACCAATGAATCATAATAGGAATGAAGATTCTCCACCATGGTTGCTATATAATGCGGGCTTCTTCCGCCATGAACGATCATATTCCTCGTCCTATATATTCTATCAACGTGCCATCTAATTCTTTCTTCATGGCGTACTAGAAATGCTAAAATTTCCTCTGGCTTAGACAGGATTGTATACATATCATGCATCCTATGTCTCATTAAATAGAACTTGTCTGCTGTCAGTTGATCATACAAGAGGTTCAACTCCTTCTTGACATGTTCATCATCTCCATCGTATTTTTTCAACACCATTAGAGCTGCCAACTTCTCAATGTCGTCTGTTCCTTCTGTTACCCTACTTAATATTCTTTTATAAAAACCTTTATTCCATATTTTCAAGCTACTATCGATTGCACCTATCAACTTGCGATAGTAGTTTACACAAAGGTAAGGAACAATAGTTTCATAGATTTGAGCTATACGCGCATTCTTACTATTTATGTCCTTTGGAATCAGCACTTCGAGTGCTGTAAAGAGATTCACAAACTGATTCTCAAGATTATCTGTTACAAGTGCATTTTCGTGAAGTTGTTTAGAACTATCTATTCTTTGAATTGATTCAGGAGCGTATGAAAGCCGGTTGTATGTCTTTGATGTCATAACAGAGGCCGGAAATGGTTTCATATCTTCACAATGAACAATGTTTCCGATAGGCTTTTTGATGGGTATCACCGTATGAGAAGCCTCTTCAATCACAAGACATTCATTCTGGATGCTCAATTCGTCCTTGTGATGGTAAAACCTAAATGTTCTTGAATGGCGGTGAATACGCTGGAGGGACAATTGCCTCGCCATATAAGGGTCATTTGCCTTCACCTCTGTGATGATAAACATTTGGGAATTTTTTCGCCTTAAACTGAATCTATTAATTACAGGATCGCTAAACGAAAAATGTAATGTATCATCAACAACATCGTGATCTTTACCAAAAGCATTTTTTAAACTCTTGAACAACGGATTCCCTATATTGACAACTTTATACTTCTTTACAATCCCATCATATAAGGAAAAATAATGGTCAACAGCATTCTCATCGTCAATTTTAGTTCCAGAGCTAAAGAAAAAATTTAGATTCACTGCATAAATATATTCTTCCGAATAACCCAAATACTTCAGGTGCGTCACAAATATTCTCGTGAGATTCTCTATTTTTTTCTTTTCTCTTTCACCCTTAGTCTTAATTAATTCGGAAAGAGTCTCCTTCAACTTTATAAAGTAAAGTTCGCCTATCTTTAGCTGTTTAAGAAGTACTATACAATTTAGGATTTCTCTGTTGGTAAAGTTGGTCCAGGCATTATAACATAAATAAGTCATACCCATGTCTTGAAGCAAAACTGCCATAACTTCATCGTCTTTGAACGATTTTGATAGCTCTTCAAGAACTGAACGCATCCCCTCTTCTTTTATCATTCCATTTTCAATATCCAACACAGTTTCATGTGCTTCATCGAGTAATGAAATGATATTTAAAGCTGGAGCCTTGTATGAATCATAAGTATAGTTGAATGTCATTTCATCAATTAAGTTAGCAAACACCACTAATCCTTCCATTTTTGATGAAAAGTTCCATCCAACTAAAGACTTGTTCCTCATAACAGAAATATCCAATAATATAACAAAAAAACTTCTACTTACATCTTCTGATCCAAATTCTTCCCCTTCTCCTCATGCTCGAAGTTAGGAATAAACTCCTTGATAGCCTCCACCACCTGGGCCTTCGTAAAGTCCTCCTTCGCAAATATTCCCTCTATCTTCTCAAAGAAAGAATCAACCTCCTCCATATCATGCCTTGTCGTCTGCTCCACCACACCCAGCGCCGCAAATCTCTGCATATCAATCTTCTCCCCAGGCACATAGAACTCCTCGTAGGCCTTCTCACCCGTGGTATCCGAGCCGAAGTACACCGTAGGATACTTATTGTCATCCCAACCCAGTGCAGCGGCCTTGCGCTTGGCCTCATCATCCGAAGAGCAAGGATCTTTCTCCAGCCCGTTGGCCGTCACGAACTTGTCACAGATCGAAGAGAATGTCAGCATCTGGTCTTCACCCAACTTCGGGAAGAACACCTCTCCCCCATTACCCAAGATACAAGCCAACATACAAATCTGACCAGACTCTTCGGGCGAAACGAAGTAACGCTTCACATCACTTGGTGCAGCCAGCGGCTGCTTCTTCTGCAAGCGGTGAATCCAGCCGTCAGGCAGCGAGCCGTTGCTGAATGCCACGTTCGCAAAGCGGGCAGTTGTCACCTTGAAATACTTATTGTAAGCCATCACCAGGTCTTCCATGATACGCTTCGATGCGCCCATGATGTTAACTGGATTGGCAGCCTTATCTGTCGAAACACAGAAGAAATGCTTCGGTGGATACACCGTCAACAAGTCCATCAACTTCTTCGCCTTGATGTCGTTGTTCTCTATCAGCGCCTGCACGCTGTAGCGGTCCTTCTCCGAACGCACATGCTTGTGCGCACTGAAGTTCGCCACAATGTCAAAGCCCTTCTCCTCACGGAAGATGCGCTCAAAGATCGGGTCTGCGAAGTTCAGCGTGTAGCAGCGGAACTCGTCGGGCACGTAGAGGCCGTTTGTTGAGCGCACATCGCGCACCAGTTCAGCCAACCCGTTCTCGTTCAGGTCAACCACCACTACTGATGCCGGTTCAAACCGCAACACCGCCTTGATGAAGCTGGAACCGATAGAGCCAGCACCACCAATCACACATACTTTCTTACCCTTAATCTCCTGAGTGAGCTTCTCGGCATTCGCCTCGATGTCACCCTTAAACATGCTCTCCGGTCTGAATGTAACCGAATCGCTTATAAACTTGTCTAAATTAAACATCTCTTAATCATTATATTTACGATGCAATATTTTCTTTAAAAAGTAAAACTATTCCCATCTTCACTTTGTTCACATGCCAATTCCTCCAGCTGATTACACTTTTCATTCTGTATGAAACAAATATCCGCTGGCGTAGAACCACAATTGTCGCCAGACGCTTTCTTCGTAAATATCTTCATACTTCCAGCGGTAGCGGAAAAGATTCTTTACCAAATGCCAACGATTGTGCCAACTACCCTCACCTGATCCAAATACATAGTCATCATCATATAATGCACTATCCAGTATCTTTTCTGCGAATGAGCTATCCGTGGTAATATCAGGATTCGAGACTTTTACACCCAGATAGTTCACGCATATAGCTGTAGCTGCATCTGCAAACCTCTTCAAGTGACATCGCTCACAGAATACATAGAACTGCTTCCAGTCCACATCATTCTGATGTTTCTCCAGAAGCATTGCCCAATCGAGTATCTGCTTCAACCTTAATCCTTCACTCACAAAATGAGCACAAGCGTGATAGGTCAGAAACATTGCAGTCCACTGCATTGGAGGTATCACGCTCGATTTAGTCAACGGCTGAAATTTCTGAGGTTCCCGCGTGAGTTCATCAACGAGCGCTTTCTGTAACCTCTTCCCTCTTTTGCCATCTCTGGTATGAACAAAATACTGATGGTTCTCAAAGGTCTCACCTTGGTAGAATATCTGCGAGTGTTTATACCATTCCTCATCTACCTCGGCTCCGACTTCACGAGCAATCTCATTTCCCTTAGCATAATTCTCAAACAGATAACAGTCTATATCCCCAGGACTTCGATGTTCAGGCTTAGGATACATTGTTGCACTTGCCTGCCCTTTGAAGACCATCACCTTGCATCCTTTTCCTGCCCATTTCGATGCCAAACTATCCATGACCTGTAACTGTTGGTCATTACTCTGTTCGGTTTGAAGCAACGAACCTGTACCTTCAAGCACATACATCTGCCACCAGCCACTATCTATATTGGGAGCTATACCATCCTTTCCATATTTCTCCACCAACCTACTCAGCCCATCCATCACAATAGCGGACACGCCTTGTTTTTCGGACATATCCCTAATACACACCCAATCCTTCTGTGACAACCCACGAAGGGATTGTGTATTGGCAGTAGAAGCATCTTCAGTCTCTATGCCAAGCCTTACAAGCGTCAGAAAAGCATCTTTTGCAAGCATCTGGGGTTATTCCTCTTTTCTAAATTCCAAGAACTCTTGATAATCCCTTATATAATCTTCCTTCTGATATATTTCTGAAGCCAGCACCATACATACAGCACCTGAAGAGAAATCCTCCAAATCACGCCATAGCCCAGGCTTTACATATAATCCCTGATATGGTCTATTCAAGAAGAAAGAACGCTTTGCCTTTCCATCATCAAGTGTAACTGTAAACGAACCAGAAGCGGCTATTATCAACTGCTCCAAATCCCTATGAGCATGTGAACCACGGCTCTCGCCACCAGGTACATCATATAGGTAATACACCCGCTTCACATCAAATGGCAAAGTTGTGCCATTCTGAACCACCGTTAAGTTTCCTTTACGGTCGCTATGGTGCTTATCCAATTCCACCATAGTACAGTCGAAAACGCTATATTTTGCCATCTTTCTTCAGTTTTAAGAATTCATCGTAATCACGGATATAGTCATCAGCAGAATACCCTACCGATCCGAACTCTAAAGCAAATGAATTGGTTGAGAAGTTCTCCATCGTTCTCCACAAGCCCTTAGGGATATAGAGGCCATAATAAGACCGATTAAGACTAAACCGTTTCTTATTCACGCCATCGTCAACCTCTACATCAAAGGCCCCTGACAGAGCTATCACCACTTCCTGATTCTCACGGAAGGCATGCCCCCCTCTATCTTCTCCACCAGGAACATCATATATCCAATAGGTCCTCTTGATTTCAAAAGGAATATGTTTATTCTGTTCCGCAAAGGATAGATTTCCACGGGCATCCAAGAACTTTGGCAACTCTATGATTCTTACGTCTTCAATACTTGCCATAATTATTATCTGAGAGTATCAGAGTTAACTTCTTCTTTCATCTCATCAATCACCTTCAGAAGGTATTGGCCATACTGGTTCTTCAACATGGGCTTGGCAAGTTCACGCATCTTATCTTCTGAGATCCACCCATTGCGATATGCAATACCCTCCAAGCAAGCTACCTTCAGGCCTTGACGTTTCTCAATAACCTCGACGAATGTACTTGCTTCAGCCAAGCTATCGTGTGTGCCTGTATCAAGCCAAGCAAATCCACGACCCAAAGTCTGCACCTTTAACTCGCCATCTTTCAGGAACTCCTGATTGACTGTAGTTATTTCCAACTCTCCACGAGCAGATGGTTTGATATGCTTTGCAACATCAACCACTTTATTAGGATAGAAGTACAGGCCAACCACTGCATAATTTGACTTTGGTTCCATGGGCTTTTCTTCAATTGAGAGGCAATTGCCCTCACGGTCAAATTCTGCCACACCATATCGTTCAGGGTCATTCACCCAATAGCCGAAGACTGTCGCCTTACCATTTTTTTCAGCATCATCAACAGCCTTCTTCAGAAGATATGTAAATCCTGCACCATAAAAGATATTATCGCCAAGTACAAGGCAGGCAGAATCATTACCGATAAACTTCTCACCGATGAGAAAAGCCTGAGCAAGGCCGTCTGGTGAGGGCTGTTCGGCATACTCAAAGTGAACGCCATAATCTGAGCCATCGCCAAGCAGACGTTTGAAACCTGGAAGGTCGTAAGGCGTTGAGATAATCAGAATTTCCCTAATTCCTGCTAACATCAGAGCTGAAATAGGATAATACACCATCGGTTTATCATAAATCGGTAGTAACTGTTTGCTCACACCCTTCGTAATGGGGTAAAGTCTTGTGCCAGAACCACCAGCAAGAACGATTCCTTTCATCTCTAATTTTTTTAATCTACAATTGCACTTTTGATGGTATCTACAATATATTTGATATCATCTTCTTTTACACAGGGGCCAGAAGGAAGGCATAAAGCAACCTTGAAAATCTCTTCACTCACACCGTTCACGTATGCAGGAGCATTCTTGTAAACGGGTTGTTTGTGCATCGGTTTCCATACTGGACGTGCCTCAATCTGAGCCTTATCCAAATATACACGCAGAGCCTCTACATTGTCATTGGGCTGACAATCTGTAGTTGCCGAAGAAGCTGCATGAATAACACCAGCTGCACCACCTACAGCCCCAGTCACTATAGTCTTATAGGTGTTTTCCTGCCCCTTAATTTTCAAAGATGGATCAAGGGTTATAGTGCAAAGCCAATAGTTTGAGTCATACCTACCAGTTGAAGGCTGGCTATTAACAGACACGCCCATGACATCTTTCAGTAATTCTTCATACATCTTCTGGACCTTCTTATGATGATTAATATGATCTTCTAAAACTGTCATCTGGCCCCTTCCAATACCTGCACAGATATTGCTCATACGGTAGTTATAGCCTATCTTCTCATGCTGGTAGTACGGATAGCTCTCTCTGTACTGTGTAGCAAACATCATTATTTCCTGCCACGCCTCTCTGTTAGGGCATATCAACGCACCACCACCCGAGGTAGTAATCATCTTATTACCATTAAAACTCAATACGCCATACTTTCCAAACGTGCCAAGTACTTGACCATTGTAACGACTACCAAATCCTTCTGCAGCATCCTCGATTACGGGAATATTGTACTTATTCGCAATCTCCATGATGCGGTCTATCTGATAAGGCATACCGTAGAGTGCCACAGGCACAATGGCCTTGGGGAACTTTCCCGTCTTATCCTTGCGGTCGATGATAGCCTTCTCCAGCAGCTCTGGATCCATGTTCCATGTCTCGCGCTCCGAGTCAATGAACACAGGAGTTGCACCCAAATACGTTATCGGGTGACTTGATGCACAGAATGTAAAACTCTGCACCAAAACTTCGTCACCTGGGCCAACGCCACACGCCAATAGTGCCAAATGCACTGCAGCCGTTCCTGCAGAAAGTGCAACTACTTCCCTGTCACAAATCTTATCTCCATTTTCCTTGGAACACACATAATTTTTCAGGTCATCCTCAAACGCGTTCACGTTCGGCCCAAGGGGTACTACCCAATTGGTGTCAAATGCCTCCTGAATGTACTTTTGCTCTAAACCGCCCTCGCTCATGTGAGCTAGACAGAGATATATTCTTTTTCTTTCTGACATAATCACTTATAAAAAATAATTAAACTCAAATGTTTTCAAACTTTGACAAAATAACTACATCATAATATCTGTCATTCTTGAAATTTTCATCTTTCAGAACGCCTTCCTCCTCATAACCACATTTCTTGAACATATAGTATGAAGGAAGGTTCTCTTTCAAAACGAGAGCTTTGATTTTATGAAGGCCTAATACTGAAAAACCATATTCTGAAATCGTATTGGTAATTATGGTTCCATAACCCTTTCCACGGGCATTTTTTGTTCCAATTAGAATACCATACTCTGCCTTTCGGATACGCTCGTCTATCTTATAAATTCCAGCATGGCCTATAACATGACTTGTCTCGGTATCTACAATAACAAACACAGCCTCGTCATCTTGGGTGTTATGAAAGTTTATCCAGTTGGTAATATCATCTTTTGTATAATGAGGATGCACACCTCCGAGAAGTAATGCAGATTCATCGTCGTTTTTTACAGTCATTAAATCATCGACATCATCTAGACAAGGTTTGCGAAAAAGTAAATTACCAACACGTAATATGGCGTTATCGTTATGCTCGATCATTTTTACTTAGCTCTTTATTTTGTCAAATATCTCTTCACTCTCCAAAATAATAGGCTCCACATCCACATCACGCAAGAAGATATATGGCTTTTCGTAATGATAGAATGGAGCGCGCTCAACTCTATCAGCATTGCCATCTTCCATAATCTTGATGGTGTCCTCAATCAGGTCAAATCCGACATGAGCCATCACTCCAGCGTAAGCCATGTGACGGATATTCACCTCCGTCACCTTCATATTGCCGTTCTTATCCTCCTTCAGGTCAAAACTCAGAATACCGTGTGCAGGCACATTCAGTTTCTTCTCCAAATACTTGATACAATCATCACAGAACTTATTGATACGGTCTTCGTTCAAGAAGCGACCAAAGGCCGTATTACCGGTCACATGACTTGGTGCAGTATTAGCCATCACATATTCGGCACACTCCAAGGCAGCACCTTTCACATACTCGCCATTATAGTAGAGCATCTCATTGGCCAAATGACGACCAGTCAAGAACTCGCTAACGGTAAACTCTGGAATGCGGCTATTGATAAAGAGCCAGCTTTTATAACTACTCAGATCTTCCAACTTTAATGACCCCAAACCACCTGTTCCTTCAGTAGCACGAATCCAGCAGGGGAAGCCAATCTCTTTCTCTACATCTTCATAACGTGGATTATCCTGCGTCACCTTGATGGTCTTGGGAATAAAGTCAGTACCCTCCAGCAGGTCAGCCATGATACTCTTATCCTTTAGCGAAACGCTCAGGAGCTTGCTGCCCATAAATACAGGAACAGGGAATTTTCCATGCTTCTCATAGTAGTCACCCCATTCCACGATCTCGCTCTCTGGCTGCACAAAAGCATAGTCAACATGCTTCTCTGCCACCAGCTTCTCTATCCATGGGAAGTAATTGGGATCTGTGCATCGAGGGCATACATAGTATTCGTCCAGCAGACCCTTCATAAAAAAGCCTACTGCCTTTTTATTTACATCGACACCAATAATGTGGTAGTCGGGATGGTTTTCACGGATAATACCCGTGATTGAACGTGGCGTCAAACCGCCAATACCTGTTACAAGAATGGTTTTCATATTAATCGCATTAATGTTTCTATTTCTCGTTTTATTTCAATTAATCCATATCGCTGGTCACAAATCAAAGACAATTCCCGACTCACTATGTCATTTACTTTAAATTCCGTCGGAATCTGCTTGGGCTGTGGCCAATGTATAGGGCAATATATCTGTTGCTCGATCAACTGCTTTCTAACAGTATCTCTTTGTTCTTTGCTTTCGAACAAAACCGGTACAAACAAGGGTACAGACTTATCCGTAAATTCATACATAAATTGCACGCCCTTCAGCTTCTCGTGTATATAAGCAGCATTCTCTCTTCGCTGTTGCTTCATCTTCTGAGGATCTTCTTGCTTGTATAGCGTATAGGACAAATCGTCCATCGCATAATTGCAATAATCATCCGCCAATTGATGTCCGAACTCTCCGAATGCAGCAAGGAACTCGTCTTTTTTTATGCTAATATCACCCGTCAAATAGCGGTACTTATCTTTCATCGCTTTCTCTTTGACAGAGATATAAGGACAATTCTTCAGTTCAGGTTTATCTATTCCTTTAACAACTGCACCACCTATCACGCCCATCCATTTCCTAATACTTGCAAATGAATAATCCGACAGCTCATGATATTCCTCATCATCCATCAAAAATGAATGTGTGCGGTCATACAGGATGATACTCCTTCTATTCTTTATTTTCCTTACCTTCTCAACATCCAGCGTATTCCCATACCCAAAATAGTTCGTTAAATAGAATATATCCGTATTATCCGTTATATCCGTGTTCAAATAGTAATCTGTATGATCATAATCATAGAATCGAACATCAATTCCGTGTGCCAGAAATGGTGCGATCATTGAATCACAGCACCAAGCAGGCATAGCCACAGTTTTTGCCTCCTTCTCCCTCAATATCTCTTGGAGGATAAGGTCAATGGCAGTACGCCCTGAGAGACAGTAAACGCCCTCCCTTCCCGTCAAAAATGTTTTGGGTTCGTTCTCTATCCAGAACTCGCTTCCTATTTCACTTATCATTCTTGACATATTCAGGTCTTTGTACACCTCTGACATCATAGAGGCTGACATTACCACTGGTCTCAACGCCAACACTCTCGCGCTTAAATACTTTATAGATAGTCATAAAGAATATCTTGATGTCGAGCCACAAGGTTAGATGCTCCACATAATAAACATCACATTCCAGTTTATGATCCCAAGTTATGTTTTTACGCCCATTCACCTGAGCCCATCCACTGATACCAGGGCGCACATCATGACGATGTGCCTCATGCTCATTGTAATACGGCAAATATACAGGAGGTAATGGTCTGGGGCCGATAAAAGCCATATCACCTTTTAATATATTGAAAAACTGTGGAAGTTCGTCAATACTCGTACTGCGGACAAACTTACCAGCCTTCGTCAATCGCTGTGCATCAGGAAGAAGATTACCATTTTCATCCCTTTCATCTGTCATTGACTTAAACTTATACACCTTGAAAGGTTTCTCTCCTTTCCCTATACGAGTCTGATGGAAAAAAGCCCCTGCCCCTTTATTGGCAAAATGCAACCACACTGTCACCACGATAAACAATGGCGACAATAATATTATTGCGACAAAGGCTCCCAGAAAGCCTAATAATCGTTTTAAAAAAAATCTATACATATTTATCCGATTTTTATGATGCCAATGCGGCTTCAATAACCTTTATTTCTTCTGCCGCTAAGTTCTTGTAATCAAACTTTTCGGCTGTCTTTCTTACACGATCACACATACCATCATATCTGTATCTCGGCTGCTCTGCACAATTTCGGATTGCCTGACACAAAGCTTCTGGTGTAGATATATTCTCCGAAACACCAAGCTCATTATCTCGTATCACGTTGTCATACGCAATGTTGATATTGCAGACAATAGGTTTTCCTGCAGCCAAATACTGGAACATCTTGCCAGAGCTAACACCCATATACCCAAACCGCTGCTCGTAGGTCATAATATTAACAGTTGCCTGACTAACAACCCACGCACATTCGCAGAGTGGAATGCGTTTCTCTTTGAAGTGAACATTTTTAATCCCTTTGTCCACGACATACTGTTCTAATGCCTCACGCTGAGGGCCATTACCGTAGATAAAGAAGTGATAATTAGTGTCCCGCTGAAGCAAAGCTGCCGCATCTATCAACATCTGAACTTGGTTGGCAAAGCTAATAGAGCCTAAGTAAATCACCTTGAAAATATCCTTGCGGTTCAAGTCTGCATCTTCACGCGGATAACTATCACGGTCATAATCAAACTGCTTCAAGTCCACTCCATTATTAATATAATGTACACGAGCCATTTCTATCTTACCACCAGTATTGGTCGTCCAACCCTTATCTTGCAAATACTGTAATGCGCCTGCAATGGTAAACACCAACTGGTCTGCATGTTCATATATCCACCGCTCAATACGGTAAAAAAACATCATGACAGGATTCCTGCGCGAAATCATACCAAAATTAGCAAAATTGTCAGGCCATAAGTCCCATACCTCTGTTACATACTTTGCGCCCAACTTTTTCGCCACCTTCACTATTGGATAATCGAATGGCGCATGCACGTTATGTAATATAACATCTGGTTTTTCAAAAGCATTACGGTTCTTGTAAAGATTATGCGCAAACTTCCAGATAGAATATATTCTTTTAATGCCATTCCCTACATATTCAGGCGCATATACATGAACAAACTTGTATTCGCCATATTGCTTTTCCAAATACTTCCTGCTAGGAACTTCTATTCCTTCGCGTTGCGACGAATTAAATGTAATTACATCATAACCTGCCGCCATAAAGTATTTTGCAAACTCCAAATAACGTGGGTTAGCCACCTTGTCTGGAGAGCCTGTTTGGGCATTGACTATCCAAATTCTCTTTCCCATTACTTAAAAGAATTGATTAAGCGTACCACTTCAGCAACATCTTCAAGCGAAATCGCCGGGCCTATAGGTAGGCTCAATTCCTCGTCAGCCAAACGTTCCGTAATAGGGAGGCTCAATTGAGGCGTATTCCAGGCCTCCTTAGCATAGCATTCCTGTTTGTGTGGTGCAATGGGATAATGACAAACAGTACCCACGCCATTCTCATCCAGGTAATCATGGAGACTATCACGATTCTCCTTACCCTTTACGATGATTGGGAACAAATGGTATGCATTCTGATCATCAGGAAGCAAGTCAGGCAAAGTGATCAGCGGGTTATTGATATGCTCATAGTAGTAATGAGCAACCTCCTTACGATGAGCATTATCCTCTACCAAGTATTTCAGCTTGACATCAAGCACCGCAGCCTGTATCTCATCCAATCGACTGTTACGTCCTGCATACTTGAACACATATTTCTTCTGACTACCATAGTTGGCCAAAGCTCGAACTGCTGCAGCCAATTCAGGATCGTTAGTGGTAACTGCACCACCATCACCAAGAGCGCCAAGGTTCTTGCCAGGATAAAAGCTATGGCCAGCAGCATCACCGATGCTACCTGTCACTCTGCCATCAGTAAACTTACAACCATGACTCTGAGCACAATCCTCTACCAACTTCAAGTTGTACTTCTTACAAAGCTCGCCTATCTTCTCTGTATAAGCGATACGGCCATACAGATGCACAATGGCGATAGCCTTGGTCTTAGGCGTAATCAAGCCTTCAATCAGGTCATCATCTATCTCCAATGTATTTGGCTTTGGTTCACAAAGAACAGGTACCAGTCCGTTCTCAGTAATGCCCAAGATAGTTGCAATGTAGGTGTTTGCGGGTACAATCACCTCGTCACCAGGCTTCATCACACCCATCTCAATGTATGCACGGAATATCCAGATAAGTGCATCCAATCCGTTGGCGCAACCAATGGTAAATTTTGTACCAATGAACTCTGAGTAGTGCTTCTCGAACTGCTCGTTCTCCTTACCTTGGAGGTACCAACCTCCATTCACAACACGGCTTACAGCCTCGTTAATCTCAGCTCCATGCAGAGCCGTTACATCTTTTAATGATAAAAATGGTATATTCATATTATCTTAATTTTCAATTCTCAATTATCAATTTTCAATTCTCAAAAGTCAACCTTTCGGTAGAACCTAGCAGGATTTCCCAGCCACAATTCACCAGCCGGCACATCTTTGGTCACTACAGAGCCTGCTGCAACAAAAGCGCCTTCGCCTATTGTGATGCCGGGAAGAATAACACATCCTGCTCCAATGGTAGCTCCTTTACAGACTCTTGTTTTTAAAAGTTTCCAGTCTTTATTCTTAGATCGTGGGTACATATCGTTGGTAAAAGTCACATTGGAACCTATCATGACATTATCCTCTAACTCAATACCATCCCAAATCTGCACACCGCATTTCACGGTGCAATTATTACCAATCACCACATCATTCTCGATTAAACAATGTGAGCAGATATTACAATTCTCCCCTATTTGAGCTTTAGGGAATATCACACAGAACTGCCAGATTTTTGTACTTTCCGGTATGTTCTCATTCATACAATCAGCTAATTGGTGTATCATTTTAGCTTTATAATTTCATCTTTAAATTCTCATCCACATACCTCTCGCTACTCTACCTATTTCTTCCTTTAGGTTCACCCACACAGGCGAGTTCCACTGTCTTGGATGCGTCAGTAACTCTAGAACAGGTTCTCCACGTTTAATGGCTTCAACCGCTTTTGAGGTAAATTCTTCCATTTCCACCTGATCTGCTATTCTACACGTCAATGCATTCATGTGGGGTTCATCATAAGCCTCTCGCAATATGCCCGTAGTTTTTCGCACCCTATTATCTATCAGTTCTTTATTCTGAAACTTGAACCGTGTATTAATATAGTCACCATGCGAAGCTATTGTCAGGCAAGGTTGTCCCGTTTTCTCCTTGAACTTGGCATATTGACTTATAAAGAAATCACGAATCTCTTCAATGCGCTTAAGCATCACCTCCTTCGAACGGATTCGATGTTTATAACAATAGGTTGCAATCTCCTCAAAATGATAGGAAGCCTCACCACCTGCCTCTGATATTTCCTTCATCAGCTGCACATTAACAGTGTTCCACCGAAAGTAATATGTTGCCCTTACGCCATACTTCTTTTCGAGTTCCAGCATCTTTCTCAGGATCTTGAAGTCAGCCGTATCAATATCCCGACGAAGGATCAGATATTTCTTTCCTTCAATTCTGCCGCCCTCAATTACTTGCTCAAACGACAACATGGTATGGACTTCATAGCCATTGTCGCATGCCGCTTTTAGTATAGCTTCATATTCACCTTCTTTCGACGGACGAAAAAAATCGTTATATATTCTCGTTTTTATACCCATAGTTCTTTAGGACCGTGCAATTATATCGTCTATATACATTTTTGCTACTTTCTGATCTGTCAAGCGTTTTGCAGTTGCAATTGCATTCTCAGAAATTCTCTGCCGCTCTGCAACTGGCATTGCATTAATTCGTTTTATGACCTCAGACAATTCTTCAGCATCACCAGCATTACAGAGGAACCCATTTTCTCCATCCACAATAACACCATCAAAGCCTTCTCTCCTAGATGCAATGGTAATGCAACCACGAGCCATAGCTTCCAAATAAACTAATCCATAAGCTTCACCTCTGCTTATCATCACCATACAATCTGCTTTATCATATTCTTCCACAATTGTATCACGTGGTATTCGACCAAGTATTGACACCTGATCTTGAAGTCCATAGTTACCCATTTTTTCACGGATCAAGTCTAACTGTTGCCCCTCTCCTATATAGGTAAGATGGAATTCCTTGTTTTTATACACATCATATAATGCATCCAATACCTTTTCAGGATATTTCCTATCAATCATCAGCCCAACATAAACAAAATTTCTCAATGGTTTTGTGAAATCATGTCTATTAATTCCAGTAATATAACTCTCAGGAATCCCCGAATAACAAATAAACGGGTTAACTACCATACCTACCGCTGCTTCAAACTCTTCTAGAACCGGTTTGCTTCTGAAGCCCCACATATCAATATCTTTCATCAGTTCAGGCAGTCTTTCTCTATAAACCTTTATCATGATTCCAATATCACCATGCATCACAATGCATGTCTTAACATCGGGGTATTCATTCTTAAGCAAACCCAGCATTTCAATCTGCGGGTTTGGGAAATGCCCAACAATCACATCAGGTACAAAACCATTTGTTTTAGAATCTTCAACTATCGACTGTACAGCCTTTCTTATTGATTTGGCTGAGAATTTTCCGTGTGGGATAGGCTTAAAAACTGGCACACGCATCACTGGCACATTATCCATCAAGTAGTTTTCTTTATGGTTCAGCCGCTTCGTATAGACGATAGCACCTGTTTTAGCAGCAATACGTTTTGCATTTAACTTTGCTATCCAGTAAAAGGGACGTGGATAAACGGCTTGCACATGCACAGCACGTACGTTATATCCCATCTTCACCCATTCCTTGGTGAAATAATGACATACTGACGTACCCTTATTCTCCTTTGTTGGAAGAGGATATATAATAGAGAGCAATAGTATATTATAAGATTTCTTTGATTCCATATATAATGTCCTTAATAGTATCATCTTGGCTTTCCCAAGTTATTTTATCCTTACTCTTCTCAACGTTCGCTTTATAGAAATCATAGTCCTTTATCAATTCCTTTAATCCTTCCATTATTTTAAGGTAATCCGTCCCGTCAGTATCTATTGACAAACCAAATTGATATTTATTAATTAACTCTCGCATCGATGGATTTTCACCTACTACAACAGGAAGTCCCTGGGAGACTGCCAAATAGAAACGATTGGCATCGCAATAGTAATTGTTAGCTCTCGTGTTTTTATAAAAAACAGCCGATATGAAACATTCTTTCATATAATTAGTTATCTGCATCTGAGGTATCCTACCCACAAAAAAAACTCTCTCATTGACAGCATCCCCAAATTCTTCTTGCAACCTTCCCATACTATCCTTATGGAAAGGTCCAACAACTACTGCATTTAGATTTTCTATATTTAAAATAGCTGCTATTGTTTCATACGCAGCCCTTCCATCATCATTTAAGCCCTGAAGGTAAACACATTTCTTATTATTAGCCCATTTCTTAAATTCTTGATATTTCTCACCCATCTTGATTTCCTCATTATGAATCTCAGGATAATTACTTAGTACGAAATGACGGTCTGGGTTTGGAACCACACCAAGCGACTTCAAATACTCACGTCTTTGGTTATTTGCATGTATCACCACTTTACAACGGCTAAAAGCATACTTCAAAATACCTCTTTTGATACGATGGCTCAATAAGCTTGTAGGTAGTTCATGAAGATCCCAAATTAGACATTTTGTTCTTACTAATAATGTAATGAACATTGTCTCACAATCAGCAGTCCATACAGCATCATATTCTTTCAAATCCTTCCTTACTGCTTTCCAGAATTGATAACCTTTTGTTAGTGTTCTTTCCGCTGATGCATATTTGTCCCGAGCTGGAATATAAATTGACTTATAAGGTACTCCATAATCAGTAACTCCTTCTACTTCCTTGTTTTCTGGAAGCATCGCGAATATCTTGAATTTTATACTTGGATATAGTCTTTGTATTGACAGAATCTCTTTCCGTATTCTATCATCGTATTCCAACCCGTCAGTTTTTAATACTAATGCAATTTTCATATTTATTTAGTTTTTATCACCAACTGATTTACCAGTTCTTTCTTTATAACTATCGAAATTATAATTGCTTCTCTCAACAAAAGGCTTATGCTTCGTTAGAATATAGTAAATACTATTAGAGTAAGGTATATAAACATACGTGTTATTAAGAGTTCTAAACAATGTCAAAGAGAATAGAGCAATAAAGCAATATTTCATAATCTTCGCTTTATTTTCCATTATTAAATAAGCAAATGCTGCTGAATAAAAAAATGAAAGGGGTATAACCATTCTAAAACCTGTAGGTATAAGCAAAATAACTCTACCTATGATTAGATATAATATAGAGTAAAAATAAATTTGATTTCCATTCTTCATGGATATCACTTTGTCTCTATTATAAATGATTATTGCAGCAAGAAATACCTTTAAGGCAGAACCTATAGTAAAAAAGGATTCATTGCTTTCCACCGAATACGACTCATAGTTTCGCGTATCGCCAACATAATTCAAAAAAAACTGTGCATTATTAAATATCTCCGATATAAACATCTCATCGCTACAAATTATTGCAATTACGATGTATATCAGGAAAATCGTGTGTTTGTTAACTTTCTCAATGGGAATCCTAAGGAAACCTAATAAAAGCAATAATATAGGGAAGATACTTGTCATGTGGAAGAAAACAGCCCATAAAGATATTAACAAAAACTTTTTCAGTTTTTTAGCGAATGCATAAGGTATAGCAAAATTAATAAATATATTGGCTACCATAAAGCGCAATGGATTATCTACTATCATAAAAAGTATCATAGTAAACATAATCCCCATTGCCGCCATCCAATGGTCTGATATTTTTTTAAATGCATATATTAAAGAATATAAATAAATACATTTAAGTATCGCAACCGCCACGAAAAAATCAGAAGAGATTTTACTTAGAAGATAGTAAACTAACCAGAAACCTTTATCATAGTCATTATAGTTTACAAGTAAATTAGATTCGCGAAAATCTAGTTCATAATATCTCCAGTCTGATCCCGTCATATATCCAAAACACAGGAATACATAGAGAAAAAACAAAAAAAAACTTTTTTTCTTTTTGTTCTTAATATTATCAAGATAGAACAAACCCAGAAAAAAGAAAAAATATAGAATAAAGCTGAATATCATAAATAAAAATTATTCAAATAAAGATATTAATTACCCTCATTATTTATACTCTTCTCAAAAAGGCTATGCCATCTTTCTAGCATCAATTTCCAACTTTTAAAAGATCGTATCGCTTCTTTTACCTCGCCAGACACCATTATCCTGGGATAATCACCAGATAAAACATTTTTTATACACATACTCAATTCACTTATCGAATCGCATCGATAATATGGGAATCCATATTTCTCAATGAATTTATATTTTAACCAACTACCATTAATCACTTGTGTATCGGCTAACAAATACTCTAGAATACTGGCGTTTGTTGCATCTGTTTTCTGTACATGTATAAACAAGTCGGTAAGAATTCGCAATGCAGCTACCTTCTCTAAACTTAAGAAATCCATAATAAATACCACATTCAGGGCCAAAGAATGGGATAACTCAGAAAGTTCTCGGTATAAATCCTCTTTTGCTGATCCGTATGAAAGTTGAATAATAACACAGTAATCTTTCGGAAGTAATTTCTTATTTTCAGCTAATGCTTTAAGTATTTCCTTATGGTTTTGGTCTCGGCTCGCATTATATCCACAAGCTATATAGTGTGAACTTTCAGGAAGATTTAACATCAGAGATAGCTCTTTTCTTGACTGGGTGCCAATCATACGGTCAATAATATCAATAACATCCGAACCAAAACCTGCATATACTATTTTTTTGTCTGGTATATGAAAACGATTTATCAAACCTATTCCAAATTCGTTATTTTTTCCTACAGTAACAAAATCTATTTCTTTAAACGCCTTCTGCAATGCGGATTCTTCAAGTTTTGAACTTCTTAACACATCACTTCCTAACGGAGCTATATGTGTTTTTGCACCTCTATGATGGGCATACCTAATCATGGATGAGGTAAGTGTCGTAACCCCAACAAAAGATACAAACTGGATATTTTCCGAAGAAATAACCTCCTTGACTTTTCTTTTAAGTAAAACAGAAAAAGCCCAAGCCCTCACTTTTGGTATTTTAGACAGTATCTTAAAAAAACAATTAGATTCAACACCATAGACATGTTCAATTCCTGGTATATCAGGGTATTTATAGCCCACCCGAAACGAAGAATCAAACACATATATTTTCTCAACCTCTTTTTTGCTCGCACCTAGCTTAGTAACGAGCGTAGAAATATGCTTCGTTGTTAAAGTGCCTACTATTAAAATATTCATTATTATTATCTTTTTGGACGAATCATTTTACAAATGATTTCTACATCATTTTTCACTGGAATTAATGCTATCATATACAGGAAAACAAATATGGCAGAATATACGAAAAGGTGCAACACATTGTTGCCGAATGTACCAAAAATATTCATTTCCAACAAGATTCGTGTAATTATTGCAGCAACGCCAACCAATAACATATATTTTCCAAACTGTCCCATATAAAGGCGTGCAGATATCGGGTATGTGTTCATAACAATTAAACGCCAATATATTGGTATCAAAATCAAACCAAACAGGAAATTACATACAACAAGAATATCAATTGAGAATTGGCAGCATATAAGCGTTATGGGAATTATCAGACAAACACGGAAAATCGTAGCTTTAAAGTTCAAATCTGTACGCCCCTTTGCAATACCTAACATATCATAGAAACAAGTGATGCTTCCAAACATCGAACCTATCGCAAAGATGCTCACCATAAAGGACGCATCCAAGAACTTCTCACCATATACAATCCATACCACATCCTTACTGAAGACCGCTATCGCAAGGCAGATTGGAATACAAATGTAAGCAACTACCTTCGTAATCATTAGGAATCTCACCTTTACCGCTTCGTCATCATTATTGTTGTTGGAAAGAATGGGCAAAGCAACTTTCGAAACAACCGTATTTACAAAATTAATTATGCGATGTACTAAGTCTTTTGCTAAATCATATACCCCTAGTACATCTGTCCCAAGGAATTTTCCAATAATGAAAACATCAATTTTGCTGGCTATAAAATCTATAATTCTAGTACCAGTCTGATAAATACCAATCTTCGCCAATGGAACCACTTCTTTCATACTAAATGTCATACTGATTCTCTGATACTTAAAACCAGATAATAAATTCCATACATTTACAACCACTATAGAACACAAAGTGGAATAAACCAATGAATAAATGCCATATCCATTATACGCTAAAAACCATGCTAATACGAGTGACAAAAGATTAGCCACAATATTTCGCATCGCCAATTCCTTAAACTGGTATTTCTTCTGCAGGACACTATCATATAGTTTACCTAATGCCTGAAAAATGACAGACAATCCAGACAGAGGGATAAGAGCCGCTAAAATTGGAGTTTCATAAAAAGAAGCAACCAATGGCGAACTTAGCGACAACATAATATACAAAACTAAGAATATAGCAAACTGAGCCCAGTACAAAGAGCTGAACTCCCGAAGAGTTAGCTTTTGTTTATACATAATGACGCTAGCGAAACCTAAATCGGTAAAAGAAAGACATAGACCAATAACCATGTTAATGATGGCCACTGCACCAAAATCGCTCTTCTCTAAGAAACGAGTCAATATGACAACACGCCCAAATTGCGCCAACATCACAACACCTGTTGACACGGACGTCCAAAAGCCTCCTTTTAATGCAACGTTTTTATCGCTCATTATTAACTAATGTATTTAAAATATCCATCAACGGCTTGTGCGCCATAACAACATCTCTTCCATCCACGGATTTGCTGCCTTTTATCCGTTCTGCAACAGTGGTATTATATAAAATAAACTCACCCTTTTTATCAACTAAAGCTGCACCCCTATATGAATTGAAATCAGATAGCGGTATATTATATATTTTCAAACCACTCAAATCCTCATTAAATTTTCCTAGCATCTGCCAGCATCTTTGTTTCTCGCCATGCTTAACACATGCAACTATAGCATATAGCGCATCTTGATACGAAAACACAGATAAATGCCAGGGTGTAAAACCTTCTATATCAACAGAAACATTCTCCCACTTATTGGTATTATTGAAGCCCTCAATACTATCTGAACTCATTTTTGAAATAGAGTACTTCTTCGATCCTGTATTATAACAACTTGATTCAACACTGAACAACTGATATTCATTTTTATATTTTACTAAAGATGGGCTTCCGCATATCACATCATCAAGTAAAACAGTTGTTCCCATATAGCGATATTTGTTATCAACCAATTTACCCTTTATAAGAAATAATCGACAATCAAAATTGAGCCCTCCGCTATAAACAGGCCGCCTTAGTACAGCTCTATTCAAAACATAGACATCATCGTTTTCTATATAAATGTCCGGATCCGAATTAAAAGAAGGTAATCCGTAAAAATTATCAGGAGTACCCATCAGCGGGTTTGATGTCAATGGGACAAATTGAGTGGGTGGGAACGCCCCATCATTCACTCCAACATAAATACATGGGTTTTCAAATGAATCGGAAGGTCTATTATCCAACAATTTGTAGAAAGTCAGCTTATTAATAACCGCTCTCAGGTATGCACAGAACTTGCTCCTACGGATTGAAGGATATGGCGATGTCGTCAGATAAAACAATCCATCATGCATAGCCACCCCCGCGTGTGTCTGTGACTGAGGATAACCTTTAGGAACTGGCACATGACAAAGCGTAAAATCGTTATTTTTGAAAATCGAAGCTATCATAGCACATCTATCATTTTCAGATATTCTGGCCACTCACCCATGTCCTTCCACGAATGTTCACTTACAGGAAAACATCCCACACGACCACCACGGGCTTGCACTTTCTCCATCAAATGAGTAATATGGAAGAACTCACCTTCTGGAATTTCATCAATCAGTTCTGGGTTCAAGATATAAACACCCGTATTCACTTGATAGGTTTGCTCAGGTTTTTCCTTCAAAGCGGTCATCAAGCCATCTTCACCAGTTTCAATCACACCATACGGTATTTTGAAGCTCTTCACCATCGTCACAATGGTCATATCATTGTGATTGTTCACATGATAATCCCAGACATCACGGTAATCCTGTTCGTTGATACTATCACAGTTACTGACAAAGAAAGGGGTGGTGATCTTTCCTTTCAACAGAGACACACTGCCAATAGTTCCAAGGGGTTTATCCTCCATGAAGAACTCAATGTCATACTTGTGATCAAGCTGGCTCAGATAATACTTCATCATGTCTGCCTTGTAGTTGACAGACATATAGAATTTATGGCAGCCAATACCCTCGAACTGATCCATAATGACTTCAAGAATGGTTTTATCGCCTACAGGTACCAGTGGTTTGGGAATGACATTGGTAATAGGTTTGAGACGTGTTCCTTTGCCGCCTGCCATGATGACGACAGGTAATTCTATTTTAGGCCGCAAATCTGTTTCTTCCTTTTCAAAGAGATCACGCCAAAAAATAACATCTGCAAGTACACCCTTTTCATCCAAGACAGGCATACATTCTGCTCGTAGTGACAACATCTTCTTACGGATACTGTCCATAGATTCACCTACGTGAGCAAATTTTTTATTTCGATCCACGACATGAGCGACAGGTGTATCTAGCGCAATGTTATTAACAATAGCACGTTGAATATCACCGATGGTCAATATACTTACGAATTGTTCATTATCAAAAACGAACAACATTTTAACCATTTGCCTATCCATCTGCTTCAACGCAATCAACAAACTGTCTTCTGAAGCAATGAGCCGATTTTTTATTTTTAAATTACTAAATTGGGTGCTCATTTCTTATGTAATAATTGGAAATAAAACATTCAATGATCTTCGTTAATCTTCAATTTCAAGATTATCAACACCAAAGTATTCCTTCATTCTTGCCTTTGGGGCTTTAGCATCACTCTTTTCTAGTTCCTTCCACATCTTATCAAGTGCCTCGCGGAAATGGAAAAGCACTTCTAATGCTTTCTGGTCATTAACCACACCATAGTAAACCATGCTTGGGAAATCGCCATCATATATCTTTTCCGTCAAATACCATCTTGGTTCTTCGCTTTCCCAAGCAATAGTCATCAGATAAGGCATGGCAGGCCATTTGCCTATACCATCGGGCTTTACATCATACAAAGAGGCAAGGTATGGATATTTCTTTCTAAAGTGTTTCTTCAAGACAGCAACACCTCCTTGTTGCTCAACGCCATTTTTCACGAAGTCCAGCAAATCACCTAAACAACAGCAAGCAATGATACAATCCTTCTGCATGATGAAGTAACTCACCATATACAAGTCCTCTGCCAAAGGAAATACAGACTCTATCAATCCTGGGCGTATCAGCTTAGAGTTAATGAGCATATCATCCTCCAACAACCTTGGTGGGTTCTTAGTGATTGCGGGATATACCACTACAGGAACTTTTAGTTTTTTATTGGCTTCATCCAGTTCTTTCTGAATCCGTTCAGCCAGTTTCTTGGTGGCATCATCCAGCACGGAACCTGCATTCTCTCCTAAGATGAGCGCAATCAAGTCTGCTTTTCTCATCTTGGAAGTAACTTTCAGGCCTTTCTCCTTAATGATGTCCTTAAGTTCTGCAACAGTTTTCTTCTGAAGGGCCTCCTCTGTATATTGTTTTTCAGCTTTCTTCTTTACCATTATGTCCAGGTCGAATTTTCTTTCCTTTTGCAAGTGTCTTTATTCTTTCCAATGTTACCTGCGCCTGTTTCTTATCACCCTTTGGTAGATTAGTCACAACTTTAATGCCAGGGATATAAGCATCACCGGTAAACAGATTATCCTCTACCATAAAAGTTAGGCAACTGGGATGATGGCCAGGAGTTTCATGCACCTTTGCTGATATATTTTCAAACAATTCAATATCATCACCCTCGCCACAGATAGTTATCTGTTGGCTTTCTACAGTCAGAGGAGTTTCATGATATATGGACATGTTCAACTTGGCATTACCCAATGTCTCACGCCCTGTTTCGTTCGTTAAGATTTTGCAATAGGGGTAAACTTTCAAAAGCTCAGGTAGTCCATAGATATGATCGAAGTGCGCATGCGTTAACAGCACTCCTACAATGTATCTTTCTCCAATCTTCTCTATGACGGGTTCAACATCTCCACAATCTACTAGCCAAACCCAGCTGCTCCCTTCTTCGGAGAGCAACCAGGTTATCGAGTCAAAAAAAGAGTTTACTATATAATCAATCTTAAGCATTACTGCTCAAGGCTTTTCTGAATACGACCAATCAGTCCAGTGAGTACCTGACCGGGGCCACATTCTACGAATTCTGTCATGCCGTCACCAATCATGTTGATAACACTCTGGGTCCAACGTACAGGTGAAGTCAACTGCTTCAGCAGATTCTCCTTGATTTCTACAGGGTCCATATGAGGCTTGGCATCCACATTCTGATATACAGGACAAATAGGTTTGCTCACAGGTGCAGCCTCAATAGCCTTTGCTAACTCTACACGAGCCATTTCCATCAATGGAGAATGGAATGCACCACCTACAGCCAACGGCAATGCACGCTTAGCACCTGCCTCTTTCAGTTTGGCGCATGCCTCCTTAATAGCCTCCACATTACCAGAAATCACCACCTGCCCGGGGCTATTATAATTAGCAGGAACAACTACATTTCCTTCTTTACTAATCTCAGCACAAACCTGTTCAATGGTTTCATCAGGCAAAGCAATGATAGCAGCCATCGTTGATGGTGCAGCCTCGCAAGCCTTCTGCATGGCCATAGCACGAGCATAAACCAACTTCAAGCCATCTTCAAAAGTAAGAGCACCTGCTGCTACCAATGCAGAGAACTCACCTAATGAATGACCAGCCACCATATCAGGCTGGAAGTCATCCATAAACAATGCCGAAATCACAGAGTGCAGGAATACTGCAGGCTGAGTTACCTTGGTCTGTTTCAACTCCTCATCAGTTCCATTGAACATGATATCGGTAATGCTATACCCAAGCACCTCGTTGGCCTTGTCAAAGAACAACTGTGCACGTTTATTACTCTCATAAAGGTCTTTACCCATTCCTACGAACTGGGCTCCCTGACCAGGGAATACATATGCTTTTGCCATAATTATTGTTTATGATTTACAAATATACTCTTGGGTAGTGGCGAAGTCATAAAATAAAGTATAGGAATATCCCGGAGTAACCTCATTATGACAAAACTACCAATAGCATACACTAAAACCGATAACACATTACAAGTAACACCTAAGTTAATCACAAGGTACCTAAAAAACAACACAAAAAACATGTGATACATGTAATAGAATAGCGTGTATCTACCTTCTTGTGAAAAGAACTTAATATTCGGGAATATGGCGATAATTGACAACGAAATTGGGAGCGTCCAAATATAGAAAAGGCATCTATTCAAAACTGATGTTACTATTTCTGAATAATTGTACGGAGTTCGTTGCAACAAGATATTTATTTGTGGTAATGTCTTATATAACACTATAATAGCATAAATCAAAATAACTCCAAGGGGAATAATCAATGGAACTTTTCGTAATTGAGAATAAACATCCTTGAAATAATATCCTAATACAAAATAAGGATAGAACGCAAATGTTCTTTGAAACGAAATTTCCCTTCCTATGGGTACCAATCCTGCCAATAGACTAATTCCGAGCACCACACATAAATGAAGGACAATATTCTCTTTTATCCACTTCGGTGTATAGTTCAGAAATAATCTCCATAATAGTAGAGATATTATATACCACAACCCATCAGCAGGGTCGTATAAATGTGTTGCATTATACGCAAAGCCCTTTAGCCAAAAGTCTATAACAGAGCCCCCAGTGTAGGCTAATGTTTTTCCTCCATACAGAAGATGGAATACTAAGTATGTGGCTATTAAAGAAATACCCCCCCCCCATCAAGGCTTTAAAGCCTTTTTCTTTAAACATCATGCCTGACAATAATACAAAGACAGGCATATGAAAAGAGTAAATAAAACGGAAGAGCGAATTGTTAAGATAGGAACTCAGCCCTATGTCCAGACAATGACCTACAAGAACCAAAAAGATCAAAAAGAACTTCAAGGAATCTATTTGGGTATTTCTTTCTTCCATATCCCCTTAGACTTCAACGATATCACTAATTTTGCAATCCACGAATGGAACTATTGCGGTTGCCCAGGCCATGCCTACGCCAAAGGCACTCATCATCAGCTTCTTCTTTCCTGCCATTTTATCTTTCAATTCACTGGCAATGGTAAGAGGAACTGATACCGATGAAGTGTTGCCATATTTTTGGATAGTCCAAGGTATTCGCTCTTTGTCAAGTTTCATCTTCTTGGCAATATAGTTATTAATGAAAGCATTAGCTTGATGGAATACATAGTAGTCCATCTTTTGGATGTCCTCACCAGATGCAGCCATCAAACGTTTAATATCCTTAGGGACTTCAACTATCACAAAATTGAACACATCTGCACCATTCATGTGACCATGCTCATCGCTGCGGATATTACCATACTCATCAACGACCTTTTCTCGTAGTGTTTCGATGGAACTCATATTTCTATAGCCACCTCCGGGAATCATAATGAGCTCACCGCGTGAACCATCGCTATTCAAGGAGAAATGGCTTTCACCAAACTTCTCATCCCTTTCAATCAGGGCAGCAACACCGGCATCTCCAAAGATGAAGGCTTCGCGACGATCCTTGCGGCTATATACCTTTGAGCGTGTTTCACCATCAAGTAGCAAAGCTTTTCTGAAACCATTGTTTTGCATCATAGCATAGACTATGCTAAGCGCACTGATAAAACCAGAGCAGCCTAAAGAAATATCGAAAGCCATTGTTGACATTGGCAAACCTAACCTATTTTGAAGTAGGATTCCTGTGGCAGGCATACGATAGTCTGGAGTTTGAGACAGGAACACCAACAAATCTATCTCATCTTTGTTGATGTTGTTATCTGCAATCAGTTTTTCTGCAGCAGCAAAACAAAGATCAGAAGAGCAGGTCTTATCATCAGCAAAGCGTCGCTCTACAACTCCGACTTTATCAACCACTTTCTTAACTTCCTCTTCAGGCCAGATGTCTAAGTCGTAATGATAATTGTCAATTACCGTTTTAGGCACAGCTGCAGCCAAAGCAGTAATGCCCACATTTTTGAATTTTAATATCGCCATTTTTATCTTGTCATACCTCCATCAATAACCAATTCAGTACCCGTGACCCATGCGCTTGCATCACTTAACAGATAAATAATGCCGTAGGCAATCTCTTCCGGTTTACCAAATCTTTTTAATGGATAGAGCTGTCGGTTGATTTCCCACTGCTCTTCGGTTACATTTGCTTTGCCTTCTTTCAAAGGTGTCTCAACCATTCCTGGCAAAACGGCATTACAACGAATTCGTTTGGCAGCAAGCTCCAGAGCTGCATTTTTCATGAATGAAGAAAGACCACCCTTGGTTGCCGAATACATGCTATTGCCTACTGAGTTTCTACCCCTTGCAGATATTGACGAGGTAAACACGATGGATGAGTCCTTGGCTATTTTCTTTTTCTTCACCAAAAGATGCGTGAGCATAATGGGGGCAGTCAAGTTCACGTTCATGATACGTCCTAATTCATCTTTCTTGATGAAAGGAATTACAGACATAACATTATATCCTGCATTGTTTACGCAACCATTCAGAACTGGGATTTCATCAACGAGCCGCTGTATCTCCTCATCATTTGACAAATCTGCAATAACCTGAATATGTCCCTCACCTTCTAATGAATTATAGACCTCATTAAGTCTTGCTTCATTACGGCCAGTGATGACCAACTTAGCTCCCATCTTGGCACATTCAATGGCGGTTGCTTTACCAATGCCAGATGATGCACCTGTTACTAAGATCGTTTTACCTTCAAGTGTGAAGGGATTGTATGTTACACCCATTTCGATTCTTCTTTTGGTTCTTCTACTTCAACTAACTCTGAAACAATCATTTTTTCAGACTTGAATGCCAAAGTACCCCATGAAAGACCTACACCAAAACCACAGCAAAGAAAATTCGTGGGCTTTGTTTCAAACTTGTCCTTCAACTGAGTTACAATGGTAAGTGGAATACTTGCTGATGATGTATTGCCAAACTTGTACATGCAAGACGGGACCTTTTCAGGATCCAACTTCAGTTTCTTCACAATCTGGTTGTTCATCTTCATGTTGGCCTGATGGAAGATAACATAGTCGGCATCAAGATAATTAAATCCGAAGTGCTCAGCCAGCTTCTTTACAGATTTAGGAGCGGTGGTAATTCCGAACGAAAACACATCCATTCCCTTCATGTGTGTCTGCAAGCGATGCATCTGTTTGCCTTCCACTTCTTCTAGCTCAAATGACTTCATCGAAACCTGATTTCTACTACCGCCATCGGGCATAATAATGGCATCATAGCCACTACCATCTGTACCAAAATGGAACTTAAAGCCATTATCACCTTCGGAATATTCGATGGCCGTCGCTGTTCCTGCATGGCCAAAAAGAGGGTCAAGTGAACCTTTAGCGCGTTTTTTAGCATCACCGGCCAACAATAAAGCCTTTTTGATACTGCCAGTTGCTACCAAAGATGCAACGTTGCTCAAACCATATACCCAACCAGAGCAGCCCAGCGCTATATCTTCAGCATAGCATTCACGAGACAGGCCAAGACGATCCTGAAGAATACATGCTGTTGCAGGAAGCACATAATCCGCAGTTTGAGAAACAAACACCAAGGCTTCTATTTCTTTTTTATCCCAGCCCAAATCTGCTATAAGTTTCTCGGCTGCTTCAAAGCAGAGGTCGGATGTTGTCAATGAATTTGACACATGACGTTCCAAGACTCCGGTAGCCTCAACGAAAGCTTCGGGGCTATAATCACTTGATATACCATCATTCTCCAATGGATGGAGATTGCTTGCAACGAACTTAGGAACGCCGGCGGATATACCGGCGATCCTAACATTTTTAAATTCTACAAATGCCATTAGAGTTTAGCAATTACTTTGTTATACAAATCTTCTACGGTCACTGAGTTCTTGACATCGTCACCTTTCAGGGCTACGTCAAACTCTTCATCAACCATAGCAATAACACTCAGGCCGATAAGGCTTGACCACTCTTCCAAATCATGGTAAGCCGTTGTTGCAGTGATTTCACTTGCATCGGTCTCGTCAAACTGCTCTGCAAAGAGCTCTACAAATTCTTCTAATGTTTTCATTTTACGTAAAAATTTAATAGATTAAAAAATAATGATATACTATTCTATCTTATACAATTTTGCAGCTGGTGACATATATTTTCCTGGTTCCTTAATGTTTTTAATAACCACACAGGCTAATCCTATCCATACATCATCACAAATTGTAATATGATCGGAAACACACGAACAAATACCAAAAAAACACCTCTCACCAATATTTGTAAAACCGGCAGAATTAAAACGACCAGAAAAATACGTATGAGAACCTACATGATTTTCATGACCAATGGTTGAAGCACCATGAATAAAAACGTTATCTTCAATAACACTTCCTTTATCTATAACCGTTGTGCCTCCGACAAAGATACCTTCTCCAAGCTTTACGCCCGTTGCTATCTTTGCTGATGGCATTATGATATTGGCAAAAGGAACTTTTCCTTTAAGCATTTTATAATAATACTCACGCAAATCAAATCTTGTATAGCCAATTCCTTCAAAAATACAGTCAAAAGACCCATTTCTATATTGGTCAATAGCATCTTCAACCTTTCCAAGGACTGGCTTCCCATTAATTATAGTTCCCGCCTCTACAAGGTCATCAAAATAGCCAACAAATTCAAACTCTCCTGTTTTAATTGCAAAGTCAATAATCTGTTCGCTGAATTCTTTTGTTCCTATTATTGTTAATCGTTTCTTCTCACTCATTTTTCTAAATAGTTTATATTATAATTCAAACAATCATCTGTGATAACTTTCTCATACTTATCAAATGCCTCTTCAATAGCATCTCTATTACCTGCTTGTAGAATCAGTTGACCATATCTGTTTAAACTTGATGTGATACGATTTACCTTATCACCTTCTTTTAGCGTAAAAGAGAAATCAACCACATGTGGCCAGCCTTTTACAAACTCTTCGTTCGGAACATGCTTAATAACACTACCCTCCTCAAACGCGAAAAAGCGAACACCAGAGTATTGCACTGCTTTGGGGGAGGGATTTATTACTTCACCCAAAGAAATCTTCAGTAATTCATCTTCAAGATTTACTCCCGTAGAAAGGGGAGTCAAGGTTGAAGTGATATAGTCACCTCCCAGTCGAGGGCTGGTTTCAATGACAAAGATGCCACGGTCGTTTATCTTCAGTTCTGTATGAGAAGGACAATTTTCAAAGTTGAGTGCTTTTCCTATCTTAGAAATGATTTCACGAATCTTTTGCTTATTCTCATCAGAGATATTAGCCGGCTGGATATGACCTAACTCTACATTGTAAGGAAACTCTGTGGTTTTCTTCTCAGTGAACTGAATCACCTCACTCTTACCATCGTGATGCAAACTCTCGATGCTATATTCAGGACCTTCAATGAACTCTTCTACCAATACGGTATCTAACTTGGAATTTTCCAAAGCCTCATCTATACTGATTTGAAGTTCATTTTTATCCCTACAGAGTTTTACTCCACGACTACCAGAATTATCTCTTGGCTTCACAATTACAGGGAACACCAAACCCTCTGCTTCTTCCACTTTGGAGATAAGACGACCTTGTGCATGAGGAACTCCACCAAGTTCAAAACGCTCCTTCATCTGGAACTTATCGGTACTCCATTGGGCTGTCTCAACTGAATAGAACGGGAAACCGTATTTCTCAGCAATACTTGCCATCATTACGAGGGGTTTGTCCGTTGCGGCAGTAACAATGGCATCAATGCCATACTTCTCAATAACAGCACAATGCCCCTCATAGTCTTGGCCAGGCACCACCTCAAAGGCATCGACACAATCTCTGCAAGTTGCATCCTCACAAGGATCTATGCCAACAGTGTAAAGTCCCATTTTCTTGGCTCTCGCAATGATAGATTCTTGCAACGGGCCAACTCCAAAGATAAGAACTGATTTCTTGTTCTGATACATTACTTACACTCCTTTACTGCCTTTTCAAACGTATCGCAGATAAAGTCAATCTGCTCTGGGGTTAGAGCTGCATACATAGGCAACGTCACCTCATTATCTGTCACATATTCTGTCTGTGGCAACACAGCTCCAAGTTCCTTATAGGTAGAGAACTTATGTGCTGCGGGATAGTGAACAGAAGTCTGAACACCTGCTGCATGCATATACTCACGCACCTTGTTTCTATACTCCTTAGTGCTGTTCAACAAAACAACAGGCAGGATATAGTTGCTGACAAACTCAGTATTATCAGCAAACGGTACTACAACACCCTCAATCTTCGAAAGACGGTCAACATACTGCTTGCGCACCTTCAAACGTGTTTCCAAATCGCCAGGAAGTTTCTTCAACTGCTCAATAGCAATGGCTGCACGAATATCGTCCATGCGGAAGTTATAACCCAAGCAGGTGATGTCATACTCTGTAGCATGACCGCTGGCACGCTGGTAGCTCATGGTGCTCATACCGTGAGAGCGAATCAGACGGGCTTTCTTCTCCATTTCCTCGTTGTTGGTGATGAACATACCACCTTCACCAGTAGAGATATTCTTATTTGAGAAGAAACTGAATGCGGCACAATCGCCAATAGTGCCGAGTTTCTGGCCTTTGTACTCAGAGAGTGGGCCGTGGCAAGCATCCTCAACCACTTTGAGGTTGTGCTTCTTGGCAATAGCCATGATCTCATCCATCTTAGCTGGGAAACCAGCCATGTGAACTACAACAATACCCTTGGTCTTTGGAGTAATCTTACGCTCAATGTCTGCAGGATCAATGTTGATGTGGTCTGGGCCAACAATATCTGCAAACACAGGTGTTGCGCCCACATAACGGATGCAGTTGCAAGAAGCAGCAAAGGTCAGTGAGGGACAAATCACCTCATCGCCAGGGCCAAAGCCACAAACCATACAACACACGTGAAGGGCATCGGTGCAGTTCGACATTGAGACTGCATACTTCACCTTCCACATATCAATAAACATCTGCTCTAACTCAGCATTCTTCGGGCCTGTAGAGATCCAACCCGACTTAATAGTATCATACGCTGCCTGAGCCTCGCGCTCGTCGAAGTTCAGATTAAAAAGAGGAATTTTGTATGCCATAATTTTCAATATTTATTTGTTTGCAAAGTATCGCCAGAGCGGAGCCAACATCACAGCTTCAGTCATGCGCCCATCCAGCATCAATTCTTTTATCTCTTCTTCCTTCAATAAATGAAATTTTATTTCTTCTGTTTTATCTAATTTTGGTTCTGCGACCTTTTTCAGATTGGTTGCAATAAATGTATAGCAGCAATTGTTACAACCACTTGTATTCGGTGCATAACATCCAAAAGCAGTCCATTCGTCACTTGTATATCCTGTTTCTTCAAGAAGTTCCCGTTTTGCTGCTTCCGTAGGGCTCTCGTCCTTCTCAACAATGCCTGCGCATAATTCGAAGCAGATTCGACCTATACCGTGCCGGTATTGTTCTTCTACCAAGAACTTACCATCATTGGTTATAGCAATAACATTTACCCAGTCCGATAGTTCTTCAACGTAGAAATCAGGTATCTCCATCCCAGATGGCATACGTACATGATCTTTACGTATCCGTAGCCAAGGGCATTCAAAAGGATAGGAGCTTTCTATTACTTTCCAATTCACATTAAGAATCTGCTTTAGCAAAGGTACGGACCCGCTGTTATTGAACCTTTATTTTATGAGAGACCAGCGGGAAACCCGCCCTTATGGTTTCATATTTGCCACTTCGTTGACTTTCCCCTTCGGGCCGTCGAGCTAAACCTTCTTGCGTTTCGCCCGCGACCCCTTCGGCGTTCAGGATTCATGTACTAAGTCAAACACAGTTAAACCTAAAATGTTAATTGTTAACTGTTAAATTGCATTTTTGCTTCTTATTACTGAAGCCTTGCTTTTGTCATTATTAAAAAATCCGCTCTCTTCGAAGATGTGAGCGACACCTATATAGAGAAACCAAGGGGGGGGGGGCAAAATGCACTTCCTTTGGTTTCTTATGCCTTAAATATGATATACTCCTTCAAGTGGACAAATATTATGGCAATCCAGAATAACCTTACCCTTCAGCTTATCCCAATTCTGCTTGATGTGGTCGTGCTTCACCATAATCACCACCATATCGACCTCGTCCAAGAACTGGTCGAAGTCCAGAATCTGGTTCTTCACTATCTCCTTCTGGGTGAAGAAGGGATCGAAGGTCTTCAAGGGGCGAGCTAAGTGTCGCTCCTGAATGTCGAGCATCTGGAGTGTGGGGCTCTCACGGATGTCATCCACATTCTCTTTGTACGTAAGTCCGTATAATCCGACTCTCCGATTATCCGTTATATTGTGCTCCTCCATAATCTCATGGATGCGCTCCAGCACAAACACGGGCTGATAGTCGTTGGTCTTCATCGACTCGTCGATCACCTTAGCCAGCTGGGGATAGTCGCCCACGAGGAACCAAGGGTCAACACTGATGCAGTGGCCACCAACGCCAGGACCGGGCTGCAGGATGTTTACACGGGGGTGCATGTTACAGATCTTGATGATCTCGTACACGTCCATATTGTCGTGACGGCAGATACGAGAGAGCTCATTAGCGAAAGCGATGTTCACGGCACGATAGGTATTCTCAACCACCTTGGTCATCTCTGCGGTACGGATGTCGGTAACGACAATCTCGCCCTGGCAGAAGCTGGCATAGTACTGCTTTACCTTCTCGCCAATCTCCTTAGAGTCGGCACCAATGGTGCGGTTGTTATGCAGCAGCTCATACACCATGTTGCCGGGGATGATACGCTCAGGGGCGTGAACGAGGTTGATGTCCTCACCTATCTTAAAGCCGTTCTCCTCGATGACAGGACGCACGAACTTGTCGATAGTGCCGGGGCTGACGGTAGATTCAACGACTACGGTAGCGCCCTTGGGGCACACCTTCATCACTTCCTTGACGGCTGCCACCACATAGCAAGCGTCCACCTTCTTCGAGAACTTGTCGTAAGGGGTAGGAACGCTGACGATGTACATGTCAGTCTTCTGATACTCGGTGGTAAACTTGATGCCGGCCTTTACGGCAGCAGCAAACAGCTCGTCGAGACCGTCCTCCTTGAAGGTGGTCTTGCCAGCGTTCAGTGTGTTCACCAACTCTTTGTTGTAGTCTGTACCAATGACCTCCACACCGTGAGAAGCCATCATCAATGCTGTGGGCAATCCAATATAGCCCAGTCCAATTACGTTAATCATATTACTATTGAATTTAATTCTTATTTTCTCATTCGTTTTGGCAGAAGCCAAGCTCCTGTCATTTATTGTACTTCGTAACGATCTACGGCTTCGCCGTTGAGGGCACGAACAATGCGGTTACAGGCTTTGCCATCGCCATAAGGGTTGACGGCCTTGGACATCTTCTCGTAAGCTACTGCATCATCAAGGAGAGTACTTACTTCGTTTACAATGAGGTCGTGGTTTGTGCCAACGAGATGCACTGTGCCACTCTTCAGCGCCTCGGGGCGCTCTGTGGTGTCGCGCATTACGAGCACTGGCTTACCAAGGCCTGGGGCCTCTTCCTGAATGCCGCCTGAGTCGGTGAGTACAACGGTACTCTTCTCCATCAAGTAAACGAACTCCAAGTACTGCAGGGGCTCAATGAAAAAGAAATTGGGGCGGGTAAGGTCTTCACCAAACACCTCGTGAATGGGCTTGCGCACATTCGGGTTGAGGTGCATAGGGTAAACGAAATCTACCTCAGGATACTTCTCGCTGAGATCCTTCATGGCTGTTACCATGCTAATGAAGCCATCACCAAAGTTTTCTCTTCTATGTCCGGTAATGAGCACCAGCTTCTTACCACCATCCAGACGGGTGACATCGTAACCAGCATCCTTCAGCACATTGATTTGCTCGTCAGCCAGAGCCTTGTCGGTCTTGAGCTTATCAACCACCATGTGGAGGGCATCGATAACGGTATTACCGGTAACGAAGATCTGGCCTTGGGCCTTCTCCTCCTGCAGGTTATGCTCACTGAGAGGTGTAGGGGCAAAGTCGTATGTAGCAATACGGCCAGTAATCTGGCGGTTCATCTCCTCGGGCCAAGGCGAGTAAATGTTATGAGTGCGCAAGCCAGCTTCTACATGACCAACAGGTATCTGCTGGTAGAAAGCTGCCAAGGCAGCAGCTGTACTTGTTGTAGTATCACCATGAACTAAAACAACATCAGGCTTGCACTCCTTAAATACATCACGCATACCCGTGAGCACACGGGCAGTGACATCGTAGAGGTCCTGCCCCTGCTTCATGATGTTCAAGTCATAGTCGGGCTTGACATCGAATATGGTGAGTACCTGGTCCAGCATCTCGCGGTGCTGTCCCGTAACGCATACTATGGTTTCAAACTCATCGGGGTGTTTCTGGAACTCCTTTACCAGCGGGCACATCTTAATGGCCTCTGGGCGAGTGCCAAACACTAACATTACTTTTTTCATATCGTTACACTGAAATATATTTTATTATTTAAGTCACACAGATATCACAGAAATTATTTCTTTGTTGTCAGGAGCCTAGCTCCTGTCAGTAAATAATTATTTGTCGTAAAAAAATTGGGTTGTCAAATCCATTGAAGGCATCCTTTTGCATTAGAGTTTGCTAATGATAGCAAATAGGTCTGCATCTGGGGCGCTTTGTTATCAGCATTGGAATTCAAATATACGAAGGTACTGGTCTGTGTCAGATTGCCTCCATCACCAAGTATGCTTTTGTCTTCAATATATATAATTCCCGTCACCTTCCTTGTAACCTCAAAAATTGTTTCATTACCTAGATAAGTTGGTAATAGTGTATTCATGAGGTCTGATTTCCCTTTATAACCGTTAAAGAAACTATCAGAAAGATTCTCATAAAACTTTTTGTTCATTCCAGAAAATTCAGTGATTATATTGTTATACCAAGGAAACAAAACCATCACCAAGAAGAAAGGCTTATCTAAAAGGAACTTATCCGAATATTTAAACATCTGATGCAGAATATGCTTTGCATGAATCTCTGAATTGTATGAGCTTGTTGTTCCTACAATCCCTTTATCCTTGATTCTGAACAATACATTACAAACCTTACTCTGATACGTTGAATGGTTCGTTTTCAACTCAGTACATAACTCATTCAACAACTTACCGTAGTTACTTTCATAATCCCTGTAATCAGAATCTATGTCATATTCTGCTGCTATCAGATAATTAGAAACACCTGTTTTTTCTATTGCTTTTCTTATGATATCATCAAAGAGTTGCCTTGAAATATCAGCTAAACGCTTAATATCAAAATATACATCATACTCGGGTATATAGCCATCAGCATTTGTATTGCTTCTATTGGGGAATTTGGAAGCAAGTGATTGTACACCTGCAATATTCTTGTCCATCTCTATGGGCTGAGTGAGGATGTTATTTTGCAAGGTGTCAAATGCTGGTAGTTCTGCATAGGCACCCGTATAGTTAGCATTCTTTCCATTTGCCACCTCTTTCAACGTTGTTTTGAGATGGGCCAAAGAGGGCGTTCCTGAGAATTTGTTTTTCAGCCTCACCAGGCGATCCTCAAAGTTCTTTTTGAACTCATCAAAATCGCCTTTATAATTTAATGCCCCTATTATGTTATTTGACATTCGGTCATTGGGTATCTGAACGAATCCTGTTCCAAAGACTTTGTCAAGTAATTGCTGATAATGCTCCTTGTCGGTCATAGCATTAATTTATATTGCTCCCCTTTATTGGATTGCTATCTTTATATATTGTTTCAAGTCCCGCTGAAGGTATAGCTCGACAGCCGAAGGGAAAGTCAAATAAAGGAAATAGCAGAAAATGAATTTAACACCACAGATAACTATTTTATTGTATCGCAAATTCCACAGATGGTGCAGATATTATCACTTCATTGTCAGGAGACAGGCTTCTGTCATGTATGGAACCTCAGATCTGAAGTACGAGTTTTCGTAAGGTCCTTTTCGAACACGAATTGCATGGATTACACGAATTATCTATTGTCACACAGAGCAATATTATTTCATCTTACAATTATTTCAATAGGACACTCTTTGAGGGTGTTTCTTAACCCCTCCACGTCTATCATGTTTGAAGGTAGGTAGGGCTTTACGTAATAAATCCAACTTGTCATGACCCCCATCTATAGAAGGGTCGCCTTTGCCAATTTACTGCTATTTATTTTATCCACAAGACTTTGTGCAAAAGTCATGTCTGTTTCCACATTTACCAATCCACATATTTGCATACCCGTATCAGTAAATGTCATCACTTTCATGTGATAAGGATTATCTCCAACTTCCAAATTGAGGCTACATCCTTTCATTTTAAGAACAACATCCTTGTCAAAAACCACTTGACAATCACTCGAATTAAGAAATCCGCAATCCACCAAAGACTGATATTGATTCATAGGGAGAATTTCGTCTTGTAACACGAAATATGGTATATAAGCATCTTCTAACGTGTATTTACAGAGGTTCACAAACCACTCTGCTTCATGCTTCTCTAACTGCTTAAGATATGTCAGAGTTCGTTTGAAATACTTTCCAGGTGATTTAATCTCTCCAGCAAGTATCTTTGACCAGATTACTCGTATCTCATCATCAGAACAATCTTTTGCGCAATCATAGAAGTGAGCAGACCATTCATCACTTGGTAAAGTAGCAGGCAACTTTGACGGGTCAATGCCTTGGAACTCTGCCATTGCTCCTCCATATATTTCAGCAATATTATGGAGTTCGTTACGATCTCTTGAAGTTCTAGCAACATTAATCATATCCTGAGCCATTGCCTCCTTAAAAGCAATTATTGCATTCTGACTTGAACGCTCTTGCTCAATCACCATTTTTGCTCGTTCGTCCCTTTTGAACACATACGGATGCATTAAGGAACTGATGCCTTTATCAAGGCAATCAATCACTCGCTTAAGGGGCTCACTGAGTCCTGCCAAATCTTTTATGTCCATCGTAAACAATGATTTGCTTTCTTTCTCTTCTTCCCTCTCATCAATTGCCATACTCAATACTAATTATTAATATGTTCCTTTATTATTCGCTTGCACATTCCTAAGGTGTTGCATATATTGGGAAAACTAGGTTAAAAATGCAAAATAGCTTTCGCGACTGTCAGAGCAGATTCATTAGAACAAAACCCTATTGTCTCTTACGGCTTTCCATCTCCCCCACTATTCCTATCGTCAAGAGGAATAAGAATCCAACTTCAGACATTTGTTGTCTCAAAAGAATACAGAATCATAGAATTCGCGGAATGACTTACATTTCCCAGAATTATACAACGCTTCGAAGTCCGATTGATTCAACTTAAAGACTATCTCTTTAATCTCACGCCAATGCTTACTATAGCTTTTACCTACCGATTTGAAAATGTCTTCCAGTTTTGCATATGGATGAAAATATTCTGTCTGAGGATCACGATTCACATCAACGCTAGCTTTAGTTATCAAGCCATCAGCATCTAAACTACTATCTATCTTCTGAAAAACATCGCTCAAAGCCAACAACCAAGCCTCTGTCTCCATGACTGCAAATTGAACACGAATAAAGCCTGTGTTATCTAATTCTTCAAATGGTTCTTGTATATCCTTAATAAAATCCGCAATATTCTGTTGATCAAGATGTCTGCCATACAGATTGATATAACTTTCGCTATATACATCTCTTAAACCTACTACTTTATCAAAGCCTTGGTCCATATGACCTTGGAATCTTCCACGAATATCAGAAACAACCGATGTATCAGAACCCGAATCATAAATTAAGAAATAGTCAGGTGCATCATCAGCTCCGAAATCTCTAAGGTCATTTGCTGCATCCTGAGGGTCTAAGTTCAAACATTCTATCTGTACCTTCGTCCAGTCCCATTGGTATTTCTCGCCTATCAACTGATAAACAAAGCCTGCCTCAGTTATTCCTTCTACATATATGGCAACCTTCATACTTCCTTAGCTTTCTCAAGATATCTGTATATGAAGTCAGTACTAAGCATATCGAAATTATTCAGTCCCATCTTCTTAAACTTCAGGAACATATCAGGATGAGTTTTCTTACTAATGCCTGTTGTATGTTCACCATCACGCTGCAATATTACCCAGTAATCTAAATTGACTGCATTCATCAGGAAATTATCGTTTGAAGTAACAATCAACTGGATATCATGCGCCTCACAATAATCAAAGATAATCTTACTCAATTTACTAGACCTACTGAAATCAAGTCCCTCACCAAGATCATCCACAAGCAATGTCCTAGCTCCCTGCTCGGTAGAAAGGTATGCCATATAAGCAAAGATATATAACACACGAAGCATTCCATTAGATAACAGGGCTGAGTACAAAGGAGTATTCACTCCATGTTCTTTTACTATCACTATATTAAACTTATCGGAAATCTTGAAGGGTTCAATTGAGTCTATCTCATAATCCAGTTCCTTCATCTTGCTGATTACAAAATCCCTCTTTTCCTCTATTTGATAAATCTTCTCATACATATCTGAGAAATTAATCTTTTCATTAAATAGACTTGGGATTTCATAGGATTTAGTAGAAGACAATTCACTGAAAGAATAGCCTTTCAACTTCTCTGCCCACTGCATGATAGACTCAAACTCCGGATAATTCTTCGTATCCCGCTGAGATTGAACACACAACTTATTAGCTGGAGGATTTACCTCTGTATTGCCTATAAAAGCATGTTCTTTGTTTCTGGAAATAATCTTATCTGTGCCTCTATAAAGTGTTTCATCGGTGATTACATTGTCTGTATAATCGTAGCCATACGTCAAAATCGTGTTATCATCCGTCACGAACTCCACCTTACACCAATGTGAAGGAGTCGCTGCATTAACATCACCATTTAGGAATCTGACAAACAAGATAATAGCATTCAACGTCTTGGACTTGCCGACAGCATTCCTGCCGACTATCAAATTAAGATTACCAAAGGACACTTTATCAAGCGCCCAACTGTAATCACTATATTCAAACGACGTTATCTTCATTTTAAACTTTGTTACTTGTTATTTCAGTTTTCAATCTCTACAACCACACGCTTACAACGCTTGACGCGACGGATGTTATTAGGTGCAAAGATACTAATTTATTTTGAGATTTCTCTTAAAAAATAATAAAAAGTTGAAACTCCACACGGAAAAGAGGTTTTTTATTAGGTCACACAGATCACACAGATGACACAGATTATTTTCTATTCTCCCGTCACCCTTCACCACTCACCATTGACCATGATAAGGGCACACAGATAACACAGATGACACAGATTATTTCTAAGGTCGCAGGGAAGACATGTTTTTTCTTATGTCACACAGATACCACAGATAGCACAGATAACTTAAATGTCCCGCAGAAAGAAAAGAAATAAAAGAAATATTTCCATCAGACTTCAGACATCAGCCATCAGACTTCTTGCGTACAGACATTGGTTTTCCTTGTTCGCAAAATGTGATTTAGCGAACATAACGAATTGATTATAAGCTTATTAGGCTTACCAATGAGCTCATCTGCGCTTGCGGAGTCCCGAATAACCAACACAAAAGAGGGCCATCTTCCGACGGCAGAATCACCTGTTTTTAGGGTCTTGCGACCTGTTTCGGGTGCAAAGATACTAATTTATTTTGAGATTTCTCTTAAAAAATAATAAAAAGTTGAAACTCCACACGGAAAAGAGGTTTTTTATTAGGTCACACAGATATCACAGAAAGCACGGAAATATTTTTAAAGGTCACACAGATATCACAGATAACACAGATTCTATTATATCGAAAAAAAACTGGAAAAACACTTTTTGTGTTTGTAGCTCTTATAGAGCTCTAGTGATAAATGCTATGCCTTTGTCTTTAAGAACGAGTTCTTAAGCCTAAGTCCTACCAATTATCACATAACTTCGTTATTACAAACATCAAAAAGAAAAAACAACGCTTCGCTAAAAAACCTCTCTGTTCTCAGTTAATCGCAGCCTTGACTTCGTCGAGCCTGCTACCGCTCGGCAATGCCTGAGAGCGAGCTCTCGTCATTGCTCTCGCTTACTCGCAGCCTTCATGTTGACTATGTCGACATGAGACGCGACTCGGCAATGATCAAATTCATTTGTCATTGCTCTCGCTGCTCCTCATGTTTTGAGCGTGACAGGCATCCACAACCGTAATAGTATCATTGTCAATAGTGTAGGCGAAGTACCACTTGTCGGTGTTGGCCATGTGGTAGCCTTTCCACCTTGCTATCGTAGGTTTGCGCCTCAAAAGGCCATTCTCTATCTGGAACATGGCATCAACGGCAGCATCGATATTCCTGTGCATCAACCATTTAGAGTAAGTATGTCTATACTTCTTGGCCACATTATAGTAAAAAGAGCGTATCTTACGCTGAGCCAGAGGCTTAATCTTGTAACGATACTTCATCATGGCTCGGCATACACCTCTTCTATCATCTGATGCAGATCAGCACGAAAAGTCTCAAGGTCTATGGTTTCTTCTTCATCAGAAACCACATCCTTATTCTCTTCCTCTACCTCCTGCCAGATTTCACGGCACACATCATCAGGAATCAAGTCGCTCTGCGGCATCTTGCGCAACTGCTGGACATGTTCATCTACCAGCTTCTGGACCCACAAATGGATTGCCATATTGCTATCCAGCTCCGGCATCATCTCCCGCAGCACAGCCTCATCAACCTTTACACTAACTGTACACATAGTTGTTGTTTTGTTTCTTGGGTGCAAAGATAGGAAGAATTATTGATATTCGCAAATTTTGTCACACAGATATCACAGAAAGCACAGATTTTTTCTATTCCCCCGTCACCCTTCACCTTTCACCCTTAACCATGATAAGGTCACACAGATATCACAGATTACACAGATTTCTAATTGTCCCGCAGAAATGATGGAAATAAAAGAAATGTTTTAAACTAAGAAACGAATTGGAATAATTAGGAATAATTAGAATAATAATATCTTAAGGGCACACAGATGACACAGATCTCACGGATTGGGAATTATATGTTTTACCCTTACTTGTCCTCTCGGGGCTTAGCGTGTACCTGGCATATCGCCACTCCAGCCATGGCCAAGATCCCAGTGCTCGTCATACACGAACTCGAAGTACGGCAAGTGGAAGGTATCCTCAATCAACTGCGAGAGCTCCTCCTGCACAGGCTCAGCCCAATGGCCAACGAGCACAATGAACTTGTCGATATTCCAAGCCACACGCCCACGAGGAACTTGGGTATAGTCGCCCGTGAACTTAGAGGGGACATGCTTTGCCTGAGCCTTGAAGTATTCCTTCATCCAAACTTGACGATGCAAGCGAGGATAGTTAATAAAGGGCACGCCCTTCTGGGCTGCCTCCTCTACCTCGCGTGGGGTAATTTCCTTCTTGCCAACGCCAAACAGCGTGTGATCCTGAGGGTCGTACCAGAAGATGCCAATTGAGGGCATCTCCTCGTCGAACGACTTCATATCCGCCATTTGGGCCTTGCGGTCTTTATCGTTGAGTTGAGTCATAATTCTATCGTTGTTTTGGTTCTTGGGTGCAAAGATAAAAAGAATTATTGATATTCGCAAGATTTTGTCACACAGATATCACAGATAACACAGATTCTATTATATCGAAAAAAAACGGGAAAAACACTTTTTGTGTTTGTAGCTCTTATAGAGCTTAAGTGATAAATGCTATGCCTCCGTCTTTAAGAACGAGTTCTTAAGCCTAAGTCCTACCAATTATCACATAACTTCGTTATTACAAACATCAAAAAGAAAAAACCGACGGTTACGGATTATTAGAGCGGAGGATTTCTTCTATTTGCCCGGTAAGCGAAGGGATGATATTCTTGGCCACATCCCAGACAATATAATAGTTGACTCCCATATAATCATGAACAAGTCTGTCGCGCATACCCGCCATCTCACGCCAAGAAATGCTCTGCCAAGCATATTTCACATCAGCAGGAATCTTCTTCGTGGCTTCACCAATGATAGAGAGGCTACGAGTAACTGCCCGCTTCAAGGTTTCATCCCTTAAAAACTGGTCTTGCTGCATTTCAGGGGTTATCACCGAACGTATATAGAGACATTCGTCGAGGATATGCTGAAGATATGGTATATACGACTTATACATACTCTACTTCTTTAAGAATGGTCTCACCGATATAGGGGCTAAGGCCCTTCTTCGTGACAACATCAAGCTTCGTCTTGCCAAAGGCATCCTGAAGCAGGTTACAGGCATTGATATAATTGAGATATGTTTCCTCACCAGCGTTGAAGTCAATCAGAATGTCTATATCGCTCTTAGGCGTGTTCTCACCACGTACAGTGGATCCGAACAATCCCAACTGACAGACACCCACTGCCATCAGTGGCGTCTTCAATGCCAATAAACGTTTCTTAATTGTCTCTTTTTTCATATCCAAATTATTCTACTGTAGAGTCTTGCGACCTATTTCGGGTGCAAAGATAGGAAGAATTATTGATATTCGCAAAATTTTGTCACACAGATATCACAGAAAGCACAGAAATATTTAAAGGGCACACAGATAAACATGTTTTTTAAGGTCACACAGATTCCACAGATAGCACAGATTTTATTATAGCGAAAAAAACTGGAAAAACACTTTTTGTGTTTGGAGCTCCTATAGAGCTCTAGTGATAAATGCTATGCCTTTGTCTTTAAGAACGAGTTCTTAAGCCTAAGTCCTACCAATTATCACATAACTGCGTTATTCAAACATCAAAAAGAAAAAAAGAACGGGAATCATAGAAACTATGACTCCCGTGATTTATGAAGTAAAATGTTATCTTCTGCTGTTATTCTTCCTTACGAATTCCCAGCTTTCTATTCATTTTCTTTTGTTATAATAGAATAGGTTCTTCCTGGGTCGTGTAGTCCACCATAAGGCTTCACAAAACCATTATCTACCAATGTTTTTAAATGTGAACTAATTTCCAGTTACTCTCCAACTACTCTCCAACTACTCTCCAATTGAGGTGACAAAGGACAGTGCAATTAGATGTCTGAGGGATGTCTGATGAATGTCGTTAAGATGGCTGAAGGCTGATGGAAGAAGGCTGAGAGATGTCGGATGTATGATGGAAGAGGGCTGAGGGATTTGATGGAGATTCGTTTTCGAGCACGAATCTCTAAGAGAGATAATGATTATATTTTAGTCATTTACAACGTAACTCTCCACAAAACGCAAGGCATTAATGACACGAGGCGTATGGAAGGAGAGTTGGTTGTAGGTTTTATAGGCCTTGAGTTCAGAAATAGCGGCAGGGGCATCCAGGACGCCACTCTCATAAAGATTCACTACGGTGAACACTTTATCGTTGGCCACAGGACCAAATACAAGGTCATAATTGTGCTCAACACCTTTACGACTGTCAACCACAAAGTTTAGCCAGGCCTCATCGGGCCCGTGAAACTCGCGAATATTCAACTCGGGATTTGTCAGAAGACTGTCGTCCACCTCAAAAACAGACACGATTCTCCGGCCTGTCTTTGCCCTGTCTATCTTTATGGAGGTCCAGTGCTCAGCCTGCTCCTTCTGGGTAGTTGTATAGAAACCGCGGCCAAAATCTGTCTTCTTCCTGCTCTTACGAAGGCTGGGCTTGCGGACCTCAACATTTGAACCATGAAACACTAGCATCTCTTTTTTCTCCTCTGAATAAAGCGATCCAACTCGTCAATCACATAACCCGTGCCTTGTGTATGAAGAAGGTCGTAATGGTCTATCAGATAATCATCTGCATCGTAGCGCTTCAACAAGGCAAGAGCCTGAAGACCTGTAAGGCCTTTTGCCAAAGCATATTTCTCTAAGCAATAAGTATAGAACTCGAACTCCTCATGCGTCACTTTCTTACTCTCGGCATTGCGCGCTGACTCAAACTCATCGTAGAGAGCCTCGGTGCTAAGATACCACCACTTGGCTCCTTCGTCATATAACCGGTCGTACATGGGATTGGAATATATGTACACAAGGGCTTCCTCCAGAGCAATACGCTTCCTCTGGGACACATATTCTGCCAACCGCGATATCTTGATTGGAACTATCTGTTCTTCGTAAACGCCCATAATGGAGATGGATGAGAGATGTCGGATGTATGATGTGTATTCTACCCCCAACGAAAGACAACCTCATAAGTGCTGTTTAGCTTCTTGTTCCGTAGAATTCAGCGTACCATTCAGCGAAATGGCGGAGGCCCTCGCGTAAGGTGATTTTTGGCGTAAAGCCAAAATCTCTTTCCAGAGCCGTACTATCTGCATAAGTGACAGGCACGTCACCAGGTTGCATCGCAACCAATTGCTTGTGGGCCTCGAAGTCAAAGTCCTGGGGCAGCACGCCGGCACGGACAAGCTCCTCCTGAAGGATAGTAACAAAGTCGAGCAGGTTCTCGGGCTGGCCGCCACCGATGTTATAAACGGCATAGGGAGGAATGGGCAGGCCATCCTCACCCTTCTTGCGTTCAGGGGCGCCTGCCATGACACGGACAATGCCCTCAACGATATCATCTACATAGGTGAAGTCGCGGCGGCAGTTGCCATAGTTGAATATCTGGATGGTTTCGCCCTTCAACAGCTTGTTGGTAAAGCCAAAGTAGGCCATATCGGGACGACCGGCAGGGCCATAGACGGTGAAGAAGCGCAGGCCTGTAGAGGGGATGTTATACAGCTTGGAGTAGCAATGGGCCATGAGCTCGTTGCTCTTCTTGGTGGCTGCATAAAGGCTCACGGGGTTATCCACGCGGTCGTCGGTAGAGAAGGGCACCTTCTTATTGCCGCCATACACGGAGCTGCTGCTGGCGTACACCAGGTGCTCCACGCCACGATATGTCTGATGGTTGATGGCTGATGGCTGAGCATTCACATCTTCCTTCTTACATCTTACTTCATCCATCGAGTGTCTGCAGGCCTCGAGAATATTGTAGAAACCAATGAGATTGCTCTGAATGTAGGCATCGGGATTAGTGATAGAATAGCGCACACCGGCCTGGGCAGCAAGGTTTACCACCACCTGAGGCTTGTACTGGCTGAAGAGGCTGTCGACAGTCTCCTTTGAGGCGATATCGCCCTTAATGAAGACAAAAGACCCCCTCTTATCCCCCTGCTTAGGGGGAAGGTCTGAAGTCCTCCCTAAACAGGGAGGATTTAGGAGGGTCTCTATTTCCTTAAGGCGCCACTCCTTGAGGCTGACATCGTAATAATCGTTCATATTATCGATGCCAACGATGGTTGCATTATCCAGGTCCTTGAACAGGCGCTTCACCAGGTTGCTACCAATGAACCCAGCCGCCCCTGTCACAAGAATAGTTTTTCCATTCAGATTGATTCTTTCCATTTATTTTCTGTTTTTTTATTTTGCGGCCTATACTCAGCCGGCATGATTGGTTTCTTCATCGCACCTTTGACCATGATTAGGTCACACAGATATCACAGATCTCACAGATTTTATCTATTCTCCTTGACCTTCGGTCTAGTCTGCTCACGCTCGACAGAGTCGATGCAAGCATCACTCTGCACTCGCTTACTCGCAGCCTTCACCACTCACCATTGACCTTCGGTCTAGTCTGCTCACGCTCGACATAGCTCAAACAAGTTTGGCTCTGTTCTCGCTTACTCGCAGCCTTCACCTTTCAACTAGAAAGTTACCTCGTACCCGGGACCCCAGTCGGTGTTGAGCTTGATTCCGAAGGAAGAGGAGCCAGGGGTGAAGAGCTTGCCAGACACTATGGTGATATTGTTGCGCTTGAAGGGCACATCCTTCACTACCTTGGTGAAGAGCACATTATCACCGGCATCGAGCACTTCGATGGTGATATCAATCCTTTCTTCCTCATCATCAGCACTGGCCAGGAGTGGGCAACTATTGACCTTGATAGTGCTACCCACAGCCGCAGAAGGCGAGTTGGTCTGCCAGAAACCTGTGTTGCTAGTGGCCAGTCCTGTGGTAGGATTAAAGCTCTTGCCACCCTTAGAGTAGGTAGTGCGAATCTTAGAGATTCCTGCCGGACGACCATCAGTAGACTGGATGGTGAGCATGGCAGTGATACGGTCGAGGGTGACATCGAAGTCCAACGGAGAAGTGTTGGTCACTGTGATGCTCTGTACCTTGCAGAGGGTTTCTCTCGGACGCTCACTGGTATAGGCTGCCTCTGTAGGGCTGGTGAGTATAAACCCATCGCCATCGTAATACCCACGACCGATGGCCACCATCGTATAATGGCCTACGGGCAGATTGCAAGTAAACTCACCAAAGGTGGTATAGGTGCCTCCATCGGCCTTATATTGTGTCTTAGAATACGTTATGGAACCTGCTGCATCAAAAAACACCAGGTCGATAGCCCCTACCCCTTGGTAACTGGCGGGATCATCAGCAGCACGCGTTGTGCCGCCTTCAGCGGCCAGACTCTCCATCACGATGGAGAAATCATTGACATGAACCGTAACTGGGGCAGTGACATCACTGCCTTCAACGGGTTTTTCTACTTCATCATCATTACAATCGTTGCTGCAAGCAGCAGCCAGCAGTGCAAAAACTGCCACGAAAATTGTCTTTTTCATTGTTAGTTTGGTTATTATTTATTATTGACTAATATCATGATTTTTCACTCATTTTCTGAAACTGGTCGGTTATGACATAACTATTTCTTGTCCGCGTAAATACTATTACCGAACGTAACACATTGATTCTAAGCTTATTAGGCTTATCAATTAGATCATCTGCACCTGCGGAGTCCCGAATAACCAACACAAAAGCATGCCATCTTCCGACGGCAGAATCACCTGTTTTTAGGGTCTTGCGACCTGTTTCGGGTGCAAAGATACTAATTTATTTTGAGATTTCTCTTAAAAAAAACAAAAATTTGAAACTCCACACGGAAAACACGGAAAGCACAGATATTTTTCTATTCTCCCGTCACCCTTCACCACTCACCCTTCACCATTGACCATGATAAGGTCACACAGATATCACAGATAACACAGATATATTTTTAAAACCACGAATTTCTTGCGTCCCGATGGTAGCAAGAATCGCACGAGATTTGTCGAAGACCCCCGAGTGCTCGCAGTAATGACACGAATATTAATGGAAAATTAATGGCTATATTAACGGGAATTATATGTTTTACCCTTACTTGTCCTCTCGGGGCTTAGCGTGTACCTGGCATATCGCCACTCCAGCCATGGATTGAATAGATTAGCCCTCCTAGGCGGAAGCCGTTCCTCCCAATTCAATGGGAGGACACTCCGCATACACGAACTCGAAGTACGGCAAGTGGAAGGTATCCTCGATCAACTGCGAGAGCTCCTCCTGCACAGGCTCAGCCCAATGGCCAACGAGCACAATGAACTTGTCGATATTCCAAGCCACACGCCCACGAGGAACTTGGGTATAGTCGCCCGTGAACTTAGAGGGGACATGCTTTGCCTGAGCCTTGAAGTATTCCTTCATCCAAACTTGACGATGCAAGCGAGGATAGTTAATAAAGGGCACGCCCTTCTGGGCTGCCTCCTCTACCTCGCGTGGGGTAATTTCCTTCTTGCCAACGCCAAACAGCGTGTGATCCTGAGGGTCGTACCAGAAGATGCCAATTGAGGGCATCTCCTCGTCGAACGACTTCATATCCGCCATTTGGGCCTTGCGGTCTTTATCGTTGAGTTGAGTCATAATTCTATCGTTGTTTTGGTTCTTGGGTGCAAAGATAGGAAGAATTATTGATATTCGCAAAATTTTGTCACACAGATATCACAGATCTCACAGATTTTTTCTATTCTCCCGTCACCCTTCACCCTTCACCCTTCACCTGTCACCCTTCACCTGTCACCCTTCACCTTTCACCTTTCACCCTTCACCCTTCACCCTTCACCTGTCACCCTTCACCTTTCACCTTTCACCTTTCACCTTTTTGGCTTTAAGTTCCTTGACCTTTTTGAGGAGCTGGCGGATGATGTCGGGACAGTCGTCGGGATGGGACTTGCGATAGCGCTTAACGGCATCACGGAAAATGGGGTTGCGCGTGACCACAAAGAGCACTAACATGAGATAGGCATCGGTAGCTGATGCGGCCTCAGTATTCTCGCCAAGCCACTCACGGAGCTGAGAGGTATAGGCATCGCGAGCTTCTGCATCGTGGAGGAGATAGGCACAGAGGAGCATCAGGGCCGTGAAGCGCTTCTGGTCGTCAGGATTGTCAATCGAGATCTCGGAATAGCCATACATACGCGTGACACGGGAGGTGTCACGATGGGCTTCCAACTCAGAGACCTTGCGACAGTACTTATTATCGAGGATCTCGACCATCTCCTTCTCGAAGTTCTTCAGGAGGTTGCCACTGAGCAGGCGCTCCTTGCTGGCATCATCGAAGATGACATCGCCCTCCTTCACATCGGTGAAGTTGACACTCCACTGGTTGTCGGCAATATCGATGCGCACCGTCATATTGAGCTTGCCCTTCTTGACAGCCATCTTGGTGATGGTGCCTTTCTTGCCCACCCAGGGCGCCATCTGCACACAGACGGTATCACCCACAGTCATCTCGTCGATGGCATGACCAAAGAAGAACTTCAGCTGGCGACTCTGGATGGTCTCGCGCAACAGCTGCATCTCGGAGGAGGACACCTTGATGGGCTGGCCCTCATGATTGCGATAGTGATACATACGCAAACGCGCACCACGGTTCCAGTCGGAATCGACGATACTACGGATGTGCTCCTCGGTGGCATGGATAAACACGAAGTTATGGAGCTCATTACGGATGGCCTGGTCATCGGGCAGACGTTGCATCATCAAAAACGGAATGAAGTACTCCACCGGCTCAGCGTCAGCGCCAAGCAGGGAAGCCTCGTTCTCCTTCTGCAACATGATGTCGATGAGCTGGGGCTTCAAGTGGAGCATCACGTACCACGATTTAATATTTTCGCACACAGATATTATTTTTTAATGTCACACAGATATCACAGATAGCACAGATTATTTTCTATTCTCCCTTCACCCTTCACCATTCACCTTTCACCATGATAATGTCACACAGATATCACAGATAGCACAGATTTATTTTCTATTCTCCCTTCACCCTTCACCCTTCACCTTTCACCTAGAACGTGTAGTGTATATCACCTTCCCAGTCGGTGTCGACATCGATGGTGGAGGAGAGGGTCTGGGCGTTGGAGTCAGAGAAATAGGGACCGGAGAACCAGGAGATCTGGTTCTGGATCATGGGGATGTCGAACTCTTTCTCGTGGAGGATATTCGTATTGGCATCATACGCTGTCACCGTGAGATGGATAGTGCCTGTGGTGTCGTGCAGGAACGTGTACAGGTCGAACTGTTTCTTGCCCGCAGAGGCACTGAACTCAAGCGTCTGGGTGCTGTTGACACTGCCAAAGCCCGTAGCTGCATTGAAGGCACCACTGCCGCCCTTATACTGGAAGCGTAAGGTGGATACGTTCTGAGGATAATCGTCGGTGATGACAAAACGACAGAGCGACACATTGCGATGAAGGGTCACAGAGAGGTTCTGAGTGGTATCGCCAATAGTCACCTCCTGATAGTAATAGAAGGTATCGGTATAGCCTGTAGCATTGGTGAACTGAACCTTGGCGGGGTCAGTCATCGTGGGGTTACCACTGGCGCTATGACCCACGACCAACACCTTATAGGTGCCCTTGGCGAGCTGGAAGGAGGCCTTGCCGAAATCGGCTTCGGCAGAGGTCTGGTTGACCTGCTTGACACGAGAGCCTTCCTCGTCGTAAACGGCAAAGTTCAGGCGTGTGCAGGCATCAGCAGCAGGGGTACGGGAGATGGCAGAGAAAGGCGTCTGCTCCAGTTGGAACACACTCACCACGAGATTGGCCTCTGCGTCCTGCCCTTTCTTTCCGGCTTCGAACTCCGGTTTCTCACAGCCTAACAGGAGAAGGGCGAGAAGACAACAAGAAATGAGTTTTTTCATCACTGTATTTTACTTTAAGATTTTCTTTCCTTGCGAAAGATAGAGGCCCTTGGAAGGGTGAGACACCTGACGGCCCTGGAGGTCATAGACCACCAGGGACTGGGAGGTTTTTAGTGTGGTCACAGGCTGAATGGCCGTGACATCAGCCTCAGCCTGGATGCCTACTTCAGCAGCAGAGGTCCATGCCTTGCCGTTGATCTCGCTCTTAGCCACGAACTTCAGGTAACGCGCCACCTTGGGGGTCCTGAGCTTAGCCACCTGCAGAGAGGTGGTGTTCTTGAACTCACCCGAAGCCACTGCCGTACCCCAGGTCTGACCATCGGTACTGAGATAGACCTCATAGGCCTTGACCATACCATTCTGAGAGCCATCCTGACGAGCCAGATAGGTAAAGGCTGTGACCTTATAAAGGGCTGACATATCGACAATCAGGGTGTGTGGACACTGGGGCTCACTGCCCTGATACTCCGTGTGCCAGAACGTGTTGTTCTTGCCATCGAAGGCCAGCTTCGCCTCGTTGCCACTATGTTGGCTGTCAGCACTGACCAGTTTCCAGGCGCTCTTGTTGACATAATAGTCGAACTCATAGGTTGCCACAGGACTGGGCAGCAGACCATCGGCTGTGCAATAGGTTTGGATGGTGCAGGCATCAACATGATTAATCAGCGTTGAGTATTTCTGATACTCGCCACCATCGATGCTGTAATAGATCTCAGCATTCTTGGTGGGAGTGGTCATCTTGATGCGACCATTGGACTGACGCTCAACCTGCACGTACGAGCACATGGGGAGCTCGTAACGAGCGAGGGAAGATGTCTGATGTAAGATGGAAGATGTAAGAGGTCGGAGGAAGAAACGGAAAGAGGTGGGAGCCATGCGGAGCTCATAGCGCTCGAGGACCTCAGGACCACAGCTGGCATTACCCAAGCCACGGGTAGCAGCATCGAGAGACACCACGGTGGTGTTACAGGTCTTGAACTGATAGGTGTGCTTAGAACGATTACCACGATCGGTATAGTTATCCTCTGCACGGAAATGAACAGCAGAGGCTGCCATCTGGTCGGGGGCTACAAAGAGCATACCCGTGCCCTCATCATTGGTGACAGAGAGCCAACGCACCTCTTGTTTGGTGCCATGTTCCTGCGGCAGGATATAATCCTCGCGCTGGGCTGTCACTGTGCTCTGCCAGATACCAGGCAGACAGGCTTCCTTACGGTCGCGATAGCTATCCCACGGACCACGACCAAACCATGCAAGCTGTTCCATGCCAGCGGGCATCTCCAAGCGGAAGCCCATCTTGGGGATGATAGCACCCTCGGTAGAGGGACGAATCATCGCGTTGACCATCAACGTACCATCAGCACACACCACAAAGCCCAGGGTGACTGCAAACGACACGCCATTCTTACCGGTATGGGTGCTGTTCATGGTGAGGGTCACCGTCTTCTTATCGTCAGCCGTCTGCACATCTGTGCCTGTGCCTTTGACGGTAAGTTTACGCAGGCCCATATTATCCCAGCTGCCACTCTGATGGCCATCATTATCGGTTGGCAAACGGAAGACATTGAGCAACAGGGGTTTGCTGACCAGCTGCACATCATGATAGGTATAGCTGGAGAGGGTGCCCTGCGTCTTGCTGAACACCGCCTTGAACTGGCCATTGGAGATGGTTACTGAGGAAGTGTTCTCTGCGACCTCCAGGTTCTCGCAGCTGCTCAGGGCTGACAGGTCGTACATAGGCTTCTCGGCAGTCTGGATAGGGAGTTTCTCCTCGGCTACGATGTAGCCGGCTTCAGACCAGAGAGTGGGTTCTTTCTGAGAAGCTACGAAATGGAGGAAAAATTCTTTTTCAGGTGAAGGGTGAAGGGTGACAGGTGAAAGGTCGATAGTGATAGTTGTACTATCATTGGGGGCGACCTCCTGATCGATGGGGACTGTGGCAAGGACGGTGCCTTCCTCATCCTCGATGGTATAACGCACATCATAGGTGGTGCTGGGCAGGAAAGCCATCTTGTTCTTATAGCGGAACTGATTGGTCTTGCCCTTGATGGCCTTAAACTCCAGGGGCTGATAGACCTTCTTGGTGTTATACGACTTAGCCGTGAGGCTCCAGTCGGGACGTACCAAACCATTGATGCAGAAGTTACCATCGTTGGGATTATCACCAAAGTCGCCACCATAGGCCCAATACTCCTGACCAGAAGAGGTCTTGGTGAGCAGACCCTGGTCCTTGAAGTCCCAGATGAACTCACCCGTGAGACAGGTATATTTCTCGTAGAGGTCAAACATATCGCGCACATTACCCATGGAGTTGCCCATAGAGTGAGAGTTCTCGCACTGGATATGGGGGCGCTGACCACTCTTGCCCTGACGCTGTGAGCCTATCATATTGATATAGTCCCAGCTGCCATACATCGAAGAGGAGACATCAGCATAGTCGCTATTGCCCTCATAATGCGTCAGGCGCGTCTTATCGAGCGCCTTGATGGCCTGCGCCACATATTTGAAGTTCTCGCCACCGCCACTCTCGTTGCCAAACGACCAGATGAAGATACAGGGGTGATTGCGCATCCAACGTACATGGTTCTCGGAACGCTCTACCATGGCATTGCGGAAGAGCTGGACAGAGGAGAGCTTCTGATAGGCATGACACTCCACATCAGCCTCGGCCAGCACATAGAGGCCGTACTTATCGCAGAGATCATAGAAGATAGGATCATTGGGATAGTGACTGGTGCGCACTGCATTGATATTGAGGCGCTTCATGGTCTTGATATCCTCTTCAATCTCAGCATCAGTGATGGCACGACCATTCACAGGAGAAAAATCATGGCGGTTGACACCATGGAACACCATGCGCTTGCCATTGATAATCAGCGCACCATCGCTACGGATGCCCACCTCACGGAAGCCCACCTTACCACCACGGATATCCTTGACATGGCCCTCGGCATCCTTGAGCGTCAGGATGAGATCGTAGAGATATGGAGATTCAGCGGACCACAAATGTGGTGCGCTGACCTCCAAGGTGAAAGGTGAAAGGTGAGAGGTGAAAGGTGAGGATTCTGATTTGAGAGGTGAAAGGTGAGAGGTGAGAGGTGAGGTTTGAGAGGCGATAACTGTGGCGCCATCGAGGATTTTGGCCTCGAGGGTCATGCCATCAGTGATGGCACCCTCAATGGTGCACTGCACAGAGGCAGTGGCATTGACATACTGGTTATCGAGATCGGTAGTGAAGAAATAATCTCGGATCTGGACCTTGGGGGCTGCCCACAGGAAACAGTGACGCTGGATACCCGTGAGGCGCCAGTAGTCCTGACACTCAAGGAAAGAGCCACTGGTGAAGCGATAGACCTGGAGGGCCATGACGTTCTCGCCCACTGTGAGATAATCGGTAATATTAAACTCGGCCGGCACATAAGAGTCCTCGCTATAGCCCACACGCTGTCCGTTGACCCAGAGATAGAAGCCATGCCCTACCCCATTGAAGCGCACATAGACATCATGGTCGGTGAGCATCTCAGCAGACACGTTGAATGTCTTGCGATAGGTGCCTACCGGATTGGGCATGCTGCTGTTGTACTGGAACCAATCGGGGCGACTGGCCATGACACTATACGTGGACTCGTTGAACGAGAAGGGATAGGCCACATTACAATAGAGGGGCTTATCCCATGACTTGTTGTGGTGCAAGCCCCACACCTGCCAGCTGCTGGGCACATCGATATCGGTCCAGGAGGCATCGTCATAGTCCTTGGCGCACATGGCTGCCGTGGCTTTTGTGGGTGTGTTGACCCAATAGAACTTCCACACGCCATCGAGCGACTGATAGTATGGCGAGAGCTTAGGATTGTTCTGCTGTACATCAGCCTCGCTGGCCATGGGCAGTGCCACGGTGTGTGACACCTCACGATTGACACTGGTAATGGCAGGGTCGTCCCACTCCTTACCCGTTTGTGCATAAGTGGCACTGAGGGATGTCAGTGCCACTATGCCAAGAATATTTCTTCTTAGATTCATGCGTTGCGGTATTATTTAAACGGCAAGTACCAGTTCTTCTTGTCTGTCAGGTCCTTCTTAGGGTTCTTGTAAGCCAGCTTACGGGCCAGCCAACGTGAACCGAAGTCAGCACCATAGAGGCCAGCCTCGTTCTTATGGAGCGCCATACGAGTGAGGTCACCAAAACGATTGCCTTCGAAGGCCAGCTCGAGGGCCATCTCATCACAGATGATATCCTCCATGGCATTGATGGTATCGTTGAGATTGCCTGTGGGCGTGATGCCAAAGGCCGTCTTGAACTCGTTGAGCTTCACAGTGACCAGAGAGTCCATCTGATAAGGTGAGAAAGCACCCTGGGTGTAGTTGGTACCACGGCTGTGGATACCCCAGTTGTTGTCGAAGACAGCACTGTTCTCGGTGGACAGGAAGGGCACCTTGGTGGTGAGGAACTCGAGCGTTCCCATACGACCATCGTAGTTGCTGGGATGGAAATAGTTATACGTGGCTGCAGGGTCATCCTTGATACCATCCTTCAGGATGGCAAAGGCAGCCTCAGGCTGTTCCATACGGTTCAGGGCCTCTGCCAGACGCAGATAGATAGTGGCTGTGCGATAGATGGGCACGTTGGCACTGAAGAACTTGGTCATGACAGAGAAGATAGAGTCTTCCTTGGAGACCTGCTTCATGGTGACATACTGGCGCATATCGCCCAGCTCCAGCGTCTTCACGATATCTGTTGCCGTGCTTGGCATGTAATACCACAGCTGCTGTTTGTTGAGCTGGGTATAGGTCTTAGAGGCATCAATCTGACGTTCTACGAGATAACGATCATTCGTTGATGTCACATTGGTGTTGTAGAAGTCATAACCGAAATAACGAGGCAGCTCTGTGACCTCACCACGGAACTTATTAGAAGCCAGGGGGATGTAGGTCACGATATCCTGCGGGCTGGACATGCTGAAGATGTTGCTCCAGTCGAAGCGGCTCTCGTCATTGGCATTACGGTATAACTCAATATCCTTGGGCAGTGTCTCCCTGTCAATCTGACTGAAGTCACCAGGATAGAGATAAGCCTGATGGATGACCAGCTTGTTCATCAAGATATAGTTGAAGTAATACTGGGCAGCAAGGGCATACTGATGGGTCTCGAGGAACAGGTCGCCCAGCACTGCATCGACAGGCAGCATAGCCTTGGATGAGTTGATGGTCTTACCCTTACCATCATCGATATTGCCATAGGCAGGCACAGGTGTGCCACTGTACTTCATCATCTCGGGAGACAGCTCATCGCAGATGCCCTGGAGGTCCTTGGTGGGCAGGTTACGATTAGCATCGCCAATGCTCACCAGCGGGTCGGTATAGAAAGGTACCTCGCCATAGGTCTTGGCCAACTGCATATAAGCCCAGGCACGTACTGCCAGCGCCTCCACATACTCGGGGATGGCCACCTTACGGCTACCAGTGAGCAGTGTGGTGTCACGATGGGCAATGTAGTAGTTACAGTTGTTGATGACACGGTAGTACAGATAGGCCGAGTCGTACTTGTTGGTGACATCAGCTGAGAAGTCAGCCAAGTCGAGCAGGTCGGCCTCTGTATAGGCATTGGTAGCCACCAGGTCGCCTCGCATCTCACCAGTGAGCACATACTGGTCGGCAGCCTGCTGTAAGCCCTTGAGGATGCCCAACGTATAGAACATAGAGTCGGTCTTCTGGTCGAGAGCAGGGTCAAAGATCTGACGGTCAGACTCTGTCTCGAACATATCCTCACAACTACTTAGCAAAGGTAAAAGGGTAAAAAGGCAAAGAGGTAAAAGCAACTTCACCAAACCCTTCTCCTTATTGAAAATGAATGTATTCATAAGTTTTTCTGTTTTTACTTTTTACTGTTTTACCTTTACAAGTTAATTCTCATGCCAAGGGTGAAAGCACGTCCCTGAGCCACATTGCCAGCATCGATGCCCTGATAGAGCACAGCATTGTTGACAGAGAACTCAGGATCGCTACCCAGATAACGGGTCACGGTGAAGAGGTTATTAGCCTCAGCCCATACGGAGAGACCCTGCAGCCAGTCGAACTGTACAGGCACCTTATAGCTGAGACGGAGGGTCTTCAGACGAATATAAGAGCCATCCTCGATCCAACGGTCGCTGAAGCGACTGTTGCCCATGGGATCACCATAGGTAGCACGAGGCACCTCAGTCTGCTGTCCCTCAGCACGCCAGCGGTTGGTCATCGTGGTGGACTGGTTATAGAAGTTTTTACCACCCTCGAGGATGCTACGCTGATAGTTGTACACATCATTACCCAGCGAGTAGTTGATGCCCATGTAGAGCGACAGGTTCTTCCAGGTGATATTAGCGAAGATATTACCATAGATATCGGGGTTAGGATCACCGATGATGGTCTTATCAGCCTCGGAGATCATGCCATCGCCATTGAGGTCATCGAACCACACATCACCAGCCTTGAAGTACTGGTTGGTCTTGGTCTCATCCTTCAGATAGAGATAACCCTCAGGATTCTCAGCTGTGACAATACCCACACGGGCTGCAGCATCATTGCTGAACACGCCCTTGGTGCGATAGCCATAGAACACGCCCAGAGGCTGTCCTACGATGGTAGCGATATTGTCGGTGCCATAGATAGAAGAGGTATAGCCCTGAGCTGACTGCTGACCACCCACATAGATAAGGTTATCGTTAGGCAGCGACTTCACCTCGTTGACATAATGGCCCATAGAAGCACCTACCTCCACCTGCAGTGACTTAGCCACGATGGGCTTGCCAGTGACAGACAGCTCGAAACCAGTGTTGGTGAGTGAGCCACCATTGCTCCAGTAGGTGTTGATACCTGCCACAGGATTATCGAAGTTCTTCAGGGTGAGCAGGTTATTGGTGCGATGGTGATAATAGTCGAAGTCAACACCCAGGCGGTTGTTGAGGAAATAAGCCTTGAAGCCCACGTTCAGCTTACGAGTCTGCTCCCAGGTGATCTCCTCATTACCAATATTATTGAGCTGGGCAGCAGAAGCCTTCCACAGGTACTTACCTACACCAAACGAGGTACGGGCAGCATAGTTGCTGATATCATCGTTACCGCTGAGATCCCAGCCAGCACGCAACAGCAGGTAGTTGATGCCCTTGGTCTTGGGGAACCAGCACTCGTTAGTGATGGCCCATCCCAGCTGTACGCTGGGGAAGAGTCCCCACTTCACGCCACCAATCTTGATGCCATCAGCCTCCTTACCAAAGCGGCTGCTGCTCTCCACGGCCAGTGAAGCCTCAACGAAATAACGATTGCGGTAGTTATAGTCAACGTTGGCATACCATGTGAGGCTGCGCCACTCGTCGTTAGCACCTGTGGCACCATAGAAGTCCATATTGGTGCTCAGGTTAGGCGTCTGGTCATTACCAGCGCTGGAGTACATTCCATCAGGCTGGTTGTCATCGAAGGCAAACGACAGGAAGCGTGCACCTACGAAGGCGTTCACATAATGCTCGCCCATCTGTTTCTCCCACTGCAGACGCGTATCACTGCTGATGCTGGTCTCCTTGGAGAACATAGACACGACCTTGTTCTGTACCCTACCGATACCATCGATGAGGAAGGTGGGCATGCCATCCTTCGGACGATAATAACGCTGAGAGATACGATCAAGCGTATAGCTGAAGGTCTCGGTGAGCGTCAGCTGGCGATTGATCTCATAACGTGGTGCGATAACTGCATTGAAATGTGTAGACTCCATACGGTTCTTGTTGATGGCGCTACCATTGGCGAGCAGTGCCGTGGGGTTACCCAGGCTGAGGTTCTCGTCGAGCATGGTCAGGAAGTCATCAGCATCAGACAGCGTTGAAGAGAAGCTACGTGCCACATTATTATAGGTATAAGGATTCAGGATAGGAGACTTGATCAGCGCCAGGAATGTGGGTGATGACACAGGACCTGCTGTGAGATCCTCAGGAGCACCATTGTCGAACACATCACGATTGATCTTGGTGTAAGACATATCGAAACGTGTGGACAGCTTATCGAGGATGCTGATATCCGTGTTGAAACGCACATTCAAACGGTTGAAGCCATTATCCTTGGCAGTGCTCTGACCATCGGTATAACCCAGTGAGAGGTTGTACATACCGATATTATCACCACCCTGCACATTGATGTTGTAGTTCTGCGTCATGGCAGTGCGATAGACCTCCTTGGTCCAGTCGGTATCATTATGGTACATGCCATAGTAATACTTCGTAGGATCATCGATGAGGAACTTAAAGGTGGTGGGGTCTGTGAACTGACTGATGGTGGGATAGGTTCCCAGCATCTCAGAAGCATAGAGACGATACTCTGCTGCATTCATCAGACTGGGCAGGCGAGGCTGCAAAGAGACACCCACACCCACGTTAGCATCGATACGGGTGGCCATAGAGTGACCACGTTTGGTATCGATGAGGATGACACCATTACCACCCTTGGCACCATAGAGTGCCGTGGCATTCTTCAATACCGTGACCTTCTCGATATCCTCGGGGTTGATGTTCAACAGCAGGTTGGCATAGTCGCCATCATGCAGAGCAGCACGTGTCTGCTGCATATCCTGGACAACACCATCGACAACAATCAACGGCTGTGCATTGGCTGTCAGAGAGTTAAGACCACGGATGAACATGGCAGTGCCATAGCCAGGACCACCAGAACGTGTGATGGCACGCACATCGGCACCAAGGACACCCTCGATATCGGTCTCGATGGTCTGTGATGTGGTGTTAGGCAGGCTCTGAGAAGCCTGAGCGGTGATATCCGTCTGGTCGGTGTACATAGGACGATAACTGTCGGGCAGCATCTCAATACGTAATACACGTCCTGCAGGACCGATACCCACCTGCTGGCTGAGATACTCTGGGGTGTGGACATAGAGTGCCGTGGTGAAGGTGGGCACCTTGATCACGAACTCACCATTATCGTCGGTCATGGCGGTATAGTTGGCATTACCCAGGGCCCTGACCATGATACCAGCCAACGGGGTCTTCGTGGCAGCATCCACACAGATACCCTTTACCTCCATGGTGGGATAGGTGGGCAATACTACTTTCTTTTCCTTTTTCACTACCGGTGTCTCTTCTTCAGTCATGTCCTCATCGTCTTGAGCGAAGACAGGCATGGCAGTAAAAAGACCTAAAAGAGACAGGAATAAAATATTGTATCTTTTCATAACTCAATCTGTTTTAATTGTAGAGACCTCGGTCATATTTATACTCGGGGTGAGCCTTGATATAGTTGTCAAGGTCCTTCGGACGAAGGATGATGCAGTCAATACGCATGGTACGGTCATAGGTGGCCGCCTGCTTACTGCTCACACGACTTCTGATACGCATATAGGGGGCGTAGCTCTGATCAGAGGTGTACAGTCCCACATACGATGTCTTGAAAGTGATATCGCCCACATAGGTGGTATCAACCTTTGCCGTCATGCCCGGTACGTTCTGCAGGGTGTCGACAGCAGTGTCAATATCCTTGATCACCTCCTCGGTCATCTTTCCTTTCTCGTCAGCATAGGCAAAGGTGAACTCCAGGTGGTTCTTCTTCAGCGGCTCTGCATAGTACTTACTGTTGATGTTAGCAGGTACGAAGACCACATAGACGCTATACTCTGTAGAACGTACATTGGGGAGGTAGAAGAATATCTCGGGGTTCACAGACTTACTGGCCGGTTCCACCTCGATATACCTGTTATTAGAGATGGTGCCCAGCACCTCCTCGTTCTGTTTGTTGACAGTCTTGATGTCAGGCTCGCCATTGACACTGGCATAGTCAGCCCAGTAGGTAAAGTTTTCTGCCTCAAGACGGATCTCGGGGTTCCAGATGGTCCAGGTGCGCATGCGCAGGGTATCGTCAGTGGTCACCCACAAAGAGCCGTTACTGTTCTCGATACGTTTGGTATTGGCAAACAGGTCGGCAGCATCCTCACCATACATCTTCACACGGCTGGTAGATACCAAAGAGTCGCAGTTGAGGGTCTCCCCTTCCTTGAGGTTCTTCAGCTTCTTGTTGTCGTAGATGTTATTGTTATAGAACAAGCTGGAGATCATGGCCACCTTAGAGATAGAGTCCTGCATGGCCACAGCATCCTGGATCTTCACCTTCTCGACAACCCTTGAGTCAGCAGGTTTCTCGATGAACTCGAACTCGGGCACATAGTTGAAATAGCTATGGATGGTAGCCATGGCCTTGTCCCATGCCTTATTGGTAGGAGCAATCATGGTGTAGCTACTATCCTCTTTGTTGATATAAGCGTCGTATATCTCGAGGAGATCATTGTGCTCGTAATAGACCGTGTCGAGATAGGTCTGCTCACCATTGGTCACAGGACCTTTCTTACTCTTGGTCTCGTCGATCTTCTTTTCATCGAAGCTTAAGATATAGCTGCTGATAGAGTCGATCTCATCATCGAAGTTGACGAGAGACTCATAGATGCTTGACAGGAAAGGCAAGCGTCCCTTAATGGCATGGAGTGTACCATTGCTGCAGCTGCTGAGGTTAGGAGTAACCAATGAGACGCCCTGGATATCATACTGTGATGACCCAGAGAAGAGCATCTTCTTCTCGTTGAGCATATAGATGCTCTGGTCAAGCTGTCCTGAAGCCGGATAGTTGTTACGAGCGATATGGTTCTCGATGAACTCTCTGGTGATACGGTCATTGCTCTGATTAGACAATGTGGCATAGTCGAAAGAGTCATCGACAGGAGCCCATACCGTGAAGGTCTGAGAGGCTGACAACTGTTCATCGTAGCCTGTCTTCTTCAAGAGTGAGGCAAACTGTGAGAGATTGCCCGTTTTCTCTATGTTCTGCCACAGGGAAGAATGCTGTGACTCCAACACCGACGTGTTGGCATCAAAGTGGTCGTCCCAGTCAGAGCATGCCGTGAGGGTCATGGCAGCCACAACAGTGCAGCATGCCATGCCCTTCCAGCCGTTATATAAATTCTTGATACTCATCATAATCGTTTATTTTCAGTTATCAGTTATCAATTAGTACATATCCTCAACGTAAGTCGTACTATTGTAGACATTCTCAGGGCAGAACTCAATATAGTCCAGATGGAACTGAGCACTGTTATCGTCGAGCACGCTCTTGAAGCGCAGCCAATGGTCGCCCTGCTCCAGCTTACCCTTGTAGATGATGCGACGCAGGTCCTTAGGATTGTTGCGGGCATAGTTACCAGAGTTAACACCTACGGTATAATAGAGAGGACCACGCATATAACCCAGGTTACGCATGTTAGCATCGCTCTCCACGCCCTTGTCATCGAGCTTAGACCAGTCGCACCAGCCTGTATAGACGTCTGGTGTCAGGTTAGCATTGTTGGCGGGGATGATACGCATATCCAAGGGGATATCCAAGGCCTTCATGGTGTTCAGGTCGGAAGAAGAGCCCATGTAGATCTGCACCATACCACGCTTAGCCTCTGCGGTATAACCCATGCGCAGCTCATAAGTACCATCGGGTACTGGCGGGAGACGCATAGCGAAGTCATAGTTACCTTCACCCATCAGCTCGTCACCCTGATAGTTACTCCAGCCACTGCTCTGTCCGGGCAGGTACAGCATCACGGTAGAGTTGTTATAGATCTTCATGTTCTGCAGGAAGCCAGAAGCCAGACAGATATAGTTACCTGACAGCTGCGCAGCGGACCAGTTACCTTCCTTACCACCATTCAACGCCTTCACCTCTTTATCAGAGATACGACGGAAAGAGTTGGACATCATCTCACCAAACAGAACAGTGTCATCGAAGCGCAAGCGCTCGTTCAGCGCACCACGAGGCACATTCTTGTTATAGGTGAGCATGCCCTTGATGGGATGGATATAACCATTAGAAGGAGCAATCTGTGCCTTCTGTCCTACCAGCTCGATGCCGGGGAACAGCACCGTGTGCATATCCTTTGTGCCCAGCTCAGCCACCTGATTAGTCAGTGAGGAGTTAGCCTCCCAGCGGTTCATCATCAGCTTACCACTGTTACGGGTAATCTTAACCAGCGTATAGGGCAGCATGGTCTCGTAATACTCTACCAGGGTGACCTTCGAGATCTGGTTATGATCATTGGTCAGCTTGTCATAAGGAATCTTATAGCTCAGGATGTGATAGCGCACAAACATGCTCAGCACGTTCCACGGGTTCTTATAGTCTGTGCCTGTGCTGATCTGAATATTGTTGTTGCGTACATAGTCGTACCACTCCGCACAGTTCTCATACTCCTGTTTGGCGTAGGCAGCCATCGTTTCGACATCAGTGATGCCCATCTCTGCCAATACATCATCCGTCTCGGCAAAGATGGTATAACCCATCTCACACTTCTCAGGCACATAGAAGCCATAAGACTTCTCGATGGTGCCGAAGTCATGACTCGTCTCTGTGAGCGAGTCGGCCAGACCAGTAGCCTTCAGCGCATTAGAGAATACGGTGTAGATGTCACTGTGAGCTTCCATCTCACCAGCAATCAACTGGTTAGAGCGGGTGATTACATGGTCGATCTCATGGAGCACACCATTCTCCAGGTCCTTGTCGATACCGTCTTTCAGAATCATGGCATCACGGTTGATGGCCACACACTTTGCGATAGAGTCGAATGATGTGGTGATCTCACGACCAAGGATGGTCTTGATGGTCATACCATTACCCATATAGACACTCATCACTTCCGTTCCCAAGAGGTGGAACAGGGCGATATCCTCACAGAGAGAGTCTGTCAGGCCTTCCAGTCCAGGTCCTGTCATACCGTTATGCGGCAGCTCCTTATTGCTCATGTCAGCATAGAGGCTGTCAACATAGGTCTGCACTGCCTCGTTGCTGGGTGCAAAACAGGTATATGTGCCATAGGCAGCCAGGATCTTATCGTAGCCAATACGCTTCAGAATATAATTGAAGTTGCTATACTGCTCACTACGATTCTCCAAATAATCCTCGATGGTCTCACCCGTAAAGGTATAGAGGTTTGACTCATCAATATCCTCCTTACAGGAATTGAAGATTAAAATATTAAGGAATAAAAATATAAAAATACTCAATCGTTTCATAATTGTAACCTTTCTAATTCTTTAATTTTTTAATCTCTTAGTTCTTTGAAGTAGATTTCTCCTGAATCCACACGGGATTTTGCTTCAGCAGGTTGTTCACCTTCATCTCACTCTCTAAGACAGGCCAATAGAGATAGGGCTCGATGTCCATCTTATAGGTAACAGCATCGCCCTCACCAGCCTTATACTTGCGGGTGATGAACTCCGTCATCTGCTTGCGCAGCTTAGGAGCAGTAGCCTGACTGTTCAGGGTCTCGAAGATATCAACGCCTTCCATGCCACGATAGCAATAGCGCAACAGGTCGAACCAGCGCTTGCCCTCGAAGCAGAGCTCACGTTCACGTTCTGCCAAGACCAGCAGTTCCATATCGTCCTTGGTAGGATAATCAGTTACATTCAGAGAGTCCTTGGCATTCTTCACCATAGAGCGCTTGTTGACCACCTGCACCAGGTTGAATGCCTGTGTCAGCTTGGCAGCATCAGCATCTGTGGCCATGGCCACCAGGGCTTCTGCCTTCATCAGCATCAGGTCTGTGATACGATATACAATCCAGTTCTGCTGGTAGTTATCAAAAGATCTTGAGCTACTCTTGTTCATGCTTGCTGTGGTGACAGTAGGAGAGCTCTCTGCATAGACCATCTTTCGGATAGGCAGCTGCTCAGCCTCGGTATTGTTGACATCCACCTTATAGACATTGTTCCAGAAGCGATAGTCATTCTCTGAGAAGTACACCTTCTGTCCCTGGGCCTTATTAGCTGTTGCCTCGATAGAGTTAAAGATCTTTGATGCCATCAATGTGCCATCGGTAGCATCCTTGTTCATCTTGTAATAGTGAGACTCCAGCGCGCTGTTAGAGTTGTTCACACCATTATACTGCCACTCCAGGATGCTCTCGCGAGAGTTCTGATAGTCGGGATGGAACAGCTGCAGCAAGGCCGTCAATCCTGTGAGCAGATGATAACGGTCTTCTTCGCCCGTACCAATCTTGTCGGTGTTGTTCAGCTTATAATAAGCGTCCTTGGAGTCAATGACCTTATCCACACACTCCACCACCTTCTGGTAGTCTTCGTTGCTGTGGGTCATAGAGGCGCGCCACAGATAGATGTCGGCCATGATAGCATCGACAGCATCGAGGGTGATATAACCCCAGTTACGCCAGTCGTTCTCGCCATAGCCGCCAGACTTCATGATATACTTACGTGCCTCCTGCAGGTCGTCAAGACAGTACTGCAGCACCTCGCCAGGAGCGCTCTGCGGCAGGTACTCCACCTGACTGTCGTCTTCTACAGAGTGCGTGATGTAAGGCACATCGCGGAAGGCTCTGACCAGATAGAAATAACAGAGTGAGCGCAGGGCCAGCATCTGTGCACGTACCACCTGATAGTCGCCCTCGGTAAACTCAGGGTCAAGCTCCATGACCTCTGGTGCATGGTTCAATACGATATTACAGTTGTTGATGACCTTGTAGAAATGCTCCCAAGAGCAGTAGCCCATTGTGGGGAGGATGTTCAGCGCATTGATATTATCCAGCGTCGTGTTGTTATAGGATGACAGCTTCACCAGCTCATCAGAGCGGTAGGCTCCCCAGATGATGGCACGGGTCTGGATCTCGCTATTGATCATACTCAGATAGCAGCCATCCACCATCTGGTCGACATCAGACTTGTTCTTCCAGAAATTCTCACCTACGATACGGTCGGTGGGATATATGGTAAGAAAGTCGGTGCAACTGGAGAGAGCTACGGAGAGACCGCAGCAAACGAAGCCAGCAGCAAGATATTTCTTTATATTATTTGTAATCATAATGTTGTATATTCTATGTTCAACGTTCAAGGTGTTAGAATCCCACTTGGATATTCAGAGTCACTGACTTGCTTCGTGGTGTCTGTGAATTATCGTAGGCAATACCCCATGAACCAGGAGAGTGCTCGGGGTCGGTGCCGCTATACTTGCTCCAGCACAGCAGGTTCTGGCCGGAGAGACTCATATTCAACCTGCGCAAGCCAAGTGCCTTCAGCGTCTTCTGCTTGAAGTTGTAGGACAGCTGGACATAGCTCATACGGACAAACGATGCATCTTCCACATAGCGGTCGCTACCCAGGAAGTTGTAACCCGTGTTGAACATGGCACGTGGAATCTCGGTGACATCACCGTTCTTACGCCAGCGCCAGTTCACAGCAGAGCTCTGGTTGTAGGCATCGAACATCTGCTCCAGACCCATCTTGGCGCTGTTGACCACCTTACATCCCTCACGGTAGTTGAAGCTGGTCTTCAGTGTCCAGTTGTCATACTGGAAGTTGAATCCGAAACCACCATTGAGATGAGGGTTAGAGTTACCAAGATAGACTACGTCGAGCGAGTTGATCTGACCATCGTGGTTGATATCCTCGTAGATAGCATCACCACCCTGGAAGCTGTATGTAGATGTTCCTTCGCTGAAGTTATAGACCTGACGGATAGGATTACCCTTGGCGTCCATCATCACCTTACCATCCTTGTCGATGGCGATAGGAGCCGTCTTACCAGATGCCAGGAAGTCATTATTGATATAATCACGGAACTCTGCATCCGTCCAGCCATTGCTGGTCTTCATGTTGGTGAGATACTCATAGGTGTACTGGTAAACGCCCTTATAACGCAGACCATAGATAGAACCCAGAGGATTACCCTTCTGGATACGGTTCATATACTGACCACGGCTGTCGAAGTTCCACTCAGAGTTGATGCTCTCGAGCACGCTCTCGTCCATCTCCACGATCTCGTTGAAGTTCTGAGAGATGTTGAAATTAGCCGTTACAGAGAACTTGCCAATCTTGATGAACTTATTAGCCTGGACGTTCAACTCCCAACCCTTGTTGGTCATCTCGCCCACATTAGCCCATGTGAGGCTTGAGAAACCAGAGGTAGAGGGGATACGCACGCCACCCATGAGCAGGTCCTTGGTGCGCTTGAAATAGTAGTTGAAGTCACCAGTGATACGGTCATCCAGGAATCCGAAGTTACCACCAATATTATACTGTGTGGTACGCTCCCACTTCAGGGTGTTGAGCTGCAAGCCTTCCAGATAGGTGACGCTATGGGTATTGTTCATACCACCATAGACGCCATCGGTCTTATACTTGGCATACTGCAGATACTCTGATCCAGGGGGACGACCCACGATACCCCATGAGGGACGGAATGACAACATGCTGAGCCAGCTCTTTGACCATTTCATGAATGGCTCATCGCTGATGTTCCATCGGCCAGAGAGACCAGGGAACCAACCCCATTTCTTGTCGTCACCGAACTTCGTGGTACCATCGGCACGTAGAGAGAAGTCAACCACATATCTCTCCTTATAAGAAAGGTGTCCTGTGTAGATCATTGACATAGAGCGCCACTGACCGTTACCAGAGCTCATGCTCTCGATGTTGACATCGACAGTGGGAGAGGTGATGCCATTAGGTGTGTTTCTGTTGACAACCGTCTGGTTGTTATCATTACCAATGGTCATTTCCCAACGTCCCAGCATAGTAGCATAGAAGTCCTCGTTCTTGAAATGCGGGGTGAAGGTCAGGGTGTGACGTGTGGTCACTGCCTGAGAGTTATAGTCGTAAACCTCATTACGGTTGTACTTACCATCAGTATGACCCTTGGTCTCCAGAGAGCCTGGCCAGAACTTTGGCTCGCTCTTAGAGAAGATATCCAGGTAGACCAGACCCGTGTACTTCAGACGGGTATGCTGGTCGTCCTTGCTCAGCAGGTCATAGTCGAGCTTGAACTCAGGCGAGATACGATAGGTCTTCTCCTTACGCCAAGCCAGGTTAGCAATGGCAACAGGGTTACCCAGGTCACGAATCTTGCTCAACTGCAATGATGATGTACCAGCAACATAAGAACCGATATCGTTGTTAGCACCTAAAGGCAGCATGGCATAGTATTCATCCGTATTGCTGCCATCGGCATTCTGACGATATACGCTCATGTTTGGCGCAATCTTCTGGGCACGTCCCAGGATGTTATCATCATAGTTACGGTTGTTAGCCGTATAGGTGAGCGGGAAGGTGGTACTGAACTTGATACGGTCACTCACGAAATAGTCCAACGCCAGTTTCGTGGTGAAACGGTCCAGCGTCTGCTTGATGATAGTACCATTCTGATGGTCATAACCAGCAGACACACGGAAGTTAGCCTTCTCACCACCACCAGAGATGGTTACATAGTGATACTGGCTCCATGATGTCTGTGTGACCTCATCAACCCAGTCGGTATTGTTGTTCCAGTTCTCGAACTCTGCCCACGAGCGGTTGTAGTTAATCTCGTTGATATTCGTTGTGGCAGAAGAGCTCTGCTGGGGGTTATAGTACATCTCCTTGAGCATCATGGTGTAGTCATCACCATTCAGCAGGTTATAACCCTTAGGCTGCCAGCTGGCCTGCACACGGAGAGAGTAGTCTACTCGCACAGCACCACGTGCACCACGTTTTGTGCGGATAGAGATAACACCGTTAGCACCGCGAGAACCCCAGATTGCCGTAGCAGCAGCGTCCTTCAGTACTTGGATATCCTCGATATCAGAGGGGTTCACAGAAAGCAGTGAGGCATAGGTCTCCTCGTTAGCATTCTGGAAGTCGAAGTTCTCGTCAGGATTATCGAAGATGTTATCATCGACCACAATCAGCGGGTTAGAGTTACCATTGATAGAGGTGACACCACGCAGACGCATGGTAGTACCGGCACCCAGGTTACCAGAGTTAGAGATAATATCCAGACCGGCAATCTGACCTTGCAGGGCCTCATCGGCAGAGGTAAAGGCAAGACCTTCCACCTCGCTCATGTTAAATGTCTGTGCGGCCACAGAGACCTCCTTCTCAGGGATGGCCAGACCACCCTGGTTGAACTTACGCTTGGCAGTAATGGTTACCTCCTTGATCTGCGTTGCATCCTGCAGGGTTACATTAAACTTCGTACGTGTGCCAATGGCGAGTGTCTGCGTCTTGTAACCCACATACGATATTCTCAGTTTGTTCTTTGCATTCTTTACGGTCATCGAGAAGTTACCGTTGAAATCGGTCTGTGCGTTAGACACGATACGGTTGTTATTATCGATTTCCACCACGTTACACATCATGATGGGACCCATAGCATCGTTCACAGTACCCGAGATACGAAGCTGCTGTGCATGTGCGCTGATAGCGAACATGAAAATATTAAAAAATGCAAGTATTAAAATATTTCGTAGTCTCATAATCTTTCAGTTTTTAATTCTTCCTTTTTCTAATATTTCAAAGTCACATCATAACGGTCAAAGAAACGACTCTCGAACTGCTTACGGTAGGCACCAAGACGCGCTCTGGAGTTAGCACCATTCCACAAAGCGTCGTAACGAGCACCATCAGCATGAGAATTCAGCGGAGTACTGATCTGATGTACTACGGCAAACGAAGAATTGTTGATGACATGCGACTTCTTATTCAATTCGTAGTCGCGAGCCATAATGTTCACATACTTTGATGTACTGCTGGCATCAATAGTAATAACCTGACCAGAGTTGTCGGTAACAGTCATCTGACCACCACCACCGCCTACTGTCAGGCGCTGACGGATACCCAGGGTATCGGTACAAGCGGTAGAATAGACACCTGCGTCAATGACATTGTCAGAATAGACAGAGTTGTCCTGGAAGTGATAACGGATAAAGTCGTTGATGGCCTCAACCATTGCCAGAGCCTTGTCGCGAGCAGCCTGAATCTCAGGACTGATGTTCTTAGCGGCCTTCTCTGTCTCGAACTGATCCTTGATAGGATCGTAGATGGCCTTGATATCGCTCCACTTGGGCAGACCCAGGGCATAAGCCTTCTGCATAGCGTCGTTGTCAGGCGCATATACCGTATAGTTATATGAGTTGAAGTAGTTCACGTTATCGGTCAGACCATTCTTATTGGCAAAGGGATGATAGGCCTCATAACGGAACTTCTTTGTCACATCGTTCTTTTCTGCCAGACGGTCGCTGGCAAACATCATCAGCTCATCCATATCCAAATCGCTACACAGCGTCAGGAACTCAGAGAAGCGTGCTGTAGTGGCGCTATCCTCTTCGAGCACAGCCAACACAGAGCGCTGAGGAGCCTGGATGATATGGTCAATGGCATAGGCACTACCGTTTTTCTGGGGATAGACCTGTGTGATGGTTGACACAGGAACGCTTCCTTCAATCTGAGCGCCACTCTTCACCACACCATTCTCAAACAGTACTGCGCCACCATGCTTGGTCTTATAGAACTTGTTGCCATTGGCTCCCATCACCTCGCCATCGCCAAGGACGATGGTGTGATAGTTCAGGATATCCTTGAACTGTGATGTGAAGGCAGAAGAAGTCACACGACCGACAGAGTCGCCAATCTCCCACTGTCCTTCAGCATTCTTCAGGCATTTCCATGCTGAGCAATATACGAAAGGTGTCTTGTCCTGATAGTAGAACTTCAGGGCACGAGGCTCATCATCTGACAATGACGAAGGATCAATATAATAACGCTCGAAAGCATCGTCGGTAGGGATAAAGAAGCCGTAGTTAGCACTCATAGCCAACAGATAAGCATAGTAGTTCAGGTTGAGTCCCAACGGTGTGGTCTTCTTACCATCGTTGACAGCCACCCTCATAATGCGCATGTTGCTCTTCAGCGTAACAGGAGCCGACACAGCCACCAGCGAAGGAGGAGCAAACATCTTGTTCAGCATGTAGATGACACCATTGTTGGCAATCTTCACATTATACTTATTATCCTTACGGTCGAGCACATTCAGCGAGATACCCATGGGGTCGTTAGCCTCATCCATCACATTGCCGAACTTCGAAGGCACGTTGCCCACGAAAGAACGCTTCATGAGGTTGTCTACCAGCTGCTGTACGTTCAGCAAGGGGATAGAGTCGATATTCTCGGCCAGATGTTCTTTATCGTTCTTGACCACGCCACCTTCCTTGACGCCAAACTCCTCCATCAGGAACTTACCCTCGCCATTGATGAAGAACTCAGCCAAGGCAGAGTCGGTAGGAGCAAACATACAAGCGATGTCGCTATAACTGTCTTCGCCCGTACCATTGTCGTAGTTGTTCCATCCCGGGTCGTATGACAAGCCATTGTCAACAGTCACATTATTGGGATCTTTCATCAGCGATGCACCCTGAGAATAGCCGCTCAGGTATCGCATCTGGAAGATACTGTCAATCTGTGGCAGATTGTTGGCCTGGGCATAGTCATTATAGTTGCGGGTGGTACCTGCATCATAATAGGGAGCTGCAAAGCGGTCGAGCATACGACTGAAGAGCGAGCTCTCGCTGCTATTGCGAAGCACCTGAGCCATGTTGCCCGGTGGCACCAGCACGTCTTCCATCTGGTGGATATAACCGTTCTTACAGGTAATATCAGCACTGATAATCTTATTGCGGAAGACATAGGCAGAATGCTCGGTCGGGTCGTATTTGGTACCTGTGATGACTTCGAAGTCGCTGTCTGCGCCACGTGTGGTGATACCATTTGTGGTCATCTGCTCTTCTGTGAAGTGCACCATCATTGGACGGGTATTATCCATGACCAGATGAATACCGCGATTATAATATTTTTTCCAATAGTCGTTGTTGAGAGGCATCTCAGACTGATCTTTCAGATAGGTGATGGTGTCAAGGACCGTGGAACTGGTCAGATGTTTCATGGCCATACCTGGAACGATAGGTTCGTCGGAAGTACCTGAAATGTTTGACAACATCTCAACCAACAGGGCATTGTCGAGCATCGATGCATAAAGCAGCTGCTTCTTCATGGAGACTGTCAGGTCGTCATAGGACTTGACACCCCACTGGTTGTTAGCATAAAAGCGTTCGAAGGCCTCATCATTAGCCACGAACACAGTCTTAGAACCCGTTCTGGACATTGTTTCTGCGTAGCCCAAATCATCAATCAACCTGAGGTAATTGTTGAAAGAACCCGTCAGAACAAGACCGTCCGACTTCTGTAGGGATTCTGGATTCTTCAGGGCTTCGTAGATGCTACCTCCAAGCCATGAGGGGTAGTTACCCTCATCGTCCAGGTCGTAGTCATCCTTACATGCCGTGAATCCCCCACAAATCATGGCAGCGGAAAACGCAATGCATATCTTCCTTGCCAAAACACTAAAGCGGTTATTCATACATTTTTAAGTTATTAATTGTTTTTAAAATTTAATCCCTCTTTTATATATTGTGAAGCACATCTCTCACGCGTGCGTGTATATTAATAAGGTGTGCTTTCTTTGTTTTCATCTTTGTTGGGCTATCCTATCGGACCGCCATTAAGTTTGTTGTTTTGTATGAAAGCCCTGTGCTCTCTGTTGAAAGCACAGGGCCTATAGTTATACGATCATTTCATCATAATCTTCATAGCCTTGCCATTGCGAACAACGATATTCAAACCGCGCTGCAGCTTGCCCGTCTTCACACCGGCAACAGTATAGATACCGTCAGCAACGGTATTGTCGTTCATGATGGTCTCGATACCTGTCAACGGACCTTCCCATCCTGTGTTGTCACCCTTGGTGATGAGTGTCAGCGTCCATCCGCCCACAGAATACCAGTTGCCTGCGAAGACCTTCTCCGTCTTGCTTGCCTCGGTGCCGCACATGGTACCAATGAACAGCTCGTGGTTGGTCACCACCAGGTCGGTAATCTCCTGATGCTTCCAGCCGCGTCCCTGTGAGCTGTTGGCATTGTAGATGTCATACTGCAGGTCGGTAGCAACACCCTGATCCACAGCATCCCTTGCCTCTTCCCAGATAGGACCGTACTTATCGCTGGCAATAGCGGGCTCGCCAGTGCTCTCGTCGATGTAGTAGTCCAGAGGAATCTCTACGAAGATGGTGTCGGTCACACCAGCGAAGATGTAAGCACCCTCAGCAGGCGTACGGGTATAGACACCCACCTTATAGGTTCCGTTGGGCAGGTCTTTCACCAGCTGCGAGGCCTTGAAGCCAATGAGACCGATATGTGTGGTCTCGCCAGTAGTCTCGTCGTTGATATCCTCAGAGTGATAAGAGTCGAAATAGCGTGTGCCAGTACCGTCATACCACTGTCCGCTCTTCTCGCCATTGCCATCGCCATTACCCAGCACGATGTCCCATCCGTCGAGGGCCTCAGCATTAGGATTGGTGATATAAACGGTATAGTCGTCGGCATTGGTATCGTCCCAGATATTCTGCTTCTCCACGCCAATCATCGCCTTCTTCAGGTCGCTGACATAGGTATCGACAACGCTCTTGGGCTGCATCTCGGCCGTGAGTGAAGCCATCTGTTCTGCCATCAGGTCGGTGAGCACCTTCTTACCAGTGGGCTGGGCAGCGCTAGCCACCTCGTCGGCCTCACGATAGACAGGAGCATAGGTGTTCACGTAGTTCTTCAGCAGCTCTACGGTAGCATCCATCTTGGTATAGGTAGCCTCGTCGCTGGCAATCCACATCATCACATAGTTATAAGCAAAACGGGCGATAGGCATTGAAACACCGAAGGGCTCATGGTCTTCCACTTCCCTACCCTCGATAAGCTCCTTCACCCAAAGCAGGGTCTTGCTGCTCAGCAGGTCAGGATTCTCGTCGATGGTCTCCTGTGTAGGCAGGTAGTCATAGTACTTTGCCTCACTGGTCTTGGCCACGTTCAGAGCTTCGGTCATCACATTGATGGCATTCACATAACCCTGTACGTCCTTCTCGGCCTTGTTGAAATAAGCTGCGAGGGTATCGTTCAGCGCCTTCTTGTCAGCAGCGAAGTGCATGGTCTCTGCCAGCTGGACAGCCTCAGTACCAATGGTATTATAGGTAGCCTCCAGCGCCTGGAGCATATCAGCTTCGGTAGCCTCGCCCAGATAGTAGAGCTTGAAATTGGTAGCGCAGAACCAACCTGTAGCACCGCTGCCAGTACCAGTACCTTCGGCACCGATGGTCAGCTTGCCGTCAACCACCAATACCTTGTCCTCGGCAGTCATGCTGATGGTCTCCCACTCGTTGGTATCCATACCTTCAAAAGAGAGTGTCTGCGTAGAAATCTTCTTGCCTGCGGTGGTCTGTGCATAGACATGCTGGTCGTTCAGGCAGCCAGACTGTGTAATCAGGTCGGCAGCCACTGTATAGTAACCATTAGGCAGGTCGGTGATGGTCTGTCCCACAGACTCGATACCTGTGAAGTTGTTGTTCCAAGCATTCCAGCAGCTACGCTCTGCCTTCCAGTTCAGACGGTTGTCGCCACCGCCAGCAGTACTGTTGTTCACCCAGCCATCGCTGTTCAGGTCAGGACTTGAGGCGCTACCATCAATATAGCGGTCCTCGCTAGTCTCCTCGTCATACCTCTTGGGGAATACCCATGTATTATCCTGCCACAGAGGTTCTGCATCGGTATTGATGAACCAGGGATGCTGGATGAAGATGGTATAGTCAGCAGGATTATCAATGGTAGCCACCTGCGACAGGTAGTAAGCCTTGATAGCTGCTGTAGCCTCTTCTACGGCACCCAGAATCTGAGCCACCACGTCAACGCCCTCGCCAGGCTGATTCTGCTTGTAGCCCAGAATCTTCTGGTAGGCTGCCTCAAACGCGGTCTTACCGGCATAGTTAGTGGTCTTGAGCAGGTTATCCATCTTGTTCAGCATGGCATTGACGGTTGACATCTCGGCAATGGCCTGACGGAACTCTGCCACACGGGCGTTGGCTGCCCTCAGCGCAGCCTCCATCTCGTCGGCATCACCTCCCATAGCGTCTTCAATCTCGAAGATATAGTCTGTTATATAGGCTGCCAGACCGTCAAAACGGGCACCAGCGGCAGTATTGGCCAGGTCCTGACACTCAACAGCCAGGTCGTCAAGGTCTGACTTCAGCAGCTCCTCGCGGTTGGCCTCACCTATCTTATAAAGCTTGATACCATCGATAAACACCCAAGGGGTATTGTTCGAGCTGGAATTAGCAGCCTGGAATCCAAACTGGATAGTAAACTCTGCGGTGGGAGTAAACTCAAACTCGTGCTTGGTCCATTCCTTGGCTGTCAGCGCTGCACCACCTTCTTCCTTGAAGACCTCCTTACGGCAAACGATCTGAGACAGGTCGGTAGCAGTAGCCGAGGTGCCATTGTTGACGTTGATGGTCCAGTACTCAAGACGATACTTGGCGCAAGGCAGATTCACCACCTGCTTGTAGGCAAACGAGTTACCCCATCCGGCACGGAGGTAAAGGGCACCGTCGCCACCTTCGAAAGCAGAAGGCTTGGCTGGAACGCTCAGATAGCCAGTGCCATCGTCGGCAATAGGTACTGCAGTAGCACCAAGCTCATAGGGAAGAACACCGAAATAAACCCATTCGCAAGCCTTACTCTCAATGCGTGGATTGGGTTTATCAGGATTGTCAAGATTGACCCACTCCCATCCCTGAATCTGACCAACGAAACCGTTGGTAGCATCGAAGGTACGACCGTCTTGACGGCTCTTAGGGGTCGTAGGATTCACAATAGCATAGAGCGAACCGTCAGCAGCAACACCTGCTAAACTACGGTCACTCAGCACTTTAGACTGGTCGACGATCTCCTTCTTGGAGCCATCGGCCTGCCAAGTCAAGTCAGCATCAAAGCTGGCATTTTGGATGTAATGGGTAACATCCTCTTGTGCATACGATGATATCGACATCATCGCACTCACAATGAAAAGTGATAGTTTTTTCATTTGTAGTAAAAGTTAGTTAGAATAGTAAAAATAAATTAATATTAATTTGCAGGTGCAAAAATACAAAAAATCTTTTAAACTACCGCACTTTCTTCTAAAAAAATTAAGAAAAGGGCTTTATAGGGCAAAAAGATAGGGCCTTTGAAGCAAAGACCCTATCAGAATGAATATAAAGATGTAATTCGTGTCGTATTTTTTTGCGAACTCCGTGATATTATGCGAAGCAGGGCAAATCTTTCTTCTGCACCAGATATTCGCCAATCTGCACGGCATTGAGGGCCGCACCCTTGCGAATCTGGTCGCCAGAGAGCCAGAAAGTGAGACCATTCTCGTCAGAGATATCCTTGCGAACGCGTCCCACGAACACATCATCCTTGCCAGCAGTCTCCAGAGGCATGGGATAGACGAGGTTTGCAGGGTCATCGACCAGCGTACAGCCAGGAGCTGCAGCGATAGCTTTCTGGGCCTCCTCAACGCTGATAGGCTTCTCAGTCTCAATCCAAACAGACTCAGAGTGAGAGCGTAACGAGCTGACACGCACACACATAGCCGAACACTTGGCATCGGTATGCATAATCTTACGCGTCTCGTTGTACATCTTCATCTCCTCCTTGGTATAACCGTTGGGCTGGAAGACGTCAATCTGGGGAATGACGTTGTAGGCCAGCTGATGCGGGAATTTTTTCACCGTCTTCACCTCGCCAGTCTCTACCATCTCCTTATACTGCTGCTGCAACTCGGCCATAGCAGCGGCACCAGCACCAGAGGCACTCTGATAAGAAGAGACGTGGATGCGCTTGATGTGCGAGATATTCTCCAGCGGCTGCAGTACAACCACCATCATAATAGTGGTGCAATTGGGGTTGGCAATAATGCCACGAGGGCGCTTCAGGGCATCCTCAGCATTGCACTCAGGCACCACCAAGGGCACATCGTCGTCCATACGGAAGGCTGAGCTGTTGTCAATCATCACGGCACCATACTTGGTAATGGTCTCGGCAAACTCCTTCGAGGTGCCAGCACCAGCAGAGGTGAAGGCAATATCGATATCCTTGAAGTCATCATTATGCTGCAAAAGCTTGACGGTGAGTTCCTTGCCACGGAAGGTGTATTTGGTGCCGGCAGAACGCTCAGAACCAAACAAAACCAGTTCGTCCATAGGGAAATTTCTCTCGTCGAGCAGTCTCAGGAACTCCTGACCAACGGCGCCGCTCGCGCCTACAATAGCTACTTTCATATCCTGTTTATTTAATTTTTGCGTGCAAAATTACAACTTTTCCGCCAATAATCTATCATTTTGGCAGAAAAATTTGGTTTTTAACCAAGGATTTGCAGAAAAATGAGTATCTTTGCAAACAAAATGCAAACACCAGACATCATAGAGCCGCTGATAAAGGACCCCACGCTGATTTTCTTCGTGGTGCTGCTCATCATTCTCTTCGCACCTATTGTGATGAGTAAGCTGCGTATTCCGCATATCATCGGCATGGTGCTGGCTGGTGTACTCATTGGCGAGCACGGCTTTAACCTGCTGCAACGTGACATCTCGTTTGAGGTGTTCGGACAGGTGGGTCTTTACTACATCATGTTTCTGGCTGGTCTGGAGATGGACTTGGAGAGTATCAAGAAGAACTCGAAACGCCTGGTTATCTTCGGGCTGCTCACCTGTCTGGTACCGCTTATCCTCACCTATGTAATGTCCATCAGCATACTGGGATACTCGGCAAAAGCCTCGTTCCTGCTGGGATGTATCATGGCCTCGAACACGCTGGTGGCCTACCCTATCATTGGACGCTATGGTCTGCAACAGAACTCGAGCGTGATGCTCAGTGTAGGATCGTCCATGCTCTCCTTGTTTATGGCGCTGGTGATGCTGGCAGGACTGGTAGGAACGTTCAGCGAGGACAGCGGATGGCTGTTCTGGCTACTTTTCGTTGTGAAGTTCGCAGCATTCTGTGCTGGCAGCATCTTACTGATACCCCGTCTGACACGTTATTTCCTGCGACGCTATAGTGACTCCGTGATGCAGTATATCTTCGTCATCGCCGTCATGTTCCTTAGTGCTGCGCTGTCAGCCTTTATCGGGCTGGAGGGCATCTTTGGTGCGTTCTTCTCCGGACTTATATTAAATAGGTATATACCGCACGTGTCGCCCTTGATGAACCGCACTGAGTTCATTGGTAATGCCATCTTCATTCCCTACTTCCTGATTGGCGTGGGAATGCTCATCAACCTGCGGTCGCTGACTGGTGGAGCAGAGATTTGGGGTATCGTACTGCTCATCGCTTTCTTCGGCACCTTCGGAAAGGCGCTGGCTGCTTATGTCTCAGCCTTACTGTTCAGGCTGACGAAAGCAGAGGGTCACATGATGTTCGGACTCACCTCGGCACATGCCGCTGGCGCCATTGCTATGGTGATGGTTGGTAGAAGACTGCTCATGGATGACGGGACGACACTGGCTGACGATAATATGCTCAATGGTGTGGTTATCATGATTCTTGTCACCTGCGTCATCTCAACCCTGATGACAGAACATGCTTCTCAGGAAATCGTGTTCAACGAAAGGGCACTGCCCGACATGAAAAAGCCTCAGCAGGACGACGAGAAGATCATGGTCTGCGTAAAGTATCCTGAGATTGCCCCGCAGCTGCTGGAGCTGGCACAGCTGACCAAGAACCAGAAGCTGAAACGCGAACTCGTAGCACTCAACGTGGTTTACGATGGAGAGAACAGCGCCAAGGACCGTGAACAGGGCATACAACTGCTGGAACTGCTGCAACGTCAGGCCAGCGCCTCGGATATTCAGATGCAGACGCAAGTACGACTGGCCACCAACATTGCCAACGGCATCAAGCATGCTTTCCGTGAGAGTGGCTGCTCTGAGATTGTGATGGGTATGCACGTTCACACCGAGGTGACCAAGAAGTTCTGGGGAGAGTTCATCCAGAGCCTCTACAACGGCCTGAACCGTCAGATTCTACTGATGCGATTCACACAGCCCCTCAGCACCCTGCGCCGCATTCAGGTGGCCGTGCCCAGCAGGGCTGAGTTCGAGCCTGGCTTCAATCGCTGGCTGGAGCGTCTCTGTCGTTTTGCAGGTCAGCTGGACTGTCGCGTGCAGTTTCATGGTCGCGAGGACTCGCTAAAGCTTATCAAGCAATACATCAACAACCAGCACCCCAACGTAAGGGCAGAATACACACAGATGTCGCATTGGAACGAGCTGCCCAATCTGGCCAGCCATATTGCCAATGATAATCTCCTGGTAGTCGTTACTGCCCGTAAAGGCACCATCAGCTATAAGACAGCCCTCGACCGTCTGCCCGATGAACTCACCAAGTATTTCTCGGGTACTAACCTGATGATTATCTTCCCTGACCAGTATGGTAATACGAAGGAAGAGAAGATGAGCTTCACCGAAGCCCAGCACCACGAGGAGAGCAGTATCTACGACACCCTACTCCACTGGTTTCAGAAGTCACACAACGCCCACTAACCCATTAGACCCATAATTCCCATGATAAAAATAGAAAATATCACCAAGAGCTTCGGCTCACTACAAGTGCTCAAGGGCATTGACCTCCACATCGACAAAGGCGAGGTGGTGAGCATCGTTGGCCCCAGCGGAGCCGGAAAGACCACACTCCTACAGATCATAGGCACCCTTGATAAGCCCGACACTGGTTCCGTATGTATCGACTCTGTCGATACCAGCACCCTCTCGCAACGCAAGCTGGCCGACTTCCGCAACAAGCACCTGGGCTTCGTGTTCCAGTTTCATCAACTGCTGCCAGAGTTCACAGCTATCGAGAACATCATGATTCCATCCTATATCGCTGGAACCTCAAAAAAGGCAGCAAAAGAACGTGCCACAGAGCTCTTGCAGTTTATGGGGCTGGCCGACCGCGCCAACCACAAGCCCAACGAACTAAGTGGTGGCGAGAAGCAGCGTGTTGCTGTGGCCCGTGCCTTGGTCAACAACCCTGCCGTTATCTTGGCAGACGAGCCCAGTGGTTCACTCGACACAAAGAACAAGGAAGAACTGCATAAGCTTTTCTTCGACCTTCGCGACAAATTCGGACAGACCTTCGTCATTGTCACACATGATGAGCAACTGGCTACCATCACAGACCGCACTATCCACATGAAGGACGGTTTGTTAGACACTCCTGTGAGTATCATCAGTCCTTTAAATTCCACAGAACCATGATTAAGCTCGGAGACTACAACACCCTGAAAGTCATCAGACATGCTGAGCAGGGACTCTATTTAGAAGGCGACGAACAGAGTGGCGACATCCTGCTCCCTAAGCGATATGTGCCGCAGGGCCTGTCTATTGGGCAAGATATTGAGGTATTCCTTTATTTAGACCAGGACGAGCGCCTCGTAGCCACCACAGAACAGCCGCTGGCCAAGGTTGGAGAGTTTGCCTGTCTGGAGGTAGCATGGACTAACCAATACGGGGCTTTCCTCAAATGGGGGTTGATGAAAGACCTCTTCTGTCCCTTCCGTGAGCAGAAACAGCGCATGGAGGTGGGCAAGCACTATGTGGTCTATGTGATGGAAGACACAGAGACCCATCGACTGATGGCCACTGCCAAGGTGGAGAAGCATATTGAAGTACCATCTGTTGAGGAACTGCCACAGCTCACTCATGGCACTAACGTGGATTGTCTTGTTTGGCAGAAGACCGACCTGGGCTTTAAGACCATCATCAACAACCGCTATCAGGGACAGATCTATGATAATCAGATATTCCAGTCTCTGCATACTGGCGACCGTCTCTCGGCCTATGTGGACCATGTGAGGCAGGATGGAAAGATTGACATCACGCTACAGCCTACAGGGCGTCAGCACACGCTTGACTTTGCCGAGGTTCTATTACGTTATCTCTACGAAAACGATGGCCACTGCGACTTAGGAGACAAGAGCGATGCCACGCTTATCTACGACCGCTTCAAGGTATCGAAGAAAGCATACAAAAAAGCCATCGGCGACTTATACCGCCGACGACTTATCACTATTTCTGACGAGGGGATTGCTCTCGTCTAAGACTTTTCTATTAGAAGATTCTTCCTACCAAACGGACGGTAAGCTGCGGATAAACCGTAATCTTACTGAGGATATCGAGAACCTCGTCACCATCGTTGCCGAGGTCTTTCTTCTCCAGCTTCTTCTCGCCATCGCTACCATTCAGATAAATCTCAGGCTTGCCCCAGAACTGCACACCAAAGTCAAAGTTACAGGTCAGGCGACTGTTCTTTGGCACCATACGGCCAACACCAATACCTACATAAGGACGAACCGCGTTCACCTTAATACTGGCATCCACATGACCATTCTCATCAGGAGCCAAGAAGTAGTCGCCCATCTCTACACCAATGCGAGGCAGTGAGCCACCATGAAGGGCTGCAAGAGCAGCAAGGTCAGCTGGCATAGGAGTTGCCTGCACATCCTTGTTCCAGTTTGCGATACCTATGAAATCGGCATTATCCTTGTTCTGCACCGTGATAATCTCTTTTTTACCGAAATATAGACCTGTAGTAACGCGGAATGCGTTCTTGAAAGGATGGATATCGAACAACAGATGACCTGCGCCCAAACCTGTCTTACCCTCAATCTTCACTTTGTTATTAGGAACAGCATAACGGGCAGGGACATCACTCTTCTTGAATGAAGACTCAAAACCAATATTCACATCAAAGTCCTTCGAAACAGAAGGGAAGATGTCCATACCACCACGAATGGTGAGATAATCGGTAATATCAGAACCTACATCGATGGTGATACCCGTGAGACCAAAACCAACGCCAACACCTACATGCTCGAAGATGTTGTTGCCATTCCATTCATTCCACTCCTGTGACTGTGCCTGCATGGAGGTAACACCCAGCAGCATGCAACCTAAGACCAATAATTTCTTCATAAGCTTAGTTTTTTAAGTTAATATTCGTTTCTGGGTGCAAATATAAGCAAAATAATCGAAACGACAAATAATTATAACAAAAAAAAAAGGAAGCGGGTGCTTCCTTTTCTTTATTCTTAGAACTCTGCAGACTTCGGTGTGCGTGGGAAAGGTATCACGTCGCGAATGTTCTGCATACCTGTTACAAACAGGATGAGACGCTCGAAACCTAAGCCGAAACCTGCGTGAGGGCATGAGCCCCACTTGCGGGTGTCGAGATACCACCACAGATGAGTCTTGTCCATCTGGCGACGCTCTACCTCGCTCATCAGCTTATCGTAGCTCTCCTCACGAACAGAACCACCGATAATCTCACCAATCTGCGGGAACAGCACGTCAGTACCCTGCATGGTAGGACCAGGAGCCACAGCGCCCTTGTAGCCTACGCTACCCTCGCCCTGCTCTTCATTCTGCTTCATATAGAACGACTTGAAGGCACGGGGATAGTCAGTCATGATAACGGGCTTCTTGAAGTGCTCCTCTACGAGGTAGCGCTCGTGCTCAGAAGCGAGGTCATCGCCCCAGTTGCAGGGGAACTCGAACTTCTTGCCGTTCTTGATAGCCTCCTGCAGGATCTTGATACCCTCAGTATAAGGCAGGCGAACGAAGGTCTCCTTCAACACGCCTTCCAGACGCTCTATCAGCGTCTTGTCGATCATCTTATTAAGGAATGCAAGGTCGTCCTTACAGTTATCGAGGGCCCACTTCACACAGTACTTGATGAAGTCCTCTTCAAGGTCCATCAGCTCTTCCTGGTCAATGAAGGCCACCTCAGGCTCCACCATCCAGAACTCTGCCAAGTGACGAGGGGTGTTTGAGTTCTCAGCACGGAAGGTAGGTCCGAAGGTGTAGATAGCACCCAGAGCCGTAGCTCCCAGCTCACCCTCTAGCTGTCCACTAACGGTCAGTGAGGTCTGCTCGCCAAAGAAATCATCGTCGTAGATAATCTTTCCCTGCTCGTCCTTCTTCAGGTCGTAGAGGTTCTTGGTGGTCACCTGGAACATATTTCCTGCGCCCTCACAGTCAGAAGCTGTGATCAGCGGGGTGTGGAAATAATAGAAGCCGTGCTCGTGGAAATAGGTGTGAATTGCCATCGCCATATTGTGACGGATACGCATCACAGCACCAAAGGTATTGGTACGCAGACGCATGTGAGCATTCTTACGCATGGCCTCAAAGCTCTGACCCTTCTTCTGCATAGGATAGTCATTGCCGCAGAGACCGTAAACCACCAGATTGGTAGCCTGAATCTCTGAAGACTGACCAGCACCCTGGCTCTCTACCAAGATACCCTCGGCACAGATACAAGCACCAGTCGTGATGTCTTTCAGCAACTGCTCATCGAACTTAGTGGGGTCGACCACCACCTGAACGTTGTTGATGGTAGAGCCATCGTTCAATGCTATAAAGTCTACTGCCTTTGAAGAGCGATGCGTGCGCACCCAGCCTTTCACGCAGACTTCCTTTCCAAATTCCGTGCTTTTCAGCACGTCAATTATCTTAGTTCTTTTCATATTATTAATTAATCACTATTCGTAAGATCCCATACGCAGACGGTCTACCTCTTCCTCGGTGAGGTAACGCCAGTCACCACGACGCAGGTTCTTCTTGGTGAGACCAGCAAACTGCACACGGTCCAGCTTCAGCACCTTATAGCCGAAGCTCTCGAAGATACGACGTACGATACGGTTCTTACCTGAATGGATCTCGATGCCAACCTGCTTCTTATCCACGGGATCAGCATACTGAATATCGTCAGCCTTGATTTCACCATCATCGAGTGTGATACCCTCAGCAATCTGCTGCATATCGTGAGCCGTCACATTACGGTCCAGATAAACATGATAGATCTTCTTCTTCAGGAACTTAGGATGGGTCAGTTTAGAAGCCAGGTCGCCATCATTGGTCAGCAGCAGCACACCAGTAGTGTTTCTGTCGAGACGACCAACGGGGTAGATACGCTCAGGACAAGCATTCTTCACCAGATCCATCACAGTCTTGCGCTGCTGGGGATCATCGCTCGTTGTCACATAATCCTTGGGCTTATTGAGCAGTACATATACCTTCTTCTCAAGCAATACGGGCTCTTCGTGGAACTTCACCACATCAGTACGCAGCACCTTGGTACCCAGCTCGGTAACAACCTCGCCATTGACGGTCACCACACCTGCCTGGATGAACTCATCGGCCTCACGACGGCTGCAAACACCTGCATTAGCCAGGAACTTGTTCAGACGGATAGGCTCACTGGGATCGTAGTTAACCTCCTTATACTCAATACGTTTCTTCATTGAGTACTTAGCATTGGGATCGTAGTCGGCTGTACGCTGACGGAAGCCACCCTGAGGACGCTGGCCATAGCCGCCACGCTGCTGATAGCCACTACGTGGCTGACCGTATTCACCTTGGGGCTGAGGACGCTGACCATAGCCGCCACGCTGCTGAGGACGCTGCTGGTAGCCGCCACGCTGCTGATAGCCACTACGTGGCTGACCGTATTCACCTTGGGGCTGAGGACGCTGGCCATAACCGCCACGCTGCTGATAGCCGCCCTGCTGGCGAGGCTGGTAGCCCTGCTCGTCGCCATCCTGATTGTAACGGGGACGATAGCCACCCTGAGGACGCTGCTGATAGCCACCACGCTGCTGACCATAGTCACCCTGCTGGCGGGGCTGATAGCCACCATTATTGTAATTATTATTAGGACGGGGACGATAGCTACGCTGAGGGGCCTGACTCTGCAATCCTGCACCAAAACCCTCAGGACGGAAGCCGCCCTCATCTTCTTGACCTTGTTTGTTAAAACCGGCACGTTCATAGTTGACAGGACGCTGACCAGTGTGAATACGTGGACGGGGCGAACGTCCTACTGGACGAAACTCTTTCTGGTAACCCTCACGGCTAGCGCTACTGTCCACCTGCTGTTCTTCTTGTTTCTTTTCGTTTTCAAAATCCATAATTCATAAATCTTTTAATAGGTTAATATGTGCCTCACGGCTTTTTACTCTGTTTACTTTTATATAATTGTTATTAATCACATTTACACTCCAGTGTAGTTCCAAGGCGTAATGGCCATCAATTCCTGCTTCACCTCGTCGCTGACCTCAAGCGTCTGAATGAACTCGTGGATGGTCTGTTCGTCCATCTTCTTATTCGTTCTCGTCAGAGCCTTCAGCGTCTCGTAAGGATTAGGATAAGCCTCACGACGAAGGATGGTCTGAATAGCTTCTGCCACCACAGCCCAGGTATTCTCAAGGTCTTCATGCAGCTTCTCTTCATTGAGAATAAGCTTACGCAGACCCTTCAAAGTGCTCTGGAAAGCGATAAGAGCATGACCCATAGGCACTCCAACATTACGAAGTACAGTAGAGTCGGTCAAATCGCGCTGCAAACGACTAACAGGCAATTTCTGTGCCAGGAAGCCCAGAATAGCATTAGCTATGCCAAGATTACCCTCACTATTCTCATAATCGATGGGGTTCACCTTATGAGGCATCGCGCTTGAGCCTACCTCACCAGCCTTGATCTTCTGCTTGAAGTACTCCATTGAGATGTACATCCAGAAGTCGCGATCCAAGTCGATAATGATAGTGTTGATACGGCGCATAGCGTCAAAGATAGCTGCCAACCAGTCGTAGTTCGAAATCTGAGTGGTATACTGCTCACGCTCCAAGCCCAGTTTCTCGCTGACAAACTTATTGCCAAATTCACGCCAGTCATATTGCGGATAAGCCACATGATGAGCGTTATAGTTACCCGTTGCCCCACCAAACTTGGCTGTCACAGGAACATCCTTCAAGCCATTCAGCTGCTCTTCAAGGCGATAGACATAAACCATGATCTCCTTGCCCAAGCGAGTAGGAGAAGCAGGCTGTCCGTGAGTCTTGGCCAGCATAGCCACATTCTTCCATTCCTCAGCATAGTCGTGAAGCTGCTCGATGAGCTCCTCCAGCAGAGGCACATACACCTCGTCGATAGCCTCCTTCACAGAGAGAGGCACGCTGGTGTTGTTGATATCCTGAGAAGTCAGGCCAAAGTGAATGAACTCCTTGAAAGGATTCAAATCCACTGACAGACTCTTCGATATAGCATCAATCTGTTCCTTGATAAAGTACTCTACGGCCTTGACATCATGATTAGTCACAGACTCAATCTCCTTCACGCGGGCAGCATCCTGCTCGCTGAAGTTACGATAGATGTCACGAAACCGTTCAAAGAGACTATGGTCAAAGTTCTCCAGTTGAGGAAGAGGCAATTCACAGAGTGCGATGAAATACTCTATTTCCACGCGAACGCGGTAACGAATCAATGCATACTCAGAAAAATAGCCTGCCAGTTGTTCGGTTTTGTTTCTGTAACGGCCATCAATAGGCGAGATGGCAGTCAGTACGTCCAGTTCCATTTAATGTTATTAATTCCTAATTATACTATGTTGTGTTATCACATTATCCAATGAGATTGCAAAGGTACAAAGAATAAATGAGAAAAGAGAAATGAGAAATAAGAAATTTCAAGCAAAGATACGCTTTTTTTGATATTTAACAAATATCACACCACAAAGGAGCCGAAAAAGAGAAGAGGTTGCAACATTTCTGTTGCAACCTCTCTTTTGTGGGCGTTGACGGATTCGAACCGCCGACCCTCTGCTTGTAAGGCAGATGCTCTAAACCAACTGAGCTAAACGCCCTCACTTCTTGTAAGCGGGTGCAAAGGTACGCACTTTTTTTGAAACCACCAAATTTTTTCGCACTTTTCTTGCTATTTTATCTAAAAAAAGCATTTTTGCGCCTAGAAAACAACATTTAATCCTCAATTAAACACTATCTTAATACATTTACAAAGTAAAACATGTTTTACTTTCGCCTGGTCTATTCCCTACTCCACGTTAGATAATGTCTGGATACATAATAAATAAAAGAATGCCATGCAGGAAACCTGCATGGCACACTTTATTTAGTGTTATAACAATCTAATTAATTAGTTGCTACCACCACCGTGGGTCTTAACTTCCTCAGGAGTTGTGGTCTCGATAGAAACAGAGGTTGTAACCTTACCGTAAACAGTGACCTCAAGATTCTTCTGAGCAGAATTGAACTTGTAGGTCTTAACAACCTGAGAAGCCTTTACAGTAGCAGTACCATCAACCTTCTCCCAAGCAACAGTCTTAGAAACCTGTTCTGTATTCTCTCTACCGAACATCTTCTTCAGCAGCTTCTTAGCGATAAGAGAATTCTTAGTCTGCTCATCAGCCTCATAACCATAATCAACCTTAAGGGTAGCCTTACCATCGCTTGCAGCTGCAACAGTCTCATACTCCTTAGTTGTAGTGGTCAGATCACCACAGGTAATAACCAAGAGAACGTCCCAAACAGAGAAGTGAGGAATGTCAGCGGTAAGTTTGTCACCATCCCGAGCAGGAATAACAACATCGTTACCGTTCTTAACATTAAATTCATAACCAGCACTTCCAGGGATATTCAAAGAAACCTTAATAGGAGAGCTGAATACAGCGCCATCAGGTTTGCACTCGATAGCCAGAGGAGCCTCTGCGACTTTGTCATTCTTCTTAATACCATCAACAGAAGTATTAGTTGCATCGGGAGTGAACACGGTGATTGAATAGTCACCAGTAGCAGAAGCGTTAGTATTGGTAGCACCATTGAAGTCAATAGAAGCATCAACACCAGTCTGCTCAGCGTTATCACTACCATCAGTATTGTTCACAGTTCCAGCAGGAGCAGCCTCAGCAGTAGCCTGAGGAACGCCCTTACCTGCAGATACCAGTTCGATATCGAAGTACAGAACAGCACCGTCCTGGAAGTTGAAGCTGATAGTCTTAGTCTGACGACCGTCAGCAGAAACCTTGAACTGACCACTTGCAGGAGCATTGGTAATCTCTACATTCTCACCAGTCTTAGAGAAATTGAAGCCTACACCCTGAACCGTTGCACTTACGTTAGTGTGAACGAAAAGTGTACGAGTCTCCAACTGAATAACATTGTTCACGACAGTGGTCTCTTCCTGCTCCTCACCGCTGTGGCATGAAGTCAAAGCCGTTGCCACGCAGAGACCAAGAGCGAGACTAGCGAATTTCAAAACATTCTTTTTCATCTTTGTCTTATTTTTATTATTTCTTTTATACTTACTTATTTAATGCTAACAACAGCACGACGGTTGTAAGATACGGGTGAGATATCGTCTACACCACCAGCAGCAACAACCTGAATCTTGCTCTCAGCAACGCCCATCTTAACGAGCTCGTCCTTAACGGTGTTAGCACGCTTCTCAGACAGAGTCTGGTTGAAGCTAGCGCTACCAGTCTGAGAGTCAGCATAACCAGTAACTACGAGAGACTTGTCGCTATTCTTTGCGAGGTCAGCCAGAGCCTGCAGGTTAACGAGGTCCTTCTTAGAGGCAACCTTAGCCTGACCGATGTTGAAGAATACAGATACGGGAGCAGCAGAAACCTCCTTAACAGTGATAGTCTTGGGAGCCTCGGGCTTGGGCTGGTTCTTCAGCAGGTTGTTCAGACGAGCGTTCTCGGCGTTAGCGTCAGCGAGCTGAGCGTTGAGAGCGTCGATCTGGCTCTGATGGAGAGCGTTGATAGCGTCAACATCGGGCACCTTGTCCCAAGTAGCCTTACCCAGGTTGAAGGTCAGACCAACCTCAGCAGCGAAGTAACGATCGGTAGAAGGAATGCTGTGACCATAAGCATCACCGTTGCCAGCGTTGAAGCCAGGCTTTGCGGGGAATACATCGTCATCAGAGATATTGAAGCTGAGGTCGATGTTGAAAGCAACATGCTTAGACAGCTTCCAAGTGTTCAACAGACCAAGGCTTCCAGCATGACCGTTAAGATTGTCATCAAAGTTACGGATCATACCAACACCAGCGTAAGGAATCAGGTTCCAAACACGAGTCTCATTGTAACCACAGAACAGATTGCTCAGGTTGAACAGAACCTGCTCCTGAACGTTCATGAACTTAATGGCATTGTTGCTAGCGTCCTCTGACTGTACGTTGCGGCCCCAGATACCAGTAGCCTTTGTACGAAGTCCCAAGCCGGGAGTAAACCACTTACCAATAGCAACAGAAGCACCAAGGTTACGACGGAAGTCCTTAAACAGACCCTTAGCGAAGTCATTTCCCTTTTCTTCGTTTGTGTAGAATGCACCATAAGCGAGATCAGCTGAAATGAACCAGTTGCTCCAGAATGAGTTTGTTGCAACGCTATACTTCAGAGAAGCTGCGTCTTCCTGTGCCATACCGGCAACAGATACACCGGCAAAAGCCAGTACCATCAAAAACTTTTTCATACAATTTTAGTATTTTATAAAACAATAATATCAATAATTTGGTTGCAAAAGTAGATAATTTATTTTAAACTGCCAACAAAAAAGGCAACAAAATGCATTTTTAACATAAAAAAACTTTAAAAACCGTGATTTTTTCACAATTTTAGAGTAAAATTAGCCAAAAAGCTGTTCAATATCATGTTGAGGCATTATACAGAGTATTGTATGCCCATCTGGGGTGTAGTTTACATTAGGACAGGAAAAGAGCTCATTGACAAGATGTTCCATTTCCTCATTACTCAGGACCTGCCCATAAGGAACAGCTGCATGGCGAGCCAGACCGAGGGCCAGAGATGCATATACACCCTCAGCGTCACTACATCCTTTGTCAATAGCATCAGCCACCACACTACGAACTAAGTTCACAGGATTCAGTCCTTCGAGTCCTGAAGGGATGCCATTAACCACGAAGCTACCCCCGCCAAGGAATGTGATATCAAACCCCATCTGCCTGAGGTCTGGCAAGAACTTCTGTACCAAGATGCTGTCAGAAGGAGAAAATTCTATCATCTCAGGGAAGAGCACACGCTGTGAACTGGCAGGCTTCTGCCTCATGGCACTCATATATTGTTCATAGCGGATGCGAATATCTGCTCGCTGCTGGTCAATAATCATCAGGCCAGACTTTACTGCCGTCATGATATACCGTCCCTTATATTGATAATGTACGGGCGACTTCTCAGAGATAAGCATATCTGAGAACCCTTCACTCTCAACTTCAGAAAACAGTTTGCCTTCCGTTTGCTCTACAACAGGTTGTTCGTATAGCTTCTCCCAATCTGGCAAAGCTGATGACTTGGGCTTCTTGTCATAAGAGCCAGAACGTGTACTTTTAGGGGAAGATGATTCGAAGGGGTTATAGGTAGGACTATAATGTACCTGCGGCATCTGCACCGATTCATGCTGGGGGTCAAATATCGGGATATCTGGACGACCTTCCGTATCAAAGTTAATGGTAGGAACATCACAGAACTTACCAATGGCATCCTTGACTGCAGCTAAGAGAATCTGCCAGATGTTCTGCTCATTCTCAAATTTGATTTCTGTTTTCGTAGGATGGATATTGACATCTATGCCAGAAGGATCTACCTCTATGTAAATCAAATAAGGAACCTGCATCCCAACAGGCACCAAGCGCTCGAAAGCACTACATACTGCCTTATGGAAATAAGGATGCTTCATGAAACGGCCATTGACGAAGAAATAGTCATGACCTCCTTTCTTACGAGCCGACTCTGGTTTTCCTACGAATCCCGTAATACGACAAAGGGACGTCTCCACCTCAACAGGCAGCAAATCCTGACTCATCTTCTTTCCAAAGACATCAGTGATACGCTGTTTCAGACTGCCTGCCTTAAGACTCATCAGTTCCATCCCATTACTATAAAGCGTGAACTCGATAGAGGGATAGACCAGCACGATACGCTCAAAGGCTATTAAGATATTATTCAGTTCCGTCGCGTTTGTCTTGAGGAACTTACGACGAGCCGGAACATTAAAGAATATATTATCGACCTTGAAATTACTACCCACAGGACATGAGGCTGGTTCCTGTCCAGTTACCCGAGACCCTTGAAGTGTGAGGCGCACGCCAACATCCTCAGTTGCCATACGAGTAGTCAGCTCCACCTGCGACACAGCAGCTATTGACGGTAATGCCTCGCCACGGAAGCCCATCGTCTGAAGAGAGAACAAATCTTCGGCTTGACGAATCTTAGAGGTGGCGTGACGTTCAAAAGCCAAACGGGCATCCGTTTCAGACATACCACAGCCATCATCAATGACCTGAATACTCGTACGACCTGCATCAACAACCAGCACTTTGATATGACTGGCACCAGCATCAACAGCATTCTCAACCAGCTCCTTAATCACAGAAGCTGGTCGCTGTATAACCTCACCAGCAGCAATCTGGTTGGCTACCGAATCTGGTAATAACTGTATGACATCACTCATAACACTCTGGTAATTGACTATAGGGTCTTCACTTTATCTTGCTTCGTTCCTGCTCCTCTCCTTCGCAGCGTCTTCAGTTCTGTTCCAGGCTTCTTGGGTCGCCAGTTGAAGATATCCTCCTTTGAGACTGGCCTGACATAGTCAAACCAATAGAAGCCATCCAGGAAACGTTTCTCTGGTGGTATCTGTGACATAGGATACATGACTCCTTCGGCCTTGGGCGTCCAGATACTTCCCAATTTCTTTTTTATCATCAGCATACGCAGTTCACTGGTAGTCAGGCTGACCAGTCCTTCGTAAGTACTGTCCGACTCATTCACTGGATAGTAGACCGCCAGGACATTATCTACTGCCCTAGCCTCGTGAATCTCGCCATCCACGAAGAATGCAAACATCTCTTTCGACGACACCTGATTGAAAAGATCTGGGTCAGGCAGTTTCTCTACAGAAAGCGCCTGATTGATAACATGAGCATGGTCCACCACAGAATCGTTCAGAAACAATTCTATGACCTCACCTAAGAGTTGCTGATTCTGATTCCACACGATAGGATCACGATACATGGTGATACACGAGTCTTTCGATATGTACACCATCGAGTCACACACAGCCTGAACGTCTTTCCTATACGCGCGTACCTTATTATACGCGTATAGCTCCCTGTAAACAGAGTCAGTATCCAGATTATACGAGAATATCTTGAAGGTATCCGCATGGATAAAAAGCGTGTCGGGCTGTGAGTAGTCAAATGACACAGCACTATCGGTAGACATTGCATAGCCTGTAGCATCGTCATAGTAGCCATAGTTACAGAGGAGTCCGTTACGATTGACGGAATCTGTATAGACCACATTCCAGAATGCCTCACTGACGCTTGTCTTGCCATCATACCATATACTGTCTCCTACCAACGATTTCCCCTCATTATGTAACACCGACCGCTTCAGGAGCTCAGCCTGCTCAGTATCTGTGTTATAATAACCCATCTCAGAGTAGATATGGCTTTTGCCAGAATAGATGTCCGAGGGTCCCATCACATTAGCCAGCTTGGTTCGTGTATTATATGCTAACGTATCTGTGAGTAGTGTCGAGCTCTTATCCACCATCTTCACCTGGTCGGTGAAGAAAGCATCTTTCGTATCAGTGTGATATTCACCATGTATAGAGGTCAGCGTCGTTGTTTTATCTACCAGTTTTCCCCCGTCATTATAATATCCCATATTATCAATACGGTCGAAATATAGGGTATCGGTATAGAGCGTTGTGGCACGATTGCGAAGTTCCACCTGTTTGTCAGACGAGAACACCTTGGCTTCCATGAACTTATTATTACCATCATAGTAGCCATAATCGCTGGTCAGCGACAGCGTGTCTCCCTGCACCATTCGTACGTTACCCCACGCCTCAAACGAGTTGCTAGCCTCAAAGAAATTAGCGCTGTCACAATAAAGATGAGCTCCATCATGTTCAAACTCTACCTTTCCACGCAGCACCTGAGCATCGTTATTACGCCATTTATCATACCACAGCTCATCAGCATGAACCAGATAGACACGTTTTCCTTCGGTTTTCTTCAAAGGCTTCACAGGAAGTGAGGTCGTGCCAGCAAACACCATCAAACATAGCGCACACAGAAGCATCACAACGATGCTTCTGCTGCCTTTTATATTATTATGAGAATGATTGTTTCTCAAACCTCAAATATCAAACCTTAAACCTCAAAAAACGCAAATCACCTATTCCAGCCTTCATACTCGAACTGGCAGTCCTTATAGTCCTCACCCAAACGCACGTAGGTACTCTTGATTTTTTGGACCACCCAATCGTGAAGCATCTTCTCACGTCGCTTCTCCATCACCAGTTCCTTCATCACCTGGAAATCCTCGGTGATAGTAGCTTTATGACCTTCAGTACGACTCTTCAGCTTAGCAATGACACACACCGTTTTTCCCTGGTCATTAATCATAGGGAATGCTGCTGATATCTGTCCCACCTTCAGTGTGTCCACTACCTTTGCCACCTCAGGAGGTAAATCCTGCAACTGGAAACGTGATGTCTGTCCACTTTCCGAACGGTTAGCCATCAGTCCTCGGTTGTTTCGGGTATCCTTGTCATCAGAGAAAACAGTGACAGCATCTTCGAACGAGAAATGATCAGGAACCGTGATAAGCTGACTACGAATCATCTCTGGCACCACATTGGCGCGGATGGCATCGGCAATTGTATCAAGACGCGAAAGACAGATATTTACTGCCGAGTCGCTCACCACTGGTTTGCGCAGAATATGACGTACCTTAATCTTATCACCTCGTTTGTCTATCAACTGGATGATATGATAGCCGAACTCCGACTCCACAATCTTCGACACTTTAGTAGGGTCTGTCAGGTTGAAAGCCACAGCAGCAAAAGCAGGATCCAACAGGCCTCGACCTGTATAGTCCAGTTCACCACCCTGACGGCGCGACCCTGGGTCTTCAGAATAAAGACGAGCCAGTGTTGAGAACGATGTCTCACCTTTGTTAATACGATCAGTATAATCTCTCAGCTCATCCTTCACGCGGTTGATTTCCTCTATTGATACGCGTGGTGTCAGTGCAACAATCTGCACTTCCACCTCTGTAGGAACATAGGGGATACTATCCGTCGGCATGTTCTTAAAGTAACGACGCACTTCTGCAGGTGTCACCACGAGATCCTTTACCAGATGCTCCTTCATGCGCTGAATCAGCAACTGGTCACGCAGGTCATCATGCATAGACTGACGCATCTGACTCATACTCTGCTTTCTGTACTCCTCAAGTTTCTCGCGTGATCCAATCTGCTGAATCATATAGTCCAGACGACGCTCTGTCGCTGCAGAGATTTCTGTTTCCTTAACCTCTATACTGTCGATGGCAGCCTGATGCAGAAACAATTTTTGCACGGCCAGATGCTCTGGGATGGCACAATCAGGATCACCGTTCCAGCGCATACCTTCCATCGCAGCCTGAATACGAGTCACCTCCACCTCACTCTTCAAGATGGCTTCGTCGCCTACAACCCAGATAACTTCATCGACCACCGAACTAATGCTATCTTTCTGCTGTGCACAGACAGGTAGCAAAGAGAACAGCCCGGCCCAAAGAATAAGATATTTCTTCATTAGTGCTTATTGACGGTTTTCAACACCTCTTCATTGACTTTAACGGCATATTTACGACGCAGGTCAGCCACCCACTCTTTCTCCAGAGCCTCCTGATAGTCTGCTACCACCAGACCACGCACATCGGTATAGTCCTCAGGTCCTTTCTTCAACAGCTTGCCATAGACGGCATCAATGGGATAGTCAGTCAGATGGGTCACCGTTGTGTCTTTCTTGAACACGATGCTGTCAATCAGAGCGTTATCACCTTTCTTAAATATACCTTTCTCCACACGGATGCGGATAACAGAGTCAGCATTGAAAGTAGAACGCAAGGCCTCTGCCCACTTATCAAAAGCAAGCTTCTTCACGCAGTCACGCACGGCTTTCACATCGCCCAGCTCCTTCACATGATAGGCCATACCCTTATAACGAGGCTCGTCCCAGGTATAGTTCTTCTTGTTTTTCTTGTAGTAGTTAGCCAGTCCGGCCTCATCCTTTGCAGCTTTCTCCCACACTAAGTTATTGCTGATCTCATAGAGCAGCAGACCATCGTGATACTCTTTGATGAGGTATTTCATTTCCTGGTCCTGAGCCGACAGCTCGTCTGCTTTCTGCTCCATCAGCTGAGCCTTCGTCACGGCACCATTGCTGGACTTCACCATATCGTTCACTTTCTGCGAGGCAATCTGGTCGCGCATATTGCGCTGCTCCATGAACTTGAGAATATTATCGTGATGGAACTCGAAGGGCTCCAGCATCTTACGTTCCTTCATCAGAATCACATGATAACCGTAGGGAGACTGGATAACACCCGACATCTCACCAGGCTGCAAGGCATAGGCAGCATCCTCAAACTCCTTAACCAGTCGACCACGCTGCACGAAAGGCAGTAAGCCACCTTCACGGGCAGAACCAGGATCCTGCGACACTTTCTTTGCCAGTTCTGCAAAATCGGCACCATTTTTCAGAGCCTGATAGATAGAGTCTATACGCACCTTGGCAGCGTCCCATTCGGATTGTGGTGCCTGTTGTTTAGCCATTATCAGAATATGAGCCACCTGAATCAGTCCATCAGGACCAATCTGTTCCACTGTCTGGTCATAAATCTTATGGGCTTCAGCCTCCATATCAGCATCCGTCACAAAAGCAGGCAGTACCTGCTGGTCACGATACTGTGCAAACTCTGCTTGGAACGACTGCAACGTGTCATATTTTGCATCGAGTGCAGCAGCCACTTTCAGCTTATAATTAATAAAGAGGTCTACATATTCCTCAACACTTTTCTTGTCGATGACACCCTCTGAATTGTTCTTATTAAAAGAATACTCAAATTCCGAACGCAACACAGGCACACCGTTGATCGTCATGATAACGGGATCATCGGCAGTCTGCGCACTTACAGATGCGCAAGCCAGTAACCCGGCAAAAAGCATTTTCAGTTTCATAATACGTAAAAGTCGTAAAAATCTTATTTAAAAGTATCAGTCGTTTGGCCTTGAATAGTTAGGAGCCTCACTGGTAATCGTGATATCATGTGGATGACTCTCCATCACGCCAGCGTTGGTGATGCGGGTAAACTTGGCATCATGCAGCTTCTCGATAGAGGCGGCACCACAGTAACCCATACCCGAGCGAAGACCACCCGTCAACTGGTAGATTACCTCCTGAACAGTTCCTTTGTAAGGCACACGACCTGCGATACCCTCAGGTACCAACTTCTTCACATCCTTTGTGTCAGCCTGGAAATAGCGATCCTTAGAGCCATGCTCCATAGCTTCCAGCGAACCCATACCGCGATAGCTTTTGAACTTACGTCCATTAAAGATAATGGTCTCACCAGGACTCTCCTCCGTACCTGCCACCAGCGAACCAATCATCACACTTGAGCCACCAGCTGCCAGTGCCTTCACGATATCACCAGAATAGCGCAGACCACCATCAGCAATCAAGGGAACGCCTGTGCCTTTCAGGGCGCTGTACACATCGTAAACAGCACTCAGCTGGGGCACGCCGACACCAGCAACCACACGCGTGGTGCAGATAGAGCCTGGTCCAATACCTACTTTCACGGCATCAGCACCATTATCTACCAACATCTTGGCAGCAGCGCCTGTAGCAATGTTACCCACTACGATATCAATATCCTTGAAGGCATTCTTAGCCTCACGCAGTTTGTCAATCACGCCCTTTGAATGTCCGTGAGCCGTATCAATGACGATGGCATCAGCGCCAGCATTCACCAGAGCCTGCATACGCTCCAGCGTGTCGGCAGTAACACCCACGCCGGCGGCTACTCTCAGTCGGCCCTTCTCATCCTTACAAGCCATCGGCTTATCCTTTGCCTTCGTAATATCCTTATAGGTGATAAGACCCACCAAGTGATTGTCCTTATCCACCACAGGCAGCTTTTCGATTTTGTTCTCCTGCAGAATCTGGGCAGCAGCAGCCAAGTCGGTCTGCTGGTGAGTTGTCACCAGATTCTCCTTTGACATGATTTCATCAACGGGTCTGTCCAGACGACGCTCAAAGCGCAGGTCACGGTTCGTCACGATGCCCACTAAGTGATTTTCATCGTCAACAACGGGAATACCACCAATATGATACTCCGACATGATGTCGAGAGCCTGTGCCACAGTAGAACCACGACGAATGGTAACAGGATCGTAGATCATACCATTCTCAGCACGTTTCACGATGGCCACCTCACGAGCCTGATTTTCAATAGACATATTCTTGTGAATCACGCCGATACCGCCTTCGCGGGCAATAGCAATAGCCATCTGGCTCTCGGTCACAGTATCCATAGCAGCCGTTACGAACGGCACGTTCAAGATAATGTTACGCGAGAAACGTGTTTGCAACTCCACCGTCTTTGGCAGCACTTCCGAATAAGCGGGAATCAGCAGGACGTCGTCAAATGTGAGGCCGTCCATCACAATCTTATCTGCAATAAATGATGACATAATTTGGGTACCTTAAATTTTATTGCGTGCAAAGATACACATTTTTTTTGAGGTTTAAGGTTTGAGGTTTGAGAATTATGCTTCGCCTTGGTAATTTTTAACACAAACAGGCCAAACCTTAATTCTCAACCCTCAATTATTAAACCTTAAACCTCAAATCTTAAATTTCAAACCAACTATTAGTTTGCCATATCGCTGATGAACTTGATACGCACCAAACGTATCTCGTCATCCGAGAAGTCAGCGCCAAACTCATCGATGGCAGCTTCCAAATCATCGGTTTCCTGCTCTGCGAAGTAGTCACAGATATCTGCGATATCATCAGGATCCATAATCTCCGTGAGGAAATAGTCAATATTGATCTTGTTACCGCTATAAAGCACGATACCTTCCAGTTCGTCGAGCAACTCCTCAAAGTCAATGCCCAGAGCGTTGGCAATATCATCCAAAGCTATTCTACGGTCAATATTCTGAAGAATCTTCAGCTTACGCATCGAGTCTTTGGCCTTGGTACGAACACGCAGGTCTGACTGACGCTCTATCTCGTTCTCTTCGCAGTAGCGCTTGATGAGATCCACGAACTCCTTGGCATAGGGCTGACGCGTCTTACCATCGCCCACACCCTGTATATTCTTCAGCTCCTCAAGGGTAACAGGATATTCGGTAGCCATCTGCTCTAACGACACATCCTGGAAGATGACATAAGGTGGACGTTCCAGCTTGCGCGACCATTTCTTACGCAGGTCGTGGAGCATAGCCGAGAGCGTGGGGTCGAGTGCGCTGGTGCCGCCTTCAGGTGTTGCCGGCTCTTCTTCCTCACTAAACTCATGGTCTTCAACCACCATGAAAGTCTGAGGATTCTTGATAAACTTCTTTCCTGCGCTAGTTACCTTCAGCAAGCCGTAGTTCTCTACCTCTTTCTTCAGATAGCCGGCTATCAGCGCCTGACGAATAACGGGATTCCATATCTTCGGATTCTCATCCTCGCCAGAGCCGAACTCATCAAGGTCCTGATGTTTATGGGCCACTATCTCGTTAGTGTCGCGCCCCGTGATAAAGTCAATCACATAGTCGCTACGGAAGTTCTCTTTGATGGCCAGTATAGCCTTCAGAGCTATCACCAGCTGGTTGCGGGCATCAATCTTGGTGCCTGGATGCAGACAGTTATCGCAATTACCACAGTTGTCTTTGTTATACTGCTCACCAAAATAGTGCAACAGCATCTTACGGCGACAAACCGATGTCTCGGCATAGGCTGCCGTCTCCTGTAACAACTGTCGGCCGATATCCTGTTCAGCCACAGGCTTACCCTCCATAAACTTATCCAGTTTCTGCAGGTCCTTATAGCTATAAAATGCCAGACAAATACCCTCGCCGCCATCACGACCAGCACGACCAGTTTCCTGATAGTAGCCTTCCAGCGACTTGGGGATATCGTAGTGAATAACGAATCGCACATCGGGCTTGTCGATACCCATACCAAAAGCGATGGTAGCCACAATGACGTCGATACGTTCCATCAGAAAGTCATCCTGCGTCTGTGAACGCGTGCTGCTATCCAGTCCGGCATGATAGCACTGTGCCTTGATATCATTGGCACGCAACACATCAGCCAAGTCCTCTACCTTCTTTCTCGACAGGCAGTAGATGATGCCACTCTTGCCAGGATGCTGTTTAATGAAACGCACGATATCCTTATCAATATCCTTCGTCTTGGGCCTTACTTCGTAATACAGGTTAGGACGGTTAAATGAGCTCTTGAACTCGGTGGCATCGAGAATGCCGAGACTCTTCTTGATATCTGTACGCACCTTATCGGTGGCAGTAGCAGTCAGAGCGATGACAGGCGCCTTGCCTATTTCGTTGATGATAGGACGGATTCGACGGTACTCTGGGCGGAAATCATGTCCCCACTCTGAGATACAATGCGCCTCATCGACGGCATAGAACGAAATCTTCACCGTCTTCAGGAATTCCACATTATCTTCCTTGGTAAGCGACTCTGGAGCCACATACAGCAGCTTGGTTCTTCCCTCACGTATATCCTTCTTCACCTGGTCTATAGCCGATTTGTTGAGCGAGGAGTTCAGGAAGTGTGCCGTTCCCTCTTGCTCACTAAGATGGGCAATGAAGTCCACCTGATTCTTCATCAAGGCTATCAGAGGCGAGATGACGATGGCCACGCCGTCCATCAGCAATGATGGCAGCTGATAGCACAACGACTTGCCGCCGCCAGTAGGCATCAGCACGAAGGTATCCTTGCCTTCCAGCAGGTTGCAGATAATCGCCTCCTGGTCTCCCTTGAAGGAATCAAAGCCAAAATAGCGTTTCAGCGCATCTGTCAGATTTTTCTTTTCTTTTGTCATAGGCTGCTCATATAGGGCTTACTAGCCAAGTGTATTACTCTTTTCAAGTTGCTCTTTGGCATAGTCTTCTGTCACTTCAAATTGTTTCACTTTCTTTGATGGAACCTCAAACATCGCATCCATCATGATACACTCCACGATAGAACGCAGTCCGCGTGCACCCAGTTTGTACTCCACTGCCTTGTCAACGATGTAGCGCAAGGCCTCTGGTGTGAATGTCAGCTTCACGCCGTCCATCTCAAACAGCTTCACATACTGCTTCATGATGGAGTTCTTCGGCTCTGTCAGAATCTTCTCCAAAGCAGGACGGTCCAGCGGGTTCAGATACGTCAGCACAGGCAGACGACCGATAATCTCGGGGATGAGTCCGAACGACTTCAGATCCTGCGGCTGCACATACTTCATCAGGTCTTCCTTGTCCAGCTTTCTCACGTTCTGAACAGAGTTGAAGCCCACGGTATGGGTATTCAGTCGCTGTGCTATCTTGCGCTCAATGCCGTCGAAGGCACCACCGCAAATAAACAGGATGTTGCGTGTATCAACGGCGATATACTCCTGGTCGGGATGCTTACGGCCACCCTTTGGCGGCACGTTCACCATCGTTCCTTCCAGCAGTTTCAGGAGTCCCTGCTGCACGCCCTCACCACTCACGTCGCGAGTGATGCTGGGATTGTCGCTCTTACGGGCAATCTTATCAATCTCATCGATGAAGACGATACCTCGCTGAGTAGCCTCAACATTATAGTCGGCCACCTGCAGCAGACGCGTCAGAATGCTCTCCACATCCTCGCCTACATAGCCAGCTTCCGTGAATACGGTAGCATCGACAATGGTAAAAGGCACATCGAGCAGCTTGGCGATGGTGCGTGCCAGCAACGTCTTGCCAGTACCCGTCGAGCCTACCATGATGATATTGCTCTTCTCTATCTCTACGTCGTCAGACTTGTCAGCTTTCTGTTGCAGACGCTTGTAGTGGTTATACACCGCCACAGAGAGGAAGCGTTTGGCCTCATCCTGCCCAATGACATACTGGTCCAGATAGGCCTTGATATCACGAGGTTTGGGCACAGAGCCCTCCTTCGGTTTGAACTTCGATGCTTTGGTATCCTTGCCTTTCGGATGCTCAGGGTCGAAACCAGACTCCTGCACTATCTTATAGGCTTGGACGGAGCACTGTTCACAGATATAGCCACTAACGCCCGATATGAGAAGCTTGACATCGTTCTCACTACGTCCGCAGAAATTACATACTTTTCTCATTCCTTACTTCTTCACCAACACTTGGTCAATCATGCCATACTCCTTAGCTTCCTCGGCCGTCATCCAGTAGTTACGGTCGCTGTCGGCCCACACCTTGTCATATTCGGTGTGCGAATGGTTGGCAATAATGGTATAGAGTTCTTTCTTCAGCTTCTGAATCTCACGGGCCTCAATCTCAATGTCTGAAGCCTGACCCTGCACGCCACCCAGCGGCTGGTGAATCATCACGCGACTGTGGGTCAGTGCTGAGCGCTTGCCCTCAGTACCAGCCACCAGCAGCACGGCAGCCATCGATGCAGCCATACCTGTACAAATAGTAGCCACATCACTTTGAATGAACTGCATGGTGTCGTAGATGCCCAGTCCGGCATAGACGCTTCCACCAGGCGAGTTGATATAGAGGTTGATATCCTTGCCCGGGTCGGTAGCGTCGAGATAGAGCAACTGTGCCTGCAGCACGTTGGCCGTATAATCGTTGACCTCGGTACCCAGGAAAATGACGCGGTCCATCATCAGTCGTGAAAACACATCCATCTGAGTCACGTTCAACTGACGCTCCTCCAGAATATAGGGATTCATATACTGGGCCTGAGCGGCCATCACGTCGTCAAACACCTGACCATTAACGCCCAGATGTCGGGTTGCGTATTTTCTAAAATCATTCATAATCTCTCTTTACTTTTGTTTTTTCAATACAAAATTACAAAAAAAATGTCGGAATGCAAGACATCCCGACATTTTTTTTGGTTAAAGAAATATAATGAGGTCTCTTTATGCTTCCTGCATCATCTTATTGAAAGCATCGAGAGTCACTTCTTTCTCGTTCAGTTTCACGATACCCTTCAGGGCAGCAGTCAACTTCACATCGACAGCACGGTCAACGAAGTTGTCCACATTTTCACGCTTCTTCAGCTGCTCGGCAGCATAGTTGTCCAGCACGTCATCGGGCACATTGCTCATGCCATACTGTGCAAACTGAGCGCGGATAGCCTCCTTGGCCACAGCCTTCAGGTCGGTCTCTTCCACCTTGATTTGGGCGGCAGCTACCAGCTGCTCCTTGATGAGGTGCCACTTCAGCTCAGCGATAGAAGCAGCGAAGTTCTTCTCTACGAACTCCTCGCCCTTATCCTGGTTGTTCTGCAGCATGATGCGCTTCAACAGAGCCTCGGGGAACTGCAGATCGCCCACCTTCTTCTCAACATACTTACGGACATCCTGCAGGAACTTATAGTCGCTGTTAGCCACCAGCTGAGCCTTCAGGGTGTCGGCAATACGCTGACGGAAGTCAGCCTCGTCCTTCACGCCCTCACCAAATACGCGCTCAAACAGCTTAGCGTCAACGGCAGCGGGCTGGAAATGACGAATCTCAGTAATCTGGAAGCTGAACTCGCAGTCCAGGTCCTTCACCTGATCCTTCTCAACCTTCAGCAGGGCAGCCACCTCAGCATCGTTGTCGGGATAAGCCTTCTTAGGACTGAAGGTGATGATGTCGCCCAGCTTAGCGCCGTCGAACTTCTTCTTCTCGTCCTCACCCTTCATGTATGAAGGCATAATCATGCCACCCTCGGTGGTAATACCGCCTTCCAGCGTGTTGCCCTTGGCATCGAGCTGACGCAAGTCACCCTTCAGGGTGTCGTTGCCGCTCCACTCCTTAGCCTCAACAAACTCACCGGCCTGCGATGCATACATCTGCACATGGTCGTCAATCAGCTTGTCGTCCACCTTGATGGTGTAGAAGTCAATCTTATCCTTATTGGTCAGCTCTGCCTTGAACTCGGGAGCCACAGCGATATCGAACACAAACTCGAAGGGACCGTCGCCAGCCAGATCCTGAGGCTTCTGACCCTCAGCAGACATGGGCTCGCCCAGCATCTGAATCTTGTTCTCACGAACATATTCGTAGAGTTTCTCGCCCAGGATGCGGTTCACCTCGTCGGCCTTGACAGCAGTACCATACTGCTTCTTCACCAAGCCCATGGGCACCATACCCGGACGGAAACCGGGCACCTGAGCCTTCTTGCGATAGTCCTTCAACTTCTTCTCTACTGCTTCCTGATAGTCTGCCTGCTCAATGGTTATAGTCATCAAACCATTGATTTTATCGGCACTTTCAAACTTAATATTCATCCTTTTTATACCTTATTTATATAATATACATCGATTTTGGCCTGCAAAATTACACATAATTAGCCGAAAAACCGCACGATTACGATTTTTTAACTACTCTTCTTCTGTCTTTGAACTTTGTGGTGGTGCTCACGCTTCGTTCACCCCTCAGTGGCTTCAGCCTCTCTATTACGTTCCTCCTCCAGTTTCTGGAAGTCTTTCTGGCGCAGCACAAACGAGTCAGTAAGGTAGTTCTTACGCACTATCTGGTTGGCTGCCAGCTCCTCAGGCGTGCCATGAAACAGGATACGTCCCTCGAACAGCAGATATGCACGGTCAGTAATACAGAGCGTATCCTCCACATTGTGGTCGGTAATCAGAATGCCGATGTTGCGGTCCTTCAGTTTCCACACAATAAACTGGATATCCTCCACAGCGATGGGGTCCACACCAGCGAAGGGTTCGTCGAGCATGATGAACTTCGGTTCGATGGCCAGACAGCGAGCTATCTCACAGCGACGACGCTCACCACCTGACAGCTGGTCGCCTTTGTTCTTGCGCACCTTCTGCAGACGGAACTCCTTAATCAGACTCTCCAGCTTCTCCAGTTGATACTCACGCGGTTTGCCCGTCATCTCCAGCACCGACAGGATATTGTCCTCTACGCTCATCTTACGGAACACGCTAGCCTCCTGAGCCAGATAGCCTATGCCGAGTCTGGCCCGCTTATACACAGGGTAGTCCGTCACTTCCTGATCTCCCAGGTAGATATGTCCGCCGTTTGGAAGCACCAGACCTGTGGTCATATAGAAAGAGGTGGTCTTACCGGCACCATTAGGGCCCAGCAGTCCCACAATCTCGCCCTGTCGCACATCGAAGCTCACATCGCTCACCACGGTGCGCTTTCCGTATCGTTTGATGAGGCCTTCGGTCCTCAACACAATATGCTCTTCTTCCATCGTCTTGCAGTTGTATTTTTATGGAGTACTCGTTTTCGGCTACAAAAGTAGTGAGAATTTTCCGAAAAACAATTCCCACCACTTATTTTTTAAGATTCATTGTGACCATCTTTGCTCTTCAGATAGTCCGCAAAGATGCGTGCCGCACTCTCTACCTTGGCAGCGCAGGGTCTTTTCTTGTAATACTCGGCCGTACGGGCAGAGGCTACATAACTGGAATGAGCCTTCTCATGACCTTGGATGCCAAGAATCTCGGCACAAATGATACTGCCGTTCTCTTCTTTGGATTTTGCCAGAAGGTCCTGAACAACTTTGTAACAGGCCGACTTGCCTTCGCGGTCTGAGCCCTCTGTCTGACCACAGTCGAGACCTACGAGAATGACGATGCCAGAGACGGCACCACACATCATTCGCATGCGCCCTACCCCGCCGCCAAAGCCGGCACCGATGCGCTTGGCCATCGTCTCGTCTAAACCATAAAGGTCGGAAAAGGCTGCCACCACACTTTGGCAGCAGCCATATCCGGCCATGAAATTATCGACTGCGCGCTGTACGCGCTCGTCTAATTCTTTGTCAGTCATTAAGCCTCAGCTTCTTCGTCGTTTGCCTTAAAGCTTGCGAGATCCTCTACCTGGAAGGCCTTGATGTATGCGCTCTTACCGAGAACATCCTCCTCGGCCATGCGAACGTATACGTTGGCGCTCTTCTCGAAGAGCTCTGGAGCCTTGGTGGCGTCGCGCAGGATGAGCAGGCTCATTACCAACTCGGCGGTCATGTCGTACAGACGACGAGCAAGGAAGTCCTGAGCGTCCTGATTCTCAAGGGCCTTAACATTGTTAAGTGCCTCCTCGTAAACAGGGATGAGCTTCTCAACGCGAGCTTTCAGGTTCTTCAAGCTATCGCTAACCTCGAGACCTGCCAGCATGTCCTTGATGTTGTTGAGCATAGTGCCGTTGGTGATGTAGCGGATAGCGGCTACAACCTGCAACTGTGTGGTACCCTCGTAGATAGAGAAGATACGTGCGTCGCGGAACAGGCGCTGGCTCTTGTACTCCATGATGAAACCTGAACCACCGTGGATGCTGATAGCATCGTAAGCGTTCTGGTTGGCGTACTCTGAGTTCATACCCTTGGCCAGTGGTGTGAATGCATCGGCCAGGCGCTGGTACTTCTTGCGCTCCTGTTTCTCCTCGGGAGTGAGCTTGCGGTCGCGCTCGATATCCTCGAGGCACTTGTAGATATCAACGTAAGCGGCTGTCTCGTACAGCAGTGAACGACCAGCATCGAGCTTGGCCTTCATGCGAGAGAGCATATCGTAAACAGCGGGGAAGTTGATGATCTTATCACCAAACTGCTGACGCTCCTTGGCGTAAGCCAGACCCTCGTTGTAAGCCTCCTGCTCAACACCTACACTCTGTGCGGCGATACCCAGACGGGCACCGTTCATCAGAGCCATCACGTACTTGATCAGACCCAGACGTGTGCTACCGCAGAGCTCGGCCTTAGCGTTCTTATAGGTGAGCTCACAGGTAGGTGAGCCGTGGATACCCAGCTTGTGCTCGATGTGACGAACGTCAACACCGCCCTGGCGCTTGTCGTAGATGAACATTGACAGACCACGTCCGTCCTTGGTGCCCTCCTCAGAACGAGCCAGCACGAGGTGGATGTCGCTATCACCGTTGGTGATGAAGCGCTTCACACCGTTCAGGCGCCAGCAGTTCTCCTTCTCGTCGAAGGTAGCCTTCAGCATCACGCGCTGCAGGTCAGAACCAGCATCAGGCTCGGTCAGGTCCATACTCATACCCTCACCAGCGCAAACGCGTGGGATGTACTTCTGGCGCTGCTCCTCGCTACCGAACTCATACAGAGTGTCGATACAGCTCTGCAGGCTCCAGATGTTCTGGAAACCGGCATCAGCAGCCGAAATCATCTCAGAGAGCATAGAGAATACTGCGTTAGGCAGGTTCAGACCGCCGTAACGACGAGGCATTGATACACCCCACAGACCAGCCTTGCGGGTGGCGTCGAGGTTCTCGTAAGTCTTAGAGGCGTAGATCATACGACCATTCTCGAGGTGTGGACCTTCGAGGTCGACGCTCTCAGAGTTTGGCTCGATGATATTGGCAGCCACGTCGCCAGTGATGTCGAGAATCTGCTTGTAGTTCTCGATGGCATCGCCCAGGTCAACGGGAGCATAATCATATTCCTTTGCATCAGCAAAGCCTTTTTCCTTCAGCTCAACGATACGAGCCATCAGGGGGTGGTTCAAGTAGAACCCGATCTCAGGATGATCGCTATAATAGTTTGCCATAATTATTTGCTATTCTGCTTATAGTACTTAATTAACTTTGGAACAACCTCCTCAACGGTGCCAACAATCACGTAGTCGGCAATCTTGTTGATAGGAGCATCGGGATCGCTGTTTACAGAGATGATGATACCAGAATCCTGCATACCAGCGATGTGCTGAATCTGTCCAGAGATACCACAGGCGATGTACACCTTGGGGTGAACGGTAACACCTGTCTGACCAATCTGACGGTCGTGATCCAACCAGCCAGCATCTACAGCGGCACGAGAACCACCAACCTCACCATGCAGAACCTTTGCCAACTCGAACAGCTGGTCGAAGTTCTCCTTGCAGCCCATACCGTAACCACCGGCTACAACTATAGGCGCACCCTTCAGGTTGTGCTTAGCAGCCTCTACATGGTGATCCAGAACCTTTACTACGAAAGCCTCAGGGCTTACATACTTGCTTACCTCAGGATAAACAACCTCCTTGCGGCACTCGCCATCGTACAGAGCCTTCTGCATAACGCCAGAGCGTACAGTAGCCATCTGTGGACGGTGGTCGGGGTTAACGATGGTAGCTACGATGTTACCACCGAAAGCAGGACGAATCTGATAGAGCAGATTCTCGTATGTCTTGTTGTTCTTCTTATCCTCGAAAGGACCAATCTCCAGCTCTGTGCAGTCGGCAGTCAGACCAGAGGTCAGTGATGATGATACACGTGGACCGAGGTCGCGACCGATAACGGTAGCACCCATCAGGCAGATCTGTGGCTGCTCCTCCTTGAAGAGGTTAACCAGAATATCAGTGTGGGGAGCTGAGGTGTAAGGGAACAGGTCCTTAGCGTCGAAAACAAACAGCTTGTCAACACCGTAAGGCAGAATCTGATCCTCGACCTTACCAGAAATACCGGTACCGGCAACAACGGCGTGCAGCTCTACGTTCAGTTCATTGGCGAGCTTGCGACCCTTGGTCAGCAACTCCTGAGAAACTTCTTGAACAGTTGTTCCTTCGATTTCTACATAAACAAAAACATTATTCATATCTCGTTATCCAATGATTTTCTCTTCCAACAATTCTTTGATCATTCCCTCGATATCAGCATCAGAAGCCGTCAAAGTCTTCGACTCCTTAGCCTGGAACACGATGTTCTTGATGGTCTTCACCTTGGTGGGTGAGCCACTCAGACCGCACTGGTTTACATCGCCATCCACGTCGGCCACGCTCCACTGGTTCAGTGTCAGCTCAGGGCGCTCGTCATACAGATAGTCGTATGGTGTACCCTCTGCAGGACGCTCCATAGGACAGGTTGCGCGCTTGTACTTCATCACCAGCTTAGCATTCTGGGGGCGACAAGGAGCAGCGCTTCCGTTAACTGTGATAACAACAGGCAGAGGAGCCTCTACGGTCTCAACACCACCGTCGATCACACGCTTGATGGTAGCCTTACCGTCCTTAACACTGAGTACCTCCTCGGCGTAAGTAACCTGGTTCAGGCCCAGCTTCTGAGCCACCTGAGGACCTACCTGAGCAGTATCACCGTCGATAGCCTGACGACCACCGATTACGATGTCAACATCGCCAATCTTCTTGATGGCAGTAGCCAGCGCATAAGATGTAGCGAGGGTATCAGCACCAGCGAAGAGACGGTCGGTAAGCAACCAACCGGTATCAGCGCCACGATAAAGTCCCTGACGGATAATCTCACCTGCACGTGGAGGACCCATCGTGAGGATTCCTACTGTTGAGCCTGGGTTCTGCTCCTTCAGGCGAAGGGCCTGCTCCAGGGCATTCAAATCTTCTGGATTGAAGATGGCGGGCAGGGCAGCACGGTTTACGGTGCCTTCGGCAGTCATTGCGTCCTTACCCACGTTACGGGTGTCTGGCACTTGCTTGGCCAGCACAACAATTTTCAAAGCCATAATTATTATAATAATGTGTAAAATTGATATCCTTTTTTAAAATGGTGCAAGGACAGTACGAAGCCTGTTCTCGCTGCGCTTTCTCAAAAAGCGCTGCAAAGGTAGTACTTTTTGCGCACACAGCCAAACAAATTGCACAAAATCGACTCTTTTGTGCGCATTTTGGCGATTTTGTGCAATCTTAAAACAGCAAAAAACTAAAAGCTGTCGTTCAGTATCCTTTCTATGACCTGTGGGAAGTACTTCATCTCCAGCTGATGCTCCTTCGCCGCTATGTCGTCGGCGCTATCCTCAGCAGTCAGCGCCACCTTATACTGTACAATGATGTCGCCACCGTCGCAGACAGGCGTCACCCAGTGCACCGTCATGCCCGTTTCCTTCTCGCCAGCAGCCTTCACAGCCTCGTGCACGTGGTGGCCCCACATGCCCTTGCCGCCGTACTTTGGCAACAGCGACGGGTGGATATTGATGATGCGGCGCGGAAAGGCATCCACCAGGAAGTTGGGCACCAGCGGCAGGAAGCCCGCCAGCACGATGAAGTCAATACCATATTCCTTCATCATCGGCATCATCACAGCCTCGTCGTTCAGCTCAGCCTTCGTCACCACCTTCGTGGCCACCTCCAGCCGCTGCGCCTTCTCAAGCGCAGGCGCATCCGCCTTATTACTGACCACCAAGGCCGTGCACACCTTCTCAGAACCCTTGAAATACCGGATGATATTCTCGCAGTTCGTTCCGCCGCCTGATACAAATATCGCAATGTTGACTTTCTTCATTGTCTGTCTGGTTTCTTTTTTCGTCGGCAAAATTACAAAATAACAGCGTAAAAGCCAAAACAATTCACACAGATTTTCATATCTAACCGAAATCTCCCGGATTCTTGCCGATTTTAAGCACTCGGCGCTGTGCAATAATACGAATTGCCATAGTTTAGTTTGTGTGTTTTTTAAGGGTTAAACATTTAGTTTAGTTCTCGTGTTTTTGCTCGGATTAATCCTCGCAATTTTTTGTCTTAATAGTAGCAGCTGCAGCGCTTAATTTTTGACAACGACAAGTGAAGTGCAAGAGCGAATGCAGAGCCGAGCTCGCTCGAGCTATGCTGAGCCACAGCCTTCACTCGCGATGCATCTCAAATGCATTGCAAAGGTACGAAATTTTTCGTGCGCTACCAAATTTCGGTATACCATAACCTGTAAAAAATCTGTTAAGAACCGTCATTTTCTGCAAGTTGCTCCCAATCGTGACAATGACTTCGTGACAAAGTGACATTAAGCACCCTCGCAGAGTGCATAAGCATTGTTAGAATATAATATATAATATATTATATATTATATTCTAAAATAATTGTCTTACAATTTTTCATTTTTCAAGCCCCTCTGTATGTGGAATCTCCTTAATGTCACGATGTCACTTTGTCATTATGTCACGTCTTCTGCTAAAAAGAATTAACTCGTACAAGAATATTTGCACGGGTGATTCTTTTTTGTTACCTTTGCACGGAAATATACGAACAACTTTATAAATGAATCAATATGAAGAATATCACGCTTGACATTACGAAGGCTTCCTGCTTTCTGGCAGAAGGCGCTGTAGCTGCTTTTGAACCAAAGGTGAAGGCAGCACAGGAAGCACTTGAGAACGGCACTTGCCCTGGTAACGATTTCTTAGGATGGCTGCACCTCCCCTCTTCTATCACTCCTGCTTTCCTGGCAGAGATTCAGGCCTGCGCCGACACGCTGCGCCAGAACTGCGAGGTAGTGGTTGTGGCTGGTATCGGTGGCTCTTATCTGGGTGCCCGCGCCGTGATTGAAGCCCTGGGCAACAGCTTTGCCTGGCTCATCCAGGAGAAGAAAAATCCAACTATCCTGTTTGCTGGTAACAACATCGGCGAGGACTATCTGTTCGAGATGACTGAATACCTGAAGGACAAGAAGTTCGGTGTTATCAATATCTCAAAGAGTGGTACCACCACCGAGACAGCCCTGACCTTCCGTCTGCTGAAGAAGCAATGCGAGGCTCAGCGCGGCAAGGAGGAGGCTAAGAAGGTGATTGTGGCTGTGACCGACGCCAAGCGTGGTGCTGCCCGTACCTGTGCCGACAAGGAGGGGTACAAGAGCTTTATCATCCCCGACAACGTGGGTGGTCGCTTCTCTGTGCTGACTCCTGTTGGTCTGCTGCCTATCGCCTGCGCTGGTTTCGACATCAAGGCTTTGGTAGAGGGTGCTCAGGATATGGAGAAGGCCTGCGGTAAGGACGTGCCTTTCGCTGAGAACCTCGCTGCCCAGTATGCTGCCGTACGCAACGGTCTGTATCAGAGTGGCAAGAAGATTGAGATCATGGTGAACTATCAGCCCAAGCTGCACTTCGTCAGCGAGTGGTGGAAGCAGCTCTACGGAGAGAGTGAGGGTAAGGACAAGAAGGGTATCTTCCCTGCTTCTGTTGACTTCACCACCGACCTGCACTCTATGGGTCAGTGGATTCAGGACGGCGAGCGCACCATCTTCGAGACCGTTATCTCTATCGAGGAGCCAGAGAAGAAGTTGCTGTTCCCCAGCGACGAGGAGAACCTGGACGGTCTGAACTTCCTGGCTGGCAAGCGCGTGGACGAGGTGAACAAGATGGCAGAGCTGGGTACTCGTCTGGCTCACGTCGATGGTGGTGTGCCCAACATCCGCATCAGCGTTCCCAAGTTGAACGAATACTACATCGGCCAGCTCATCTACTTCTTCGAGATTGGTTGCGGCATCAGCGGCAACGTGCTCGGCGTGAACCCCTTCAACCAGCCTGGTGTGGAGGCTTACAAGAAGAATATGTTTGCCCTGCTCGACAAGCCCGGCTACGAGGAAGACTCGAAAGCTATCAAGGAACGCTTGAAAAGTGAAAGGTGAAAGGTGAAAGGTGAAATGTTTGCTTCCGCATTGAAGTGAAAGAAATTATTCAGCAATACTTAGAGAAACACGGCTTTGAGGCACTTTGCCCCAAGGCCGTGCTTTTCGATATGGATGGCGTGCTCTATAACTCGATGCCCAACCACGCCATTGCGTGGCAGCGCTCGATGGAGATGTTTGGCATCCACATGACAGAGGCCGACGCCTACGCCACCGAGGGCGCTCGCGGCGTTGACACCATCCGCATGATGGTGAAGAAACAACAGGGCCGCGACATCGACGAGGCCGAGGCACAACTGATGTACGACGAGAAGACGCGCCAGTTTCACGCCCTACCAGAAACGCACATCATGCCTGGCATTCCTGAGCTGATGGCACAAATAAACGCCAACGGAATGACCATCGGCGTAGTAACAGGTAGCGGACAGCGTCCGCTTATCAATCGTCTGATGAAGGACTTCGGCGATTATCTGGACGAGAGTCACATCGTCACCGCCTACGACGTAAAACACGGCAAACCCAATCCCGACCCCTATCTGATGGGCCTGCAAAAGGCGGGCAACCTGAAGCCTTGGGAGGCTATCGTAGTAGAGAACGCACCCTTAGGCGTGAAGGCAGGCGTAGCAGCAAGAATCTTTACTATTGCTGTCAATACCGGTCCGCTACCAGACGACGTTCTCAAGCGAGAAGGTGCCGACTTGGTAATTTCCGATATGCCCACCCTCAGCAAGGGCTGGCATTCGCTCTTCTAATCATCATCATCTTCATCGTCAGCATCGACATAGTCGAGCATCTCCATATCGTCATCCTGACGAATATTGATGATGCCCTGCTTGTCTACTGTCATCTCCAACGGGATAAAGACATCGTCAACAGCATCAGGCAGGGCGATGACGACAGAGAACTCCAGCTTGCCATTGTCCACCTCGTCATAGCGGATGCTGGCCAGAATACCATTCTTCTTGAACGTCTCATCGATATACGACGAGAACGAGCCCTTGGTGAAGGTGCGACTAAACAGAGAGCTGCCATCGGGACGGTTGACAGAGACCTTCACCACATTGTCGAAATACTTCTGGTTGTTCTCGTCCTTCACCATCGACGAGCTGTCGGCTGGTGTACGCACTACTGAGACGGCATACTGGCTTCCACCCCAGTTGACCGAAGTGTTCTGTGTTGTCGCCTCCATAGCGATAGGGTCCACAGGTTGCTTAGGAACATACTTGGTGGTGATGATGTCGTCAGACTTTTTCTTTTCTTTGCAAGCACCCAGCATCATGATGCCGAATACCAGGATAAGGGGTAGTAATCGTTTCATAATTTTCTATTGACGAAGCAAAAGTACAAAATATTTTCGATACAACACAAAAAAACGCCCACTATTTTAATAGCGGGCGCCAAAATCATCAGTCACACGACTGATTCGTTTCGGGTTGAGGACACGCCTGTCCTTCTTCAAAATACTATGTTAACCTAAATCACTATGAAAAAATCTCAATTGTTGTTATTCTCTCTCTGGGGACGATCGCCACCGCGACGCATCTGCGCACGACGGTTCTCATTGTCCTTCTTGTAAGCCGCATACTGCTCCTCGGTCATGATGGCCTTCAGCTCAGCATCGTAGGCTTCCTGATTCTTCTGCATCTCCTCGCGGTTGGCACCAAAGTTGCCCTGAGGACGCTGAGGTCTGTCACCTCTTACGCTATCGTTCTGAGGACGCTGGGGTCTTTCGGCCATCTGGGGTCTGTTGCCGCCCTGAGGTCTGTTGCCACCTCCCATCTGAGGTCCGCGACCACCCTGACCACGCATGCCACGCATGCCTCCTCCCATTGGGAGCTTACCCTGGAAACGAGTGTTCAGGTCCAGCAGCTTAGCTGCCTGCTCCTCGTTGAGTCCATATCTCTGCACAGTAGCGTCTGTGCGCTGCTTGATCATCTCTTTAGGGTCGAACTGTCTGCGCTCACCATTGTTTGGAGCAGCAGGATTAGCTTCCTGAGCCATTGCGGTAACACCCATCATCATCGCAGCTATCATTGTTAAAACGATCTTCTTCATTTTCTTCTTTACTTTTTAAAAATTAGACATTGGTTTGTAGCTTTCTGTGTTGCAACTGTTCCTTTGACGCAGGAAAGTAACAAAAGTTTAACCAGATAATAAAAAAAATTGCATTTTTCTTATTTTACCTTCTTTTTTTTATTAATTTTGCAAGGTAAAAAAGAGAAAACGATGAGAAAAGTCATAGCATTCTTACTGGCCATCACCCTTGTATCACCCCTGTTTTGCGGATGTCAGAAGCAAGACGGGACAACAGATGATGATGCGAATGCCATACCCCAACTGGTCAACCACATCCAGCAATGCTCGCGCCTCTACACCACCGACTATCGTATTCATAAGGTGGTGATGGTGCAGGCCGACAAGCAGTTGGAGACCAGCTTCCTGGGTGTAGGCTTCAACGTGCCGTTGGGCGAGCGTCGTCTGCTCATCCCCATGGAGGCCACGCTGAAAGGCTATATTGACTTTAGCAATTTCTCGGAGGACGATATCGAGAACGACGGCGAGAAGGTGACCATCACCCTACCCGACCCAGAGGTGATGCTGACCAGCAGTCGTATTGACCACGACGGCACCAAGCAGTATGTGTCGTGGTATCTGTCGAACTTCGACACCACGGAGCAGACGGCTCACGCCGCCAAAGGCCGACAGGACATTATAGATAAGGTGAAGAACGACAGCCAGCAGAAGCGCCATATTGTGGAGGCAGCTCGCCAGAATGCAGCCAACCTGCTGATACCCCTTATCAGTAGGATGGGTTTTAACGAGCAGAACATCACCATCACCTTCCGTCAGGACTTCAGTTTCGAGAACCTCAAAATCCATATTGACTAAACGATGACCAAGGAACAGAAGAATCTCATCATAGGCACGCTGGTGGCTCTGGCCGTATTTGGCACGGTAGCCTTCTTCGTGGTGAAAGCCATCATCAACAAGGTGGGCGATGCCGCTCCAAAGATTGGCGTCACCACCACCGTGAGCTATGCGCAGACACCTATTATCATCAAGAGCATGCGCCATATAGGTCAGTGGGAATTTATGACGATTACTGACGAAGAGGTGGTGGAACGCAGTCGCAAGAACCTGATACTGAGCGACGACAAGCTGGTGCGCATCTACTACGGCACGCTGCGTCTGGGCATTGACCTCGAGAAGCTTAGGGAGGATGCCATCAGCACGCAAGGCGACAGCATCAGTATGGTGTTGCCACCCGTACAACTGCTAGACGACGACTTCATTGACGAAGCCCTCACCAAGACATTCTATGAGTCGGGCGAGTGGGACGCGAAGATACAGAAAGAGATGTATGATGAAGCAAAAAGCATCATGATACGCTATGCGATGAATGTGGAGAACCAGGAGCAGACGCGCCAGTTGGCCGAGACGCAGATGCGCCAGTTGCTACAGGGCCTAGGCTTCCGCTATATCACTATCAGCTTTGAGTCCCGATAGCCTCAGCTTAGAACCCCGATAATCTTTAGCTTTGTATTTCGACGATTGTCAACACGCCGTTGCTGACACGAAAGCGAATATCGCGCCCAGCAAAGGGCATCCCATAGACACGATTAGGGTCATCATGATAGCGTGGACGAGGGTCTTGCGCCAGCACTTGACGCAGTCCGGCCTGCTCTTCCTCTGAAAACAACTGGGCCAGTTCCTCTGGCAGCTCTACCTGTAATGGTTCCCACGTGGTCTGGTCAACAAACCCGCTGCGAGCCTCAGGATGACTGTCGGCATAGGTCACATAAGGCTTGATGTCGTAGATAGGCGTTCCGTCCATCAGGTCGGCACCCTTCACATGAATCACGGGCCCTTCATTTTCCGTCATCTCCACCTTATTAATATACACGCAAGAGAGTCCCAGACGGTTGGGACGGAATGGCGAACGCGAGGCGAACACCCCTACCCGTTCGTTGCCTCCCAATCGGGGTGGACGAACCGTAAGTCCCTGCTGCTCGTGCGGATTGCCGCTAAACTCCCATATCAGCCACAGATAATCGAACTGCTCCAAGCCTCGCAGCGCCTCTTCGCGACGGTATTCCGGCTCGAGCACGATGCGTCCTGAGAGGTCGCCAGCCAGTCCGCTCTGTCTGGGCAGTCCGAACTTTGACGTCAGCGGAGAACGAAAATATGCCACAGGTTTGATGTCCATAATCCTATACCAAAGAAATAAGATGTTCTATGAGTCGGGGCTTGCCGTAGTCGTCAAGTTCCTTTTCCTTAATCCAGAAATAGCCCTCGGGCAATGCAGGACGCTCTGCAGGCTGCCACAGCCAGAAGTCGGCCAGCAGGATGCGATGGGTCAGCACATGCTTCACCCCCTGTCGCAGCAACACAGCACCCTGAGGCACCTTTTCCGTGAGCAGAGGCTCGTAAAGTCCCTGCCAGATATCGCCCTCCCCACGTCGATGAATAGCCGTCTCGCCTTGATAGCGCACATAGACATAAGTCATGCGACGCTCCTTAACCTTCAGCGTCTTCAGCTTCACAGGCAGCTCGCCCACCCTACCCTCACGGAAAGCCACGCACGTTTCCATCAAGGGACAAGCGGCGCAGTCAGGACTGGATGGGGTGCATTGCGTAGCGCCAAAGTCCATGATGGCCTGGTTGTAAATAGAAAGTTGAAAGGTGAAAGGTGAAAGGTGAAAAGTTGAAAGTTGAGATTGAGCCAGGAGTGCAAACTCTTTCTTTCCTTCTGTGGTGTTGATAGGTGTAGAGATGCCGAAATAGCGACTCAGCACGCGATACACATTTCCATCGACCACAGCGGCAGGCAGGTCGAAGGCAAACGAACCTATAGCAGCAGCGGTATAGTCACCCACACCCTTCAGGCTTTTAATGCCTTCGAGCGTGGTGGGGAAGCCTCCCATCTCCACAATCTGTCGTGCTGCCGCATGCAGGTTGCGAGCCCGAGAATAGTAGCCCAGTCCCTGCCACTCACGCAGCACCTCGTCCTCCGTGGCAGCAGCCAGCAGTTCCACCCTGGGCCATCGCTTCATAAAGCGCTCCCAGTAGGCCCAGCCCTGCTTCACCTGCGTCTGCTGGAGAATAATCTCCGAGAGCCAGATGGCATAGGGGTCACGAGTCTGTCGCCAGGGCAGGTCGCGCCCATGCTCATGAAACCAATGTAATAATGTGGGCGCGAAATTATTTGCCATAACTTCTTAACTTCTGACTTCTTAACTTCTGACTTCTTAACTACTAAAAAATCATCGTGTCAGCGAGAACTTCATCGATACGCCGAAGTCCTGCGTTGTTGTAGGATAACTGCTCGACGACAGCAACGGCGTGTTGGTCTGACGATCGTAATAAGCCGAGAGAGTCAGCAGGCGCGACATCGTATAGTCGGCAGCAAACGAGATCTTCAGGGCTGAGTTGCCGCTGCTGGCTGACGACACTCCCGTTGCAATATCGCGAGTGATGGCCGCCTGCTTACGGAACGAGATATCCACACGCGTATTCAGGTCGTGGTTAATGCCCTTCTTGCTGGTTTGCTGTTGGTTTTTGTCGTTATCATTCGACTTCTTGCTGCCCTTGGCCTTGCGCGAGCCACCACCGCCGAAGAGCTTGAAGTCCGTAATCTTATAACCCATACCAATGACCCAGTCCTTCGAGTTCGACTCGTTGATCTGCACACTCGTCATCGAGAGGTTCAGCACGCGCGTGGTGCGATATTCCACCTTACACGTCAGGTTGTTGTTGAACGTTACATCGACACCCAGCAGCGGCGAGAAGGCCTCGTTAATGCTCACCGTCGAGATGTTATAGCGCGACGACGGCGTGTACGAGCCATCGGCAGCCTGCACATAACCCAGGTCGCCCATATACTCCATCCACGAGCTGTAGGAAGCATAGGAGCCCACAGAGTAGATGCTCTTATAGCTATGATTGATGTTGACGCTCTTGAAATGGTCGCGCAGCCAGGGTAGCTTCGACAGTCCAGAATAGCGCATCGTCCAGTTGGGCAACAAGCGCGTGAGTACAGGGAACACATCGAGCGAGCCGCCAGCACCCATCGTATAGGTGTCGAGGAAGGCAGGAATCAGCACGTCGCCGCTATAGCCATCCACTTGATTGACGGTGGCACCGTTGAGGGCTGCAGGACCTTTGGCAGGATACTGCGACTGCACACGATTGCGGAACGAAGCAACCTTATTGCAGAACTCATTGAACGAGGGACTGTCGTAGCCGTTGTTAGCATCGCCCATACCCTCCAACGCACTACGAATAGAGATGGTGGTCATATTGAACGAACCACTATAGGTAGTGGGCGAGCCGGCATACATAAACTGCACGCTGCGAGCCTTGTTGACGGTTCGTGTGGCGGTGAGGTCAATCTTCAGGTCGCGGATGGGCTCCAAGGTAGCACGAATCTGCAGGTCCTCCGTAGCCGACGAGCTGGCAGGCGTAGCGATGTTATCGTTGCAGAGCAGCCATCCATTGTTGCGAGCCGTCTCTACATACTCGTCGCCAGTAAGTCCGAAGGCGAAGCCCAGACCAGGCGCCAACACGCTACTGTTCGACTGTCCGAAGGCATCGCCCACATTAGGCAGGAAGCCTGGCAGCGTCATTGCATACTGACTGCGATAGCTAATGCTGACGTTGCGCAGCATCATCAGCAGGCGCGAAGCCGACTGTGCTGATTTATACCACCACTGGTCGTCGAGCGGTTCCTTAGGAGTGATGCTGAGCTTCAGCTGCAGCGAGTCAGCACCATAGACCTTGATACTGTTATCATCAACCACCTTCCACTTCACAGGCACCACGCGACCGTCCTTATTGCGGGCCGATACAAGGAGTCGCTTCGACTTCTTGCCATGCTGCACCACCACCTGACTGTCGGGCACCAATGTAATCTCCTTCTGGAAGGTGTTTTTATTCTTGGGCAGCTCGGCATTCTCTTTATTTGCCTGTTTGTCGTCAGCATTCGCCTTTGCCTTCGCGTCAGTCTTAGAATCGCCCTTCTTCTCGCCCACAGGTTTCTTTGGCGTCTGCTTGTTCTTCTGCGAGTTGTTGGCAGGGGCCTTCTTGAAACGCTCGTTGGCCTTCTTCAGGAAGGGGATATGGTTATAGAGCGTCTCCATATTGAGCGTGCTGTTGATAATCAGGTTGCGGTTGTTCGAGATGGTATTACCCAGCGAGGTGCCATCGTCGAGCTCTGTGCCACGCATCCACGAATAGGTGGCATTATACGAGGCATCCACCTTGAGCCAGTCGAAGATAGGCAGTTTGTCGATAGGCACCTGATAACTGGCCGAGAACGACTGCTGATAGTCGAGCGGCGTACCCCAATGTTTGATACTGGTCCACACAGAGTCCTTCCAAGCCGAATAGCGGTCGGGATAGAGGTCTTTGTTCACAGGCGTGTAGGGTTCCTCAATCTCAGCATGGGTGGCACTCTGGAAGTTCATGTGCAGGTTCTTCGTCAGGTCCCAACGCAACTGGAACTCACGGTTCCACAAGAACTGCTGGCTGAACGTCAACGGCAGGTTGGGGTTCTCCGTATTCTCCAGGTCGCGCTCCTGCAACTCATAGTAGTTACGACTCATCTCCGTGTTGAACGCGATGGACTGCGGCAGATAGTTGAAGCCCAGCGCCTTGGGGAAGTTCATCCACTTCGACTTGCTCTTCGAGTTCTTGAAGGGCTCCCAGGTCTTAAACACGGGCGAATAGTTGTAGTTCATCGAGCCTCGCCACTGATCGTCGTTCTCATAGACAGTAGTCTCGCCAGTGGTGTTACGATGGGAGTGACTATACGAGAACGAGAAGTTGGCAGGGTCGATGGGCAAGGGGTGACGCTTGTTCTTGATGTCCACCCTTACGTTGCTCAACGAGAAGTTGCGCGATGTATGCTTGGTCACCGCTATCGACTCGATAGAGTCACGCTCGCGCTGGTTGGCAGCCGACTCGAGGGCGTCGTCCAGTTCCATATCCGTATCCAGCGGGTTGTACTTCGGACTGATAATCTCCTTAGAATACGAGTAATAGAGCGGTGCCGACACTTTGGCTTTATCGGGGAAGAGTTTTCCTAATTCCAGGTTGGCTGTTACGGCATACGACTTCTGCGTGTCGGTAGAGCGTTGCAGGATAGACTCCTCCAGACCTCCGAAGCCGTCGCTCACATAGCGGCCCGTCATATTCAGGCTGCCGAAGTCAGACAACTGCAGGTTCATAGCTCCCGATGCAGCCCAACCGCCTTCGTTGTTGGTCTCACGCAGACGCAGTTCGTTGACCCACACCTCGCCCGACTTGATTGAGCTACTCAGGTTGCGCACACCAATCACCATCGTCTTCACCTCCGACAGCGAGGGGTTACCCATCACACTCACCTTATTATTAGGTTTGTCAGGGTCGTACTCAGAATAAATGGTGGTAAAGTTGGCCAAGCCCTCTGCACGCGCCTTGTTGCGGTTCTTCTTCACAGCGGTGAAGATGCTCATGTCGATGTCGAGCATATTTTCCTCAGGCCATACCAAAGGACGGTCGGAAGGCACGTTCCAGCGGTAGTTGCCCTGCGGCGTGAGCTTCAGGGGGATGAGGTACTCGTAGTAGTTGTTCTTATAGTCAGAGCCTATGCGGATGAAGATAGCCAACTGGTTGTCCTCCAGCTGAGTATTGTTGGGCACCAGATGGTTGGCGTGAACAAACATCTGCAGACGCTTATACTGTCGCAGGTTCAGGTTCTGGTTCTTATAGACCGCCTTCGACTCGTTCTGCGAGAGGTTCTTCACCGTGAGGCACAATGCCTGCTCGTTGCTCTCTGTAAGCTGAGGCTGGTTGGGGTCGGTCATTCGGGTGATGCCTGGAGGCAGCACATAAGCCACAGGCTGACGGTCTGTGTTTTCCTCCACGTTGACGGCACTCATCTCCAACACGCCCGTCTCGGCTCCTGCCGAAGTCATGAGGTTCTGCTTATACTGTCGCCACTCGCCACGCACCAGGTCGAGCGAGCCGAAACGCAGCACGATAGGCTCCTGGAATCCAGTCAAGAACATGCGCATATAGCGAATGCTGGTGAAGTCGCTGATAGAACCGATCTTATCGTCATATTCAGCCAATGGGATGCGATACTGATACCAGCGCACGGTGATAGAGTCGCCATTGCGCAACTTGGCGGTATAGTCGCGATGGTCCACAATATGCGACTTGTCCGACTTGACGCCTCGGTTATAGGCCTGCAGCTCATCGTCGCTGATGGGGATATGATACTGATAGTAGCGTTCGTATTCGTTCAGGGTGTAGTCCTGATTGATATCCTCCACATCAGGTCCCGTCTTGTACGAGGTGTCGTAGCCCTCTGTCTGGTTGTCGTTCGATGGTGAGTTGCCCTGTGGGTTGTTGATGCGCTTGTAGCGCTGGAGGATAGGCGTGCGCTCGTTGTCGAAGTCAGAGCCTCGGAAGTAATGGTAGTCGTCGCCGGCAGGGTCGTCGCGCCAGGCCTGCAGCAGCGAGTCGTTGCTCACGATGGTGCTCACGCTGTTCAACCAGTCGGCATAGGCGCCAAAGGTGCGCTCCTCCTCATCGGTCAGTCCGTTGAGTCCCACATCCTGCTTCTCACGCGAGCCGCTGGTGGTGGCGAAGGCATAGGTCTGCGTGGCCTGCACGGGAATCTTACCCCATTGTGTCTCCTCGAAGGTCGAGGTGCCATCGACGGGCATACCGCTCTCGTAGAACTTCTTACCGTCGCGCAGCACATCCTCGCACACCTCGCCGAGGTTGATATAGAGATCGCCACTATGACGACTGGCTGTGCCGTCCTTACGAGTGTAGATGAAGGGGTCGAGCATCCAGAACTCCACATATTCTATATTAGCCTGCTCAAAGTCGGTGGTCTCCAGCTTGCGCATCATGCCGCCCCACTTCTGCTTGGGGTTCTTCAGCGTTCCGTCGCTGTTGAGGTCGAGTGTCAGGTTATAAGGTCCGCGCTCCTGGGGATAGTAGGCCAGGTCGAGGATAGGCAGCGTGGAAATGGCGCCGTTGTAGCTCGACTGGTCGCGGTTGGGATAGAGCTCTCGTACATAGACCTCACGCACATAGTGGTTGGAGAGCTGCTCCAGGTCGTTCTTGATATGTGTTGGCGTGAGGCTCGACGAACGGCGCGTGAAGATGGGGTCGACGTTATACCAGGCCAGCAGGGCGCGGTCGTAGCCGCTGTTCACCGAAGTCTTGTTGTTGTAGTTGGCAAACATCGAAGGCACGCTGCACAGCACCCACGCCTTGGGGTCGCTCACATCGCGCAGGTCCTTGGTATTCTCGAAGTCGTCGATATACGAGGCGTTGTCCTGTGTGCCGCTGGCATTACGGGCTATGAGGTGGGCAAACTCACCCGTGAACGATATCTGCGAGGGCTGCGTGACGTGCAGCAGAGGCAGTTTGTCGAGCATCTTCGTCAACCACTGGCTCTCCTGCTTCCAGTTCACGTTGAGTCCCCAGATGGTGTTGTTCAGCGGCTCGTCGCCCATGTTCACCTTGGTGGTCATAGGCTGCTCGGTGAGGTGCATCAGCGTACCTCCCATCGTAAAGTTCTTCGAGAAGTCGTACTCCCAGTTCACGCCCAGCATGGTCTTTCGCTGCATGCCGTAGCTGGTATTGTCTTCGAGCGACACGCTGACGTTGGTGCCGGCATCGATGATGCTCTGGTTCAGGATGGTCACCTCGCCCACCGAATAGTCGACGGTATAGTCGGAGCCTTCCTTCAGGGTGACACCACCAGCAGTTACCACCACCGATCCTGGCGGCACGTTGGCAGCACCCAGCGAGATGACGTTGGCGCTGGTGCCCTTGAACTGTCCTGTGAGTATGAACTTGTCCTTCTCGGCATTCTGCTTGGCCACCGTCTTGGTAGAGTCGTACAACTGGTCGAAGCAGTATTTGTCGGCCAGATGCTCCATACCCTTCTGTTTCAAGTAGTTGCGCAGGTATTCGCCAAAGGGCTCAGCGGCAGGCATGAAGATGCGACCGTTGCTGATGGTGTAGCCCTGCACAAAGTCGAACTGTCCATTACTGTGGGGCTTCATGTTGGCATCCAGGCGGTCCAGTCCCATCACCTTCAGCAGCGTCGTCGACTTCAGCTGCTCCTCGGGCAGATAGGTCAGATAGGTACCTGTGGTGTCGCTCTGGTATTTGATGTCCATGCGGAACTTTTCTTTCTCGACGGTAGAGGCCAGATAATAGACGTTCTTCATCATCAGGCGCCAGTTGGCCTGCATCGGACTGTTCTGGGTGTTCTTCAGGGCCTTCACGAAGAGGCACTTGTTGGTCTGCGTCAGGTCGGTAGAGAACTCACCCACCTGATAGGTCTGTCCGCCATAGGTGTATTCGTAGGCCACAGCCAGCACCTGGTCGGTCTGCAGTCCTGTCTTCAGCGACACATAGCCCAGGGCCGTGTTCACCGTATATTCGCTCGATGTCAGCAGGCGGGCCGAGGCCAGCTTCTCGTAGTCCACACCACCCACCATCGCTGTGCCGAAGCCCTCGAGCTTCACGGTGACCTCGTCGATGTTGCGCGAGGCAGAGTCGATGTTCTGCACCAGCGTAGAGTAGATATCGTTGGCCAGATTGCTGGGCACCGACATGCCTGTGGTGTGCCAGTTGGTATTCTTCAGATATTTATTCTCACCCAACTCGCTGAATGCCACGATGTTGCGCGAATTAGAGGTACTTCCCGTCTTGTTGGTCACCCAAATCTCCACACGGTTAATCTTGATGCCCGTGGTGAGGTTGGGCAGCGTGCTCATAGCCATGTCGTAGGTCTCGCGGAAGAAGTGCGAGAGGAAGAAGTGGTGGTTCTCCTCATAGTCCACCACGTCAATCTCGTAGGGGTTGGTCTGAGTGCCGCCACGCGACGACACGCTCTTCGACGTTGATTTCTTCTGCGAGATGACCGTTCCCAGCTTCAGCTTGCCAAACTGCATCTCGGTGTGGATACCGAAGAGTGCCGACGAGCCGTGCACCAGCGAGTTGTTAGAGGGGAAGGTGACATTACCCGCCTCCACCAGCTTGATAATCTCGTCCTCCTTGCCGTCATACTTCAGCTTCAGACTCTTGGTGTCAAACTCAAAGGTGGCGTCGGTGTTGTAGTCCAGCTTCAGGTTCACCTTGTCGCCCACGCTTCCATTGACGCTCAAGTTGATTTTCTCGTCAAAGTCGAAGGCCGTGGTCTTACGGTTTCGGATAGGCAGCGAGGGGTTCTCAATGTTCTTGATTGTGGCGCCAATCTTTAGCTCGGCAGTACCCTGCGTCTTCACCCTCACGCCTCCAGGACCGAAGATTTTCTCGGCAGGACCCAGGTCGAACTGCATATCGCTGAAGTCGAACATCTCCTTGCCCTTCGCCTTCACATTCTCGGCATCCTTGTTGCGGAAGAACTGCTGACGAGCCCTGCGCTCGCTCCATTGCATATACTCCTCTGGTGTCATCACGATGGGCGCATTCAGATACGAGTCGCCTATCTTCGAACCAATAATATACACGTTGAGCGAGTCGTTGTACTCCACCTGCTGCTTCACGTTCTCAGGCATTCTCAGGTCGAGGGCACTCGAATCCAGGTCAGCAGTAAGCACGGGAGCCGTCTTCTGAATCTTCCAGCGGGGGTGCAACAAAGAATCGGGGATGGTTTCATCCTCTATCACCATACCTTTGGGCTGCGCCTTCGGCACGGGCTTGTTTTGTTGGCTGTTACCGTTCTGTTGTGGCGTTTGGGCCATCGCACCCACACCCATCAGCACGATGAGCAGCAAATATATGAGTCGTTTCAAAACCAGTTCTATAGAATCTTGTTCCTTCATATAACGCAATTTGTGCACTTTTATTGCATTTTTTCACGAATACCTCGCATTTCTCGAAGAAAAGTTGTAACTTTGCGCTCTGAGAACTAAAAAACTAAAGAGTTATGATTAAGAAACTATTTGTGCTGCTGGGCCTCGTCGTTATCGTTGCCTTGGTGGCTATGACCTTTACAAAGCCCGACAGACAGGCACATTTCAATGCCGTGGCGCAGCTGGCGCAAAACATGGTGGACAAAGAGCTGAGCAACATTCCCCTACCCCTGCCCGATGAAGTCGTCAACTTCGGCTCGGAAACGGCTATGGGAGCCGCAAACATGTATCTGCTCAGCAACCTCATGGTCAACGACTACTTCTTCGTCAACGTGGGCACCGTCAATCATCACGGCACGGCCTACCCTGTCACCGTGGGCGTCTTCAACAAGGTGTTCCTCCTGGTCGATGAAGAGCAGGTGCGACAAGCCATCAAGCCGTAATCTCTTACCCTCGAAGATTACGGCTTCATGCCCTCGAGCTGCCTTCTTCGCCTCGTCCTGATACCTTCTACTATTCGTTCCGATAGGACTTTACTCTCGTTCCGATAGGACTTTACCCCCTTAAAGGATGCCTCCTTACACCGTAAAGTCCCATTCCTTACACCCGTAGAGCCTATCTCTTTCACCCTAAGTTGGCATCTCCATAAAAATCTCTGCCCAGTTTTTGATAATTAGGACAGAAAACTTTTCAAAACGCCTAAACACCTACTTGAGGTGGCTTGAAACGCCGATAAACACTGGTATTTCAAGAGATTCAGGTAGGAGGGTAGGTGTTTTTGTGAAAAAATCAAATAAATGCAATATAGCCGCTCGTTAAAACGAAGAAGGCAGCTCGAGGGCACGGAGCAAACTAAAATCCCGCTCCTCAAAGAGGAACGGGACAAAAAAATTGGTATTATGAAAATTATTCTGTCATAAATGAATCCAACTCTTTCTTTATTCTTTTTTTATACTCTATATTGTCCGAAGAACGCGTATTGGCTTTATTGCTGGCAATATATGCTACTTCCCAGGTTTTCGTATTATACATGTCCATATAAACAAATGTATTTGAATGCTCTACGTCGATACCATCTACACCTGCAAAATATGTCTTTTCTCCTTGATACATCGGAATCATAAGAAATCTTTCGGCAAGATAACTACCAAGTGTAGATGTATGGTTAGTACTTACCATTGCCATGACAGTCGTCAATTTGTTATCTTCAAACATATACGCCAGAAGAGTCGCACCCCCAGCATTGTCGTATGCTAAAATCTTTTCTGTAGATTTTGAGTTAAACGTACCTTCCTTTTGATGAGACTTGACGTAATCCATTGAGCAGCCCCATTCGCATACAGGATCATCATAAAGATAATACTGTGGACTAACGGTGATGGAAATCGTCTTTTTGTCATTAACCAACAAAGACGTTTCTCCAACATGCCATGCATGTACAGTATTGTTTAAACCATAGGCAACAAACCTATTAGATGACGAAATGGTGTCAGCGCCTTGGATAATCTTATCAGCGCCAGCCACCATCTTAATTGGAGTGGTGTCAATGCCATCATCCTTGTCATCATCGTCATCTCCACAAGAAATGAAACTAAAACTCAGCATTGTCACCAATGCAATACCCAACAAATAAAAATAGTTCTTTTTCATAATTAGTAAACTTTTGGTTATTAGTTAATGTAAAAACATACAAAAAAAACGTGGACAAATTACTTCGTCTACGTTCTATCTGGTATCGGCAAACACCATGTAATCCTAAACGAGTAAAAGCCCACGCCATCAGGCGCGAACAATCTACTTCAGTTCTTGATTACGTTTTGAAATTTTGCCGATTTCGATAGAACAAGAATCAAAAGTGGATGTTCATCCTATATGTCCTTTTTATGTTAACTTAGCCCATAGGCATTCAGTTTTATGAGTTCAACATTGAGTTAATTCGAGGGCAAATTTACAAATTATTTCTGAATAAACGAAGAAAGTAAAGGAAAAAGTTGTAACTTTGCAAGGTAAACCCTCCGAAGACAGTGGATAGAGCGAAGTTTGAAAGCAAGAAAGCATTTGCAGGAGAGAAGAAGCCATCGATGCTGCGGCGCTGTGTGGATAATGACTACACAGCACGAAGGATGTATATGGTGACGTTGGTGACTGAGGGGCGTAAGCCGCTCTTTGGAAAGGTGATGGGACGTAGTGAGGCCTTAGAGCCTTCGGCAGAGGCGCCTCACATCGAACTGTCGCCCTTAGGAGAAGCCATTGCAGATATTTGGCAGACGATAGGCTGCTATCACCGCGAGGTGAAGGTGATAGCGCTGCAGATGATGCCCGACCATCTGCACGCCATCCTCTTTGTGAGGGAGCAGATGGAGAAGCCGCTGGGGAAGGTGCTGCTGGGTGTGAAGCATGCCTGCAATCAGGCGTTTCGTGAGGTGATGCCTGTGGAGTTCGTTGCTGTGGCACAGCAACATGCACGACAGGAACGGGACAACGGGCTGCTTTTCGCGAAGGGCTTTAACGACCAGATACTGCTGAGGGACGGACAACTGGAGCGCTGGCTCAACTATCTGAAGGAGAACCCTCGCCGCTTATTGATGAAACGCGAGAACCCTGACCTATTCAGGGTGCAGAGGGGGCTAAGCTTCGGTGAGCAGAGCTTTTCGGCTATTGGCAACCGCTTTTTATTAGAGCGTCCTGTAAAGCTGCAAGTGCAATGTTCGAGAAGCATCACTGAGGCCGACCTACAGGCAAAGCTCTCTGCCTTTATGAAAGCGGCCCGCCAAGGTGCGGTGCTCGTATCACCAGCTATCTCGCAGGGCGAGAAAGTCATTATGCGGGCGGCCTTCGAGGAAGGGCTTCCGCTGATTTATCTGGAAGAAAACGGGTTTACTGATTTGGCGAAGCCTGGCGGAAAACGCATGGAGGCCTGCGCCAAAGGGCAACTGCTGATTCTTGCCCCCTGGGAGCATCATAACGAGAAACTGACCATCAAAAGGGGACAATGTCTGGAACTGAATGAGATGGCGAGGGCCATCTGTACTTCCTAATCCAAACAACTGCTGACGCTGCCAGCCTCAAGGAGGCGCTGACGGGCTTCGTCGTAGCTGAGGCCGAGGGAATCCTGAAGCATGCGGGTGCCTCGGTCGATGAGCTTATTGTTGGTGAGCTGCATGTTCACCATGCGGTTGCCCTGCACTCGCCCCAAGCGAATCATGAGGGTGGTGGAAATCATGTTGAGCACCATCTTCTGGGCCGTGCCGCTCTTCATGCGACTGGAGCCAGTGACGAACTCGGGGCCGACGATGGTCTCGATGGGATGCTCGGCAGCCTGAGCCAGCGGGGTGTCGGGATTGCTGGTGATGCAACCCGTGAGAAGGCCGTTTTCGCGAGCCTGGCGGATAGCCTCGACCACATAGGGTGTGGTGCCAGAGGCGGCAACACCCAAGAGGGTATCGTCGGCGGTGGGATGATAGGCCAGGAGGTCGCGCCAGCCCTGCTCGGCATGATCCTCAGCGCCCTCTACGGCCTGTCGTAGGGCTTTGTCGCCACCTGCTATGATGCCAATGACCCAGTCGGGCGACACGCCAAACGTTGGTGGCAGCTCGCTGGCATCGAGCACTCCCAGTCGGCCGCTGGTGCCTGCTCCGATGTAGAACAGTCGGCCCCCACGCCTCATCCTCGGCTCGATGGCTTCTACCAGCGCCTCGATTTGTGGGAGGGCCCTATTCACAGCCTCAGCCACCAGCGCATCTTCTTCGTTGATGTGCTGTAACAGCTCACCCACCGGCATCTGCTCGAGGTGGTCGTAGTGCGAAGGCTCTTCTGTAATCATCTTCTATTTCAAAATAAAGGTGTCGGCATCGGCCAGCACAGGGAATTTCTGACGAAAGCGGAGCTGTCGCTGCATGTCGAGCTCGGCAACGGCTGCCTCAATCTGACCTGGGGTACAGGCGGCAATGGTGCGTCCATAGGCATCGATGACGACCGAGTCGCCCTGATACTCGCAGGCGCTGTCGGTGCCCACCCTGTTGACTCCAATTACAAAACATTGGTTCTCGAGGGCACGGGCCTTCAGCAGCGTTTGCCACACATCGCGACGCTTGTCTGGCCAGTTAGCCACGTAGATAATGGCATCGTAGTCGCCCTGATTGCGCGAAAACACGGGGAAGCGCAGGTCGTAGCACACCTGAAGCAGGAAACGCACGCCTCGCCATTCTGTCACCACACGCCTGGCGCCAGCCACATACTCGTCGGTCTCGCCGGCATAGCCAAAGAGATGGCGCTTGTCGTAATAGTCGTAAGTGCCGTCAGGACGTACAAAGAAGAGGCGGTTGCGCATCAGTCCCTCCTCATCGGTGATAGCCACGCTGCCTGCGATAGCCGCGTTGAGCTGCTGCGCCTGCCGTTGCATCCAGGCGAGCACGGGCTGTCCGTCGGCATGGGCGCCCTGCTTCATAAACCCTGTGGCAAAGGTCTCGGCCAGCACGTAGAGGTCGGCCTCTGGCTGCTGATTGAGCAGCAGGGCGAGGTTTTGGAGATTCTGCTCCAGATGGTCCTCTCTGATGTCGTGTTGTACGATGACGGTCTTCATTCTGGCTGCAAAGTTACGAATAACACTTGGAAATACCAAAAATTACACCTATATTTAAATATTTCTTAATTCTCCTTTGTCAATTCACCTTTTTCCATTATAATTGTGTACCTTTGCAGGCAAAATTTCTAGAAATTAAAAGATTTATGGCACAAGAAGATGTATTTAAGAAGATTGTAAGCCACTGTAAGGAGTATGGCTTTGTGTTCCCCTCAAGTGAGATTTACGATGGTTTAGGAGCCGTTTATGACTACGGTCAGAACGGTGTTGAGTTGAAGAATAACATTAAGCAGTACTGGTGGAAGGCCATGACGATGCTTCACGAGAACATCGTGGGTATAGACAGCGCCATCTTTATGCACCCAACAATATGGAAGGCTTCAGGTCACGTTGATGCCTTCAATGATCCCCTTATCGACAACCGTGACTCTAAGAAGCGTTATCGTGCCGATGTACTTATCGAGGACCAGATTGCCAAGTACGACGAGAAGATCCAGAAGGAAGTAGAGAAGGCTCGCAAGCGTTTCGGCGACAGCTTCGACGAGGCTAAGTATTTGGAGACCAGTGAGCGCGTGAAGGAGACGAAGGAGAAGCGCGACGCTCTCCACGCCCGTTATGCTGCTGCTATGCAGGGTCCGGATCTCGATGAACTGAAGCAGATCATCCTCGACGAGGAGATTGTCGACCCAATCAGCGGCACTAAGAACTGGACCGACGTTCGTCAGTTCAACCTGATGTTCTCTACTGAGATGGGCGCCAGCGCCGATGCTTCGATGAAGATCTACCTGCGTCCTGAGACCGCTCAGGGTATCTTTGTGAACTACCTGAACGTGCAGAAGACCGGTCGTATGAAGATTCCTTTCGGTATTGCCCAGATTGGTAAGGCTTTCCGTAACGAGATTGTGGCTCGTCAGTTCATCTTCCGTATGCGTGAGTTCGAGCAGATGGAGATGCAGTTCTTTGTAGCTCCTGGCACTGAGCTCGAGTGGTTCCCCAAGTGGAAGGAGACACGTATGAAGTGGCACCAGGCTCTGGGCTTCGGCGCTGAGAACTATCGTTTCCACGACCACGACAAGCTGGCTCACTATGCCAACGCAGCTACAGATATCGAATTTAAGATGCCATTCGGCTTCAAGGAGGTAGAGGGTATCCACTCTCGTACAAACTTCGACCTGAGCCAGCACGAGAAATACTCTGGCAAGAGCATCAAGTACTTCGATCCTCAGACCAACGAGAGCTACACGCCGTATGTTATCGAGACATCAATCGGTGTGGACCGTATGTTCCTGAGTATTATGTGTCACGCCTACGAGGAGGAGAAGCTGGAGAACGGCGAGACCCGCGTGGTGCTGAAGTTGCCCGCAGCCCTGGCTCCTGTAAAGTGTGCCGTGATGCCTCTGGTGAAGAAAGACGGTCTGCCCGAGAAGGCTCGCGAGATTATCGACCAGCTGAAGTATCACTTCACTTGTCAGTACGATGAGAAGGATTCTATCGGTAAGCGCTATCGCCGTCAGGACGCCATCGGCACGCCTTACTGCGTTACCGTTGACCACGACACGCTGAACGACGGTTGCGTCACCCTGCGTTTCCGCGACACCATGGAGCAGGAGCGTGTGAAGATTAGCGACCTGAACTCTATCATCGAGGACAAGGTGAGCATTGCAAGTCTTTTGAAGAAACTCCAATAATGAAGAAGTTTATCATCTATCTGTTCGCTGTGACGATGGGCCTTTGCGGCCTGTCGTCATGCAGCGAGGAGACTGCCGAGGACGAAGAGTTTGCCAACTGGGAGTCGCGCAACGACGTGTATCTCGCCTCGCTGGTAAACGACTCGCTGAAGCAGCAAGGCTGGACGCGCATCAAGAAATTCTCGCTCAACGACAGTATCGAGGGCAGCGCCTCTGAGTATGTCTATATTCATGCCATGGATAGCAACCTCATTGACAAGAGCCATGTGGACAGCAAGAAATGGAAAGTAAGTCCAGCCTATACCGACTCTGTGCGCGTGATTTACCAGGGACACCTCATCCCCTCGGAATCCTATCCGCAGGGAAAGGTGTTCGACCCAGGAACCGTCTATGGCAAATTCTCGATGGAGACCAGTTCTACCACGCGTTTCAAGGTATCGAATATGGTTGACGGGTTCGCAACAGCACTCCAAAGAATGCATGTTGGCGACTACTGGCGCGTCTATATCCCCAGCGAGCTGGCCTACGGCGAGTCGGGTAACTCCAGCGTTCCTGGCTACAGCCTGTTGATTTTCGACCTGATACTGATTGACTATACTTCTGCAGGCACGGCGTTGAATCCCTGGCAGTAAAATAACGGATTTTTGTCAAAATTGCAATAAATCGTAAAAAAGAAGGCGAAAAATTTGGCAGATTGAAAGATAATGCGTACTTTTGCAGCCGAAATATAATCAAAACAGCAAAACGGACATGAAAGTCATAGCAAACAACTATTGGTGGTGGCGCAACTCAAGATTCGGACAATCGTGAGAAGATAGCCGCGTACCCATAGGTGGGAGCAAGAAATATAGAGGCCTGTCGTTCTTACGACGGGCCTCTTTTCATAAAGTAATAACACAAAAACAAAAAATATATGAGCAAGTATCAAGTTGACAAAAACGGTTTCTACGGAGAGTTCGGAGGCGCTTACGTTCCCGAGATACTCTACAAGTGTGTAAAAGACCTGCAAGAGGCTTATCTGCCAATCATCGAGAGTGAGGAGTTCAAACAGGAGTATCACGCCCTGTTGAAGGACTATGTAGGCAGACCGTCACCACTTTATTACGCAAAGAGGATGAGCGAGCAGTATGGCTGTCAGCTGTACCTGAAGCGCGAGGACCTGAACCACACGGGCGCCCACAAAATCAACAACACCATTGGACAGATTCTGCTGGCCAAGAAGATGGGCAAGACCCGCATCATCGCCGAGACAGGAGCCGGACAGCATGGCGTGGCCACCGCTACGGTATGTGCGCTGATGAACATGAAGTGCGAGGTGTTTATGGGTGCTACCGATGTGGAGCGCCAGCACACCAACGTAGAGCGCATGAAGATGCTGGGCGCCGAGGTGCATCCTGTACGCACAGGCAACATGACGCTGAGCGATGCCTGCAGCGAGGCCATCCGCGACTGGTGCTGTCATCCTGCCGACACCTTTTATATTGTAGGCAGCACGATGGGTCCTCACCCCTACCCTGACCTCGTGGCTCGCATGCAGAGCGTCATCAGCGAAGAGATAAAATGGCAGCTGGAGGAAAAGATCGGGCGCAACTACCCCGACTATCTCATCGCCTGCATCGGCGGTGGCTCGAATGCCGCAGGCACCATCTTCCACTATATGGACGACGAGCGCGTAAAGATAGTGCTGGCAGAGGCAGGCGGTCACGGCTGGCAGACGGACTATACCGCAGCCACTATCCATAAAGGAACCACAGGCATTCTGCACGGCGCCAAGATGCTGGTGATGCAGGATGAGGACGGTCAGATTCAGGAGGCCTTCACCATCTCAGCAGGTCTGGACTATCCTGGCGTTGGTCCCATGCATTGCAACATGGCCAAGAAGGGTCGCACCCAGGTGCTGAGCATCAACGACGACGAGGCTATCTACGGCGGTTACGAGCTGACCCGCATGGAGGGCATCATCCCTGCCATAGAGAGTGCTCACGCCATTGCCGCCCTGAAGAAGCTGTCGTTCAAACCCAACGACGTGGTGGTGCTCACCGTCAGCGGTCGTGGCGACAAGGACGTCGAGACGTATCTGAAGAACAAAGAAATGGCAAAAGAATACGGGAATTTTTAATTGAGAATTGAAAATTGAGAATTATGAATACATTCAATTATACGGCGACAAGCAAGACCATTCTGGCAGACCTCTATACCCCTGTGGGCGTCTATATGCGATTGCGCGACCTGTATCCACAGAGTGCGCTGATGGAGAGCTCGGACTATCACGACTCGAACAACTCGCGCTCGTTTATCGGCATCGAGCCAATGGCCAGCGTAGCTATTGGTCATGGACTGGCTACAGTCACCTATCCTGACGGAAGCACTTTTTCGCACGAGGTTAATAAGGAGTACCGCTCTGATAAGGCTATACATGAGTTGATAGACCGCATTCATGTGGAGGGCGACGAGGACAAGGTGTGTGGACTGTTTGGCTATACCAGCTTCAACGCCGTGCGCTATTTTGAGGATATCAATGTAAAAGACGAGACTCAAGCGAAAAACGACGCGCCCGACCTGCTCTATATATTATATAAGGTGGTGATTGTGTTCGACCACTTTAACAACACGCTGAAGGTGGTTAATTTAGAGGAAAGTGGAAAGAGAAAAGAGGAAGGAGGTTACTCTGCTATTGATAAAATTATGCTGGCCATGAACAAGGCCAATGTGAAGGCTTACGATTTCCACCCTGTGGGCGAGACAACATCTCCTCTCACAGACGAACAGCACAAAGCCAATATCCGCAAGGGCATTCAGCATTGTCTGCGTGGCGACGTGTTCCAGATCGTGCTCTCGCGACGATTCATCCAGAAATACGAGGGTGATGACTTCAAGCTCTATCGTGCCCTGAGAAGCATCAACCCCTCACCCTACCTGTTTTATTTCGACTTTGGCGGCTTCCGCATCTTCGGCTCTTCGCCAGAAACGCATTGTAGAATAGAACGGAAAGAGGAAGGAGGAAAGAGGAATGAGAATAGTTCATTCCGCGCTTATATTGACCCAATCGCAGGAACCACCAAGCGTACTGGCGATGCAGAGGCTGACCGCCGTGGTGCCGAATACCTGCGCAACGACCCCAAGGAGAATGCGGAGCACGTGATGCTGGTGGACCTGGCACGCAACGACCTGAGTCGTAACTGTCACGGCGTGAAGGTGGACTTCTACAAGGATCTGCAGTACTACAGTCATGTGATTCATCTGGTATCGAGAGTGAGTGGTGAGCTCGACAAGGATGCCGACCCCATCAAGGCTTTTATCGACACCTTCCCTGCCGGCACGCTCTCTGGTGCCCCGAAGGTTCGCGCCATGCAACTCATCAGCGAGTACGAGCCACACAACCGTGGTGCCTATGGTGGCTGCATCGGCTATATCGGACTCGACGGCTCGTTGAACCAGGCCATCACCATCCGTACCTTCGTCAGTCGTAATGGCGAACTGTGGTTCCAAGCCGGTGGCGGCATCGTAGCCAAGAGCGACGAGGAGTATGAACTCCAGGAAGTGAACAACAAACTCGGCGCCCTGCGTCGTGCTATTCTAATGGCAGAAAAAATGTAAGGTTATGAAGATAGTCATCATTGATAATTACGACTCATTTACATATAATCTGAGTCATCTGGTCAAGGAACTGGGAGCCGAAGTAACGGTATATCGCAACGACCAATTCGAACTGTCGCAGCTGGAGGAGTTCAGCAAGATTATCCTCTCGCCAGGTCCTGGCATTCCCTCTGAGGCTGGCCTGCTGCTCGATGTCATCAAGGCTTATGCTGGCAAGAAGCCCATCCTGGGTGTGTGTTTAGGTCATCAGGCCATCGGTGAGGCCTTCGGCGGTAAACTGGAGAACCTGAGTGACGTGTTCCACGGGGTGGCTACGCCCTGTCATCTCACAAGTGACGATGCACTCTTCTCTGGCATCTCAAAAGAATTTACCGTAGGGCGCTACCACTCGTGGGTGGTATCAAAACAGGACTTCCCCGACTGTCTTGAGATTACTGCCGAGAGCGACGAAGGACAGATCATGGCCCTGAAGCACAAGACGCTCAACGTTCGTGGCATTCAGTTCCACCCCGAGAGCGTGCTCACCCCCGACGGCAAGAAGATGTTGCAGAACTGGATGTTTCTTTAAAATTGAAAAATTGAAGAATTGAAAAATTGAAGAGATATGGCACAAACAATGAAAGACATCCTGAACAGGATGCTGAACCACGAGGAGCTGTCTCGTGAAGAAATGAAGAATATTCTGATTGGCATTACTCAGAGCGAGTTTCCCACAGAACAAATCACAGCGTTATTAACTGCCCTGCAGATGCGCGGCGTCACCGTTGACGAGCTCTTGGGCTTCCGCGATGGTATTCTGGAAACAGGCGTGCCTGCCATCTTGAATGCTGACCGCTACATCGACGTGGTGGGTACTGGCGGCGACCGTAAGAACACCTTTAATATTTCTACCACCTCGTGCTTTGTCATCGCAGGTGCCGGCTATAAGGTGGCCAAACACGGCAACTACGCTGCAACCTCTGTCTCTGGCGCATCGAACGTGATTCAGCACCACGGCATCAAGTTTACTGACGACATCGACAAACTGAACCGTAGCCTCAACGAGGCTGGCATCGTCTATCTGCATGCCCAGCTCTTCGCCAAGGCCATGAAGTTCGTGGGTCCTATCCGCAAGGCGCTGCAGTTCCCTACCATCTTCAACCTGTTAGGTCCGCTGGTCAACCCCAGTCAGCCTCAATGTCAGTTGCTGGGTGTGGCTAACCTCGACCAGATGCGCCTCTACAGTCAGGTTTACCAGAAGATTGGTATCGACTATGGTATCGTAAACTCTATCGATGGCTACGACGAGATCTCGCTGACGGGCGACTTCAAGGTGACTACCAAGCAATACGAGCGCATCTTCAAGCCCAGCGACCTCGGCTTCGAGATTGCCAAACCCGAAGAGCTGGTGGGTGGTGCTACTGAGGAAGAGGCTGCACAGATCTTCGACAGCGTACTCGAGAATCGTGCCCTACCCGCTCAGAAGAACATCGTGCTGGCCAACGCTGCCTTCGGCATCCAGGTACTGGAGAAGGGCGAGAAGAGCATTGAGGAATGCATCGCCATCGCACGCGAGAGTATCGACAGCGGCGCTGCCCTCCGCACCTTCAAGAAGTTCGTGGAACTCAATAGTTGATTCGTAATAACGTAATAACGGTATAACGAAATAACGTATTAACGAAGATTATGCAAGATATTCTAAAAGAGATCGTTGCTCACAAGCATCTGGAACTGGAGCAGCTTTGCGCCAAGAAAGCTTCTCTGCGTGAGGCATTGCTCCAGAGCGAGACTGGCATCATCGCTGAGTTTAAGCGAAAGTCACCGTCGAAGGGGTGGATCAAGGAGGATGGACGAGCCGACATCATCCCACTGAGTTACCAGCAGAATGGTGCTGCTGCTATCAGCATCCTCACCGATGAGCATTACTTCGGTGGGCACGACGATTTCATTCGCATGGCTCGTCAGTCGGGAGTAACGATACCCATCCTCTACAAGAACTTCGTCATCGATGAGTTTCAGCTCTACGAAGCGGCTCTCTGCGGTGCCTCTGCCGTACTGCTTATCGCAGCATGCTTAACGAAAGCCCAATGTAAGAGTCTCTTGACTAAAGCCCATGAGCTTGGTTTGGAGGTGTTGCTCGAGATGCACTCTGAGGCCGAGTTGGAATATGCGGAACTGGGACCAGACCTCTGCGGCATTAACAACCGCAACCTCGGCTCCTTCGTGACAAATGTCGAGAACTCGTTCCGTCTGGCCGAGCTACTGCCTAAGGACGCCGTAAAAGTGAGCGAGAGCGGTATATCAAATCCTGACACAGTAAGCAAACTGCGTGAGGCTGGTTTCCGCGGCTTTCTCATCGGTGAGAACTTTATGAAGACTGCCGACCCAGGCCAGGCTCTTAACGAATTCATTTCGAAGCTATGATGATTAAGGTCTGTGGCATGCGTGATGCGGAGAACATCCGTGAGGTGGAAGCAATGGGTATCGACCTGATGGGATTTATCTTCTGGCCGAAGTCGAGTCGATATGTCAGCGAGCGTCCAGCCTATCTGCCTACAAAATGCAAGCGCGTGGGGGTATTTGTCGATGAGGATATCGAAAAGGTAAGACATATTGCCGATGACTATGCCCTCGACTATATCCAGCTTCATGGCCACGAGTCGCCCGAATATTGCGTTCTGTTAAAAGGCCACAAGCTCATCAAAGCCTTTAACATCGCCACCAAGGAGGATTTAGAGGCTACCAAGCCCTACGAAGGCCTCGTCGACTACTTCCTTTTCGACACGAAAGGCAAGTCCGTAGGCGGCAATGGCGAGAAGTTCGACTGGACGGTCCTTGAAGCCTATCAGGGCAACACGCCATTCCTGCTTAGTGGCGGCATTGGTCCTGATGATGCAGAACGTGTAAAAGCCATTAATCACCCTAAGTGCATCGGCATCGACCTGAACTCACGTTTCGAAACAGCCCCTGCGATTAAAGATGTCAATAAACTCAAAGAATTCATTAAAACAGTAAGGATATGAACAAGATTAATAAGCTCTTTGCCAACCGAGGCGACAAGAAATTCCTTTCGCTCTACTTCTGTGCTGGTTGTCCAACACTTGAGAGTACAGGCGACGTGATTCTGACAATGCAGAAAAGAGGCATCGACTTCATTGAGGTCGGCATTCCCTTCAGCGACCCCCTGGCCGACGGTCCCGTTATTCAGAGCGCTGCCACCAAAGCCCTTAAGAACGGCATGAACCTGAAGACACTCTTCGCCCAGCTGAAGACCATCAAGGATCAGGTGGAGATTCCACTTATTATGATGGGTTATCTGAACCCTATTCTGCACTACGGCATCGAGGCGTTCTGCCAGTCGTGCGTAGAGAGCGGTGTGAGCGGTGCCATCATCCCTGACCTGCCTTTCAAGGACTATCAGGAGGTGGTAAAACCCATTGCCGACAAGTACGACCTGCGTATCATCATGCTCATCACTCCTGAGACCAGCGAGGAACGCATCCGCTTTATCGACGATAATACCGATGGCTTTATCTATATGGTATCGAGTGCCGCCATCACTGGTGCCCAGAAATCGTTCGATGATGCCAAACAGGAATATTTCCGTCGTATCAACGCCATGAACCTGCGCAACCCCCGCATGATTGGCTTCGGCATCAGCAACCGTCAGACACTCGAGGCTGCCCAGCAGAATGCAGCAGGAGCCATTATCGGCTCAAAGTTTGTCACCCTGCTCAACGAGAGCAAGGATGCCGACGAGGCCCTCGACAAGTTGTTCGAGGCATTGGCATAAACACTTGAATAAACAAAGACCGCAAGTCTCTCAAACGGGAAACTTGCGGTCTTTTTGTGTCGACACTTGGATTCGAACCAAGGACCCCCACCATGTCAAGGTGATACTCTAACCAACTGAGCTATGCCGACTTTTGCGATAAGCGGATGCAAAGGTACGCATTTTAATTGAGAATTGAGAATCGAGAATTGAGATTTTTGACAGCAACGGCGTTATTTAACATTTGTTTTATAAAAATACTGGCCACGATGCTTCACTATTCAGAAAAATGTTGTATATTTGCGACATGATTAAAAACCTATAGAATATGCAGAAATATGCTGACTATATCCAAAAGATAGAGATTGACTCGCTGTGGAGCGGCAAGAAGCACATTGTGTGGGAGCTGGACCCTCATGTAAATATTCTGAGCGGCATCAACGGCGTGGGTAAGAGTACCATATTAAATAAGGTGGTGAAGAGCGTCAACACCAATGGTGACATTCTGAACCATCTGTTGAAGGGCGTTCATGTGACAGCCTCGCCAGCCGATGCCACCCATGTGCGTTTCGACCTGATACGTTCGCTCGACTCGCCTGTGCTCGACCTTGACACGATGGCGCATGTTGACTCGCGCATCTCGTCAGCCCTTGACTTCCAGCTCTATCACTTGCAGCGAAAATACCTGGATTATCAGGTAAACATCGGGAACCGTATCATTGAGCAGTTGCAGCAGGGACATGCTGATGCTGCGCAGGAGCTGTCGCAGAAGAAGATGCGCTTTCAGGATATGGTGGACGAGCTGTTTACTGAAACTGGCAAACAGATTATCCGCACAGAGAATGAGATTCGCTTTACACAAATTGGCGAGATCTTGATGCCTTATCAGTTGTCAAGCGGTGAAAAGCAGATGCTGGCCATCCTGCTCACCGTACTTGTAGAAGATAATCTGCCCTATGTGCTCTTCATGGACGAGCCGGAGGTGAGCCTACATGTGGAATGGCAGAAACGCCTCATCGACCTGATACTGGAGTTGAATCCTAACGTTCAGATTATCCTAACCACCCATAGTCCTGCTGTTGTCATGAACGGTTGGGTGGACTGCGTAACGGAAGTGTCGGATATCACCGTGTGATTATGCCCAGCAGACTAAGGGACAACATAGACAGTCGTTACTTCGAAGCGGCCAATGCGCTGAGGGGTAAAAAATCGCGACGCAGGATTGTGGCCTACGTTGAAAGTTACGATGATATCTATTTCTGGCGCACCGTTCTCAGCCGTTTCGAGAACAATAATCGCTATTTCGAGGTGATGCTGCCTTCGAAAGGAAACCTGACTCGTGGTAAGAAGTCGGTGCTCATGAACTTTGTGGGAGAACATGTTGGACCTGATATGATTGCCTGTGTTGATGCCGACTACGACTACCTGTTGCAAGGCGTCACAGAGCAATCGCGCAGAGTATTGGAAAGCCCTTATGTGTTTCACACCTATGTCTATGCCATCGAGAATTTCCAGTGTTATGTCCCTTCTTTGCATGATGTCTGTGTGGCAGTAACGCTCAACGACCACCGCATCTTCGACTTTCAAGAGTATTTCCGACTGTACAGCGAATCATGTTTCCCCCTGTTTGTATGGTCGGTTTGGGCATACCGCACAGGACATCACGGCCGGTTCTCGCTCACCGATTTTAATCGCGTTACTGATCCTGGCGGTTTCACCATACAAGCCCCAGAGGCATCCATCAACCATCTACGCCGCAAGGTGAGAACCAAGATAAACGAGTTGCAGCATCAGTTTCCCGACAATAAAGAAGCGTATCTGAAAACCAAATCAGATATCCTTTCGCTGGGTGTCACCCCTCAGACCACCTATCTCTATATGCAAGGGCATCATCTCTTTGATACTGTTGTAGCACCCATCCTGACGAAAATCTGTAACCAGTTGCGACAAGAACGTCAGAACGAGATTTATTTCGCTCAGGCACATCGCACCCAGAAACAAAACGAGATGTCGTGCTATGAGAATTCATTGCAGGACATTAAGGTGATGTTGAAAAAGAATACAGGTTACCTACAGTCGGAGCGTTTCTTGCAGTTACAGAAAGACGTGGAACAATACCTGAATACCTGCACTAATTCTCCTTCCAGAACGAACGAGTAAAGAGTACCAACACCGTAATAATCTCGAGACGGCCTACCAACATCAAAAACGAGCAGAGCCACTTGATGCCATCAGACAAGTCTGCCCACGACATCTGTGGTCCGATGTTGGTATCGAGACCTGCTCCCACATTACTGATAAGGCTTAATGAGATGGTGGCAGCATTCGTGATATCGACACCTGAGACTACCATAATAATCGTGGTGATAAACAAGGTGAGAACATAGATGGTGAAGAAGGCCAGCAAAGTCACCAGTCGTCCCTGCGGAATGCTCTGTCCGCTCATCTTCACAGGCAGCACAGCATTAGGATGAAGGATATGACGGAACTCATTACGCAGCACCTTCAGTAGCATCAGTACGCGAATACTCTTGAAACCACCAGTGGTAGAACCAGCACAGGCTCCCATAAACATCAGAACGCCCAGAATAGCCCAGGTGATGTGGGGCCAGGTACCTGCATCCATATTGCTGAGACCAGTGGTAGTAATGAATGATACCACCTGGAACAAAGCCGAACGGAAGGCCAGTTCGAAGTCATAGTCCATGCGAGTAAGCAGCAAATACATAATCCACACGGTAGCCAGTGCAATGGTGATAATATATATCTTGAACTCAGAATTACGGAACAGCAAACTATACTTGAACTTAAAGATGCTCATATAGAGCAACGTAAAGTTGATACCTGCCAGGAACTGAAACAGAATGGCCAGATATTCGATAAGCGGTGAGGCGAGGAAGATGGTACCATTGTGAATGGAGAAACCACCCGTGGCTGTTGTCGACATAGAATAGTTGGTGGCTTCAAACCACTCCATTCCTGCCAACCAGAACGACAAACCGCAGGCAATGGTCAGCAGCATATAGATGCTCCATATCCATTTGGCTGTTGTCGACAAACGAGGATGCATCTTAGAGCGCATCGGTCCGGTGGCCTCTGCAGCAAACACCTTCACACTTCCGCCTACCAACTGCGGCAGCAGGGCTACGGTAAAGAACACGATTCCCAAACCGCCTATCCACTGCATCAGCGAGCGCCAGAACAGCAGACCGTGGGGCAGCGACTCTACATCATCGATGACAGTAGCGCCTGTCGTGGTGAAACCCGACATTGTCTCAAAGTAGGCATCGGTAATGCTGGAAACAGATCCATGAATCAGGAAGGGGAACATGCCAAAAAACGAGAATATCACCCAAGAAGCCGCCACCACCACATAGGCATCGCGACGACTCAATGAGTTCTTGGCTTCATGTCCGAAGAACAAGAAGATAAAGGCACCACCGAAGGTCAGCAGGGTCGAAACAATAAAAGCCATCACGTCATCCTCATGGAACGAGAAAGCCATTGCCAGACACACTCCCATGAAGAACGACTCGATGAAGAGCAGCGACCCGATAATCTTCGATATGATGCGGAAGTTTACCATAAGAAGGATTTCTTGAAGTATTTCTCAGCTTCCTCCAGATGATGCTTATGACAGAACACCATCACAGAGTCGCCTGCCAGTATCTGGGTGTTACCATTAACCAGGATACCCTTACCGTCACGAACCAGTCCACCAATGGTAATGCCGAAGCGAAGTCCTAAGTCCTTCACGGGTTTCTTCGTCACCTTCGAGCCCTCGGCAGCCACAAACTCCGCCACATCAGCATCCACCATCATCAGCGAACGTAGGTTGCGCACATCAGCCTTCAGCATCATCTGGAAGATATGACTGGCAGCCACCGTCTTTTTATTGATAACAGTACCAATGTCCAGACTGTCGGCCATAGGCACATAATCCAGGTTCTCTACCATAGCCACCGTCTTGCGGACTCCCAGCTTCTTGGCTGTCAGACAAGCCAGAATATTGGTTTCAGCATTACCTGTCAGAGCTACGAAAGCCTGTGTGTGTTTGATGCCTTCCTCATTAAGCAGGCCCAAGTCACGTCCATCACCATGAATCACCATCGCATCCGTCTCGGTGAGCAACTGGTTCAGGCGCTCACAGCGGTCGGCATTGATCTCTATAATCTTGGTGTTCATATAATCGGGCATCGTCAGCGCAGCTCTTACTGCCGTCTTTCCGCCACCCATGATAATAACGTTGTGCACATCCTCATAGTGTTCTTTGCCCACAATCTTGCGGATATATGGAATATATTCGCTGGTAGTCATGAAATAGGCCAAGTCGTGAAGATACAACTCGTCCATACCACCAGGGATGATGGTTTCCCTGCCACGTTTGATGGCAACGACTATATAGGGATCCTCAGGACCGCAGAGGTCTTTCAGTGGCTGGTTCAGAATCTCGCAGCCTTCGCGCAGCTTGATACCTAACAGCACAAGGGCTCCATCATGCACATCCCAACGCTGACGAACCCACGACAGCTTCAATCCATTGATGATATCAGTTGCTGCCAGCACCTCGGGATAAACCAGCGAGTCGATGCCCAGATCGTGGAAGAAGGGCAGGTTCTGGGGCGACAGATACTCGTAGTTGTCAATGCGTGCTACAGTTTTCTTTGCTCCCAACGCATGAGCTAGCGTACAGGCTGTGATGTTACGACTCTCGTAACGGGTCACACCAACAAACAGGTCGGCGCTGCCCACACCTGCGTCCTTCAACGCTTTAATGCTGGTAGGCGACGCATTGAGAGCCATGATGTCGTAGTTGGAGTCTATGCCCGCCAACCGTTCCTCGTCATCATCAATCAACACACAGTCGTGATGCTCTGTCGACAGTAGTTTTGACAAGTGTTTTCCTACGGCTCCTGCGCCCGCAATCACAATCTTCATTTCAGTATCTCCTTTTTAATGGTTTCGTCGTCCATACCTACAATCTGTCGCAACTCGTCAATAGTGCCATGCTCCACAAAGTTGTCAGGCAGACCTATGCGTGTGATGGTTGGCTGATAGCCGTGATCGTTCATCCACTCCATGACAGCACTACCCATACCACCATTGCGCACACCATCCTCGATGGTGATGATACGTTTAAACTTACGACCTACCTCATGGAGGACATTCTCGTCAAGGGGTTTCAGGAAGCGCATGTCATAATGGGCAATGCTGGGTGTGCTTGTAGGACTCGTTGTATTATAAATATCAGTAATGATGTTCTCAACGTCATTGCCAATAGGACCAATAGTCAACACAGCCACATCATCGCCATCACGCAACTTACGAGACGTTCCGACCTCTATCTCTTCCAGCGGACAACGCCAGTCAACCAGCACGCCACGACCTCGAGGATAGCGAATCACGAAAGGACCTTTACCATCCAACTGGGCCGTATACATCATTCGACGCAACTCATGCTCATTCATTGGCGAGGCAATGGTCAGATTAGGAACACACCGCAGAGCAGCCATATCGAAGGCGCCATGATGCGTAGGACCATCCTCACCCACCAGTCCAGCACGGTCGAAACACAGAACTACAGGAAGTTTCAGGATAGCCACATCATGGATGATATTATCGTAGGCTCGCTGTGCAAATGCGCTATAGATATTACAGAAAGGTATCAGTCCGTCCTTTGCCATACCTGCAGAGAACGTCACGGCATGACCCTCAGCAATACCCACATCAAACATTCTGTTAGGCAACTCCTTCATGGGAATGTTCATCGAACAACCCGTAGGCATGGCTGGCGTGACGCCAACTATCTTTTCATTCTCACGGGCCAGTTCAAGTAGCGTCTCTCCAAACACATCCTGATACTTCGGAGGCATATCCTTCGTATCACCCTGAATCAGTTCACCAGTATCCGGATCAAACTTTCCTGGCGCATGCCAAACAGGCTGATAGTTTTCGGCAGGGGCATAACCATGACCCTTCTTCGTGTGCAGATGCAGCAGCTTCGGGCCTTTCATGTCCTTTAGCTGTTTCAGAATACGCACCAGTTCCTTGACGTCATGTCCGTCAAAGGGACCGAAGTAGCGGATATTCATGCCCTCAAAAATATTCTGCTGTTGGGCAATAGCGCTCTTCACGGCATTGGTCAGTCTGATGATACCTTTCTTACGGTTATCCGTCAGCAGTCCCTGCTCTGCCAGCCATTTCGCAGCTCTGTAGCGCAGAGAATTATAGGTACTATTTGTGCTCAGTCCCAGCAGATAGTCCTTCATGCCACCCACAGAGCGGTCAATGCTCATGTCGTTATCATTCAGGACAATCAGCAGGTCGTTAGGCGTACTCGACACATTATTCAGACCCTCGAATGCCAGTCCACCGCTCATGGCACCATCGCCAATCACAGCAACCACCTTAGGTGGCCTGAGCGTAGAATCCTGGTATTTCAGGTTGGCAGCAACAGCCATTCCCAATGCGGCAGAGATACTGTTTGAGGCGTGACCACAGATAAAAGAGTCATACTCACTCTCCTGTGGTGTGGGGAAAGGACGAATACCACCCAGTTTGCGGTTGGTAGAGAACTGATCCCTGCGTCCTGTCAATATCTTATGGCCATAAGCCTGGTGTCCCACATCCCATACAATCCTGTCATTAGGCGTATTGAACACATAATGTAGCGCCACCGTCAGCTCCACCACACCCAGACTTGAAGCCAGGTGTCCTGGGTTCTCAGCAAGTTCCTCTACGATGTCCTGTCGTAGTTCAGAACATAGTTTCGGCAGCAGTTCCGGCTTCATCTGTCGCAGTTGCTCCGGCGTGTCAATGCTGTTTAATATCTTAAAATTTTTATGTTCCACGATTTAAGAATAATCATTTATGGCGACAAAGTTACAAATAATCGTTCATATTTCAAAAAGAAAAGCCGTTTTATTTTGGCTATTACATAATTATTTCATAAATTTGCAGGCAAATCGTAACCTTGAATTAATTGAAGTATGAGATATATCGTCCTAAAAGGGGACCAAGGCGCCAGACGCCTATCGTTTTATCTTGCTATGGAAGAATATGTAGCCCGTCATATCGATGAGGACGACTTATTCTTCATGTGGCAGGTACGCCCAACGGTCATCTTCGGACGTAACCAGTCTCTGGAAAACGAGGTGAACGTGGACTATTGTCGTGCCAACGAGATTGAGATGTACAGGCGCAAAAGCGGTGGTGGCTGCGTCTATGCAGATATGGGCAACGTCATGTTATCCTACATCTCTAAGGAAGAGAATGTTGGTCTCACTTTCAATCGCTTTATCAATATGCTCCTGCTGGTGTTGCGCCGAATGGGCATCGAAGCAACTGGGACCAGTCATAATGATGTGATGATTGGCGACAGAAAAGTCTGTGGCACAGCATTTTACCACATACCAGGACGCAGCATCGTACATAGCACCATGCTCTACGACACGAATATGGATCACATGCTCAACGCCATCACCCCCAGTCAGGAGAAACTTCAGTCGAAGGGCATCAAGAGTGTGCGTCAGCGTATTACCTTCCTGAAAGACCACACATCGCTGAGCCTCAACGAGATAAAGAGTATTGTGAGGACGACCCTTTGTGAAGGCGAACTAATTCTGTCACAGGCCGATATCGAAGGCATAGAGCAGCTGGAGCAGACCTATTTACGCAAAGAATTCATTAACAGAATACAATAAACATATTGACTACTATGGATAATTACCAACAACTGAACCAACAAAACAAAAGAACCTGTCTCTACGACAAACACGTGGCACTACAAGCCCTGATATCTCCTTTCGGAGGCTTTGAGATGCCTATCCAGTATGCTGGCATTGCCCCTGAGCATCAGGCTGTTCGCGAACATGTGGGAGTGTTCGATGTCAGTCACATGGGTGAGGTAACAGCCAAAGGCAAGGATGCCGAACGCTACGTGCAGCATATCTTTACGAATGACATCGCTGACGCTCCCATTGGCAAGATTCTTTATGGCATGATGTGCTACGAGAACGGTGGAACCGTCGATGACCTGCTCGTCTATAAGTTTGGCGAGAACGACTTCTTCCTCGTCATCAACGCTGCCAATATCGACAAAGACTGGGCGTGGATGCAGGAACAGGCCAAAGGTTTCGACATCGACCTTCAGAACCGTAGCGAATTCTATGGTCAGATAGCTGTTCAGGGACCAGAAAGTGAACATATCGTAGAAACCGTCTTAGGACTGGAATGCAAGGAACTGACATTCTATACCTTCAAGACTATCGGCGACGTTATTATCAGTCGTACTGGCTACACAGGAGAAGACGGCTTTGAGATCTATGCAGACCACGACTATATTCGCACTTGCTGGGATAAGCTGATGGCTGCAGGCATTCAGCCCTGTGGACTGGGGTGCCGCGACACCCTGCGCTTCGAGGTGGGTCTGCCGCTTTATGGCGATGAGCTCTCTGAGGAGATCACCCCTATCATGGCTGGACTGGGTATGTTTGTGAAACTCGACAAGGCTGAGTTTATCGGCAAAGAGGCGTTGGCCAAACAGAAGGCCGAGGGTCCTGCCAAGAAACTCATTGGCATCGAGCTTGCAGACAAGGCCATCCCTCGTCACGGCTATACAGTATTGAATATGTCAGGCGAACCTATCGGCGAAGTAACTACCGGCTATCATGCGCTATCGACAGACAAAAGCGTATGCATGGCACTTGTCGATGCCCAATATGCCAAGTTGGATACTGAATTGCAAATCCAAATCCGCAAGAAGGTATTCCCTGGCAAGGTTGTCAAGAAGCAGTTCTACAACAAGAGCTATAAAAGGTAAAAAAAGAAAACGATAATAGTAAAACTAAAAACTATAAAGTATTATGGCTAAAGTAATTGAAGGACTCTACTACTCAGAGTCACACGAATTTGTAAGAGTAGAAGGTAATTATGGCTTTATTGGTATCACCGACTATGCCCAAAACGCACTAGGCAATGTGGTCTATGTCGATATGCCAGAGGTGGATGACGAAGTAACTGCTGGCGAGGAGTTTGGCGCTGTGGAAAGTGTCAAGGCTGCCAGCGATCTCTTTGCACCAGTTAGCGGTACTGTGGTTGAGATTAACGAAGCTCTTGAGGACCAGCCCGAGCTCATCAACCAAGATGCTTTCGAGAACTGGATCATCAAGGTTGAACTCAGCGACAAGTCCGAGCTCGACGCCCTCATGGATGTTGCTGCCTATGAAGCTTTCTGCGCCAAATAGTCAAATAGTGAAATTGTGAAATAGTCAAATAGTAAAATGTATAAGTATTTCCCGCATACAGATAATGATCTGAAGGCGATGTTAAAAAGAGTGGGCGTTGATTCCATGGACGCCCTCTACGCTCAGATTCCTGAGAGCATCCGCTTCCGGGGCGACTATAAGATTCCCTCAGAGATGAGTGAGATGGAGGTGCGCCAGCTCTTCGAAAAGCTCGGGTCTCTGAACAAACAGCTCACCTGCTTTGCAGGCATGGGAGTCTATGACCACTATACGCCTGCCGTCATACCACAACTGCTACAGCGTTCAGAGTTTCTGACCTCATACACCCCGTATCAGGCCGAGATTTCGCAAGGCACGCTACATTATATCTTTGAGTACCAGTCGATGATGGCAGAACTGACAGGCATGGATGTCTCTAATGCCTCGATGTACGACGGCACCACTGCTGCCGCTGAGGCCATGATGATGGCTGTAACTGCCAGCAAGAAGGCCCGTCGTGTACTCATCTCTGGTACGATGAACCCGCTGACTGTCAAGGTGATGACACATTATGCCCATCATCAGGGTATCGACCTCTATGCCTTGCCTATCAAAGATGGTGTGACTGACATGGAAGACCTCAAAGCCGAGTTGGCTAAGGGTGATGTTGCTGGTTTGATGGTGCAACAACCTAATGTCTTTGGCATTGTGGAAGACTATACAGGCTTTGCTGATGCTTGTCACGAACAGAAGGCCCTCTTCATGATGAACTGTGTGGCTGCCGACCTCGCTGTGCTGAAGACGCCAGGCGAATGGGGAGCCGACATTGCTGTAGGCGATGGTCAATCGCTGGGCATCCCTATGCAGTTTGGCGGTCCTTATGTGGGCTATATGTGCTGTACAGAGAAGCTGATTCGTAAGATGCCAGGCCGCATTGTAGGCATGACCAAAGACAACCGCGACCAGCGTGCCTTCGTGCTTACCTTGCAGGCTCGCGAACAGCATATCCGTCGTCAGAAAGCCACCTCGAATATCTGTTCAAATCAGTCACTCATGGCACTTTGGGTTACGGTTTATCTGTCGCTGATGGGTAAGCAAGGCATGAAGGAGGCGACACAGTTCTCCTATGCTGGTGCCCACTATCTCTACGACGAGCTTAAGAAGACGGGCCGCTTTAAGTTGGTGTATGAACAGCCGTTCTTCAATGAGTTCTACGTGAATTACGACGGTGATGTCGAGACGCTCTACCAGCGAATCATCGAAGCAGGCTTCCTGGTTGTCAGGATGGAGGAAGGACTCTTGATTGCTGTCACAGAGAAGCGTACGAAAGAAGAAATTGACAACTTCGTAAAGATTGCTGCCCTATGAACAACCGACTTTATGGAAATCTGATCTTTGAGCTATCAAAGGAAGGCCGCAAAGGCTACAGTTTGCCCAAAAATTATTTTGGCGATTACGAGATTCCCGCTTCTATGAAACGTGATGAGGAGGCACAGTTGCCAGAATGCGACGAACTGACGGTGGTGCGCCACTATACGAACCTCTCTAATAATAACTTTGGTGTAGATACGGGGTTCTATCCCTTGGGCTCCTGCACCATGAAATACAACCCCAAGATTAACGAGGAGATGGCCGCCCTGCCACAGTTCCAGAACCTGCATCCTCTGCAGCCTGCAGAAACAGCGAAGGGTGCGTTGGCCATGGAAACGCTGTTGGAGCAGTCGCTCTGCGAACTCACAGGCCTGGCCCATTTCACGTTTAAGCCCTACGCTGGTGCTCATGGTGAGCTGACGGGTCTGATGACTATCGACAATTATCACCAGTCACGCAACGACTTTGCACGCAAGAAGGTCATCGTGCCCGATTCGGCTCATGGCACCAACCCTGCCTCTGCTGCCGTCTGCGGTATGGAGATTATCGAGGTGAAGTCTGGCCCAGACGGCCAAGTCGATCTAGAAGATCTAGAACGTCTAGTCTCTCTTGAAGGTCCCAATATTGCCGCCATGATGATGACCAACCCTAATACATTGGGCCTGTTCGAGACGCGCATCCCTGAGATTGCCAAGCTGATTCATCAGGCTGGCGGCTTAATGTACTACGATGGTGCCAATCTGAACCCGATGCTTGGTGCCTGTCGTCCTGGCGACATGGGGTTCGACGTGATGCACATCAACCTGCACAAGACGTTCTCTACGCCTCATGGCGGTGGAGGTCCTGGTGCTGGTCCTGTGGGTGTTCGTGAGGGTTTGCAGGAGTGCTTCCCCTTCGTATCGCCCTATCATGGCAACTTTGGCGTGATGATGCGTGCCTATGCCTATATCCTTTCTTTGGGTCGTGAGCATATTAAAGAGGTGGGACCGCTGGCTGTTCTCAACGCCAACTATATCAAGGAGTCGTTGAAGGATGTCTACGAGCTGCCTATCGAAGGCCTGTGCTGTCATGAGTTCGTGTTCGACGGCTTGAAGGATAAGAGTACTGGGGTCACCACGATGGATGTTGCCAAGCGCCTGCTCGACTACGGCTATCATGCACCTACCATTTACTTCCCCTTGCTCTTCCACGAGTCCTTGATGATTGAGCCTACTGAGAACGAAAGCAAGGAGACGCTCGATGGCTTTATAGCCGTGATGCGCCAGATAGCTGAGGAGGCCAACACCAATCCTGATATGGTGAAATCAGCACCCCACACCACACCAATAGGACGTGTGGACGATGTGCTGGCTGCAAAACATCCTGTGGTGACGTTCCGTCAAATGAGTAATGAGTAATGAGTAATTATGATTACCACTGACTTAATTATAATGGGCGCAGGCCCAGGAGGTTATCGCGCTGCGGAATACGCTGCCAAACAAGGACTGAAGGTCGTTATCTTCGAAGGTACTGAGGTGGGTGGCACTTGTCTGAATGTGGGGTGCATCCCCACGAAAGCCTATGTGCACAGCTCCACCTTCGCTGAGGCCCGTCAACGAAAGTCCGAGGTAATCTTGCAACTGCGTGCTGGGGTCGAGGGCATCCTCTCCCACCCCAATATCACCTTGGTGAAAGAGAACGCCTCGTTTATTGATGCCCACACCGTTAGGTGTTCTGTTAGCGGCGATAGTATCGCCGCAAAGAACATCATCATCGCCACTGGCTCCGAAACCAAGTGGCTGCCTATCAAGGGATTGGACGATTCTCGCGTGGTGGACTCTACAGGTCTCTTGAATCTCGACGCCCTTCCCAAGCGCCTCGCCATTATCGGCGCTGGTGTCATTGGCATGGAGTTCGCCTGCGTGTTCCATCGCTTTGGCTCTGAGGTGACGGTGATAGAGTATCTGAAAGAGTGCCTACCCGCTTTGGACAGCGATATTGCCAAGCGTCTGCGAAAAACGTTGGAGAAGCAGGGCATCACCTTTAAGATGAAGACGGCTGTGGAGAATATTGCCGATATCGATGCCGACGTTATCCTGATGGCTACAGGCCGCAAGCCTCGTACTGAGGGCCTCAACCTCGAAGCACTTGACATCACGCTTACGCCTCAAGGTGCCATTCCCGTTGACGATAACTTCCTGGTATCCTCCAATCACCCGTCACCCTTCACCACTCACCTTTATGCCATCGGCGATGTCAATGGCAAGCAGATGCTGGCCCATGCAGCCGAGATGCAGGCCATCCGCGCTGTGAACCATATTTTAGGAAAGACGGATGCTATTCGTTTCGACATCATGCCTGCTGCCATCTTCACCACACCCGAGGCCGCCTGCGTGGGACCTACGGAGGACCAGCTGAAGGAACAGGGCATCGCCTACGAGTGTCGCAAGGCCTTCTATCGGGCTAATGGTAAGGCCCTGACCATGAACGAGACAGAGGGAATGCTAAAGCTATTCTCAGAACCCGATGCTGGGCGCATTCTGGGTTGTCATGCCTTTGGTGCCCATAGTGCCGACATGGTGCAGGAGGTCAGCGTGCTGATGTGTCGTGATACCACCATCGCCCAGTTGCGCGATATGGTGCATATCCATCCTACGCTCTCAGAGATACTGAAAAATGCCGCAGATAATTAGTCTGCGGCATTTTTCTTATCGTTAGTATTTCCTTTTTATACCAGATGGCTGATGAGCTCCTCGCGATCGCCAGGCAGCATGTCGATAACAGGAATCTCAATCATCGTATAGCAACCAGGCTGCTGATACATTGAAGCACGAGCCACATTGACCAGCACCTGACCAGTCAGAGCAGGGTTGTTGATGCTCATATTGAACTCCAGACGCTGGTTCTGGGTCTTTCCTGATACGCCTTTGCGAACGAGGTTTACACCATGACCCATATCACGCACATCGTCAACGCTCTCTACCTGGAACACGTGGGTCTCGTCGCTGGCGAAATAGGGGTCGGCTTTGATGGCGGCAGTCACATCCTCCAGCTTGGCACCATCCTCCAGCTCTACATATACCATGCGGCGATGGATGCCCTCACCCAAGGGGATGGTCATCGACAGAGCATTCTTCACGCCAGCCTTTGAACGTACACAGACGCTGTGGCCCATCGACATACCAGGACCGAAGTTGGTGTAGCTCAGGCCCTTAGGAGCCAGGCTCTGCATCAGGGTACGGACGATAGAGTCAGAACCTGGGTCCCAACCAGCAGCAATCACACTCACCGTATTGGTCTTCTTGTTCAGCTCCATCAGCGTACGACGGTAGTCACGAATCAGTCCGTGGATATCGAAGGAGTCGACGGTATTGATACCCAGAGGCAGAATCTGCTTAGCATATTCCTCGCACGAACGGGTCGGAGTGGCCAGGATAGCCACATCGACATCCTTCAGTTCCTTGATGTCTTTCACCACCTCATACTGTGCCAGCTCAGCAGGCTTGTTCTCAGCGCCATTACGACGAACGATACCTGCCACCTCAAAATCGGGTGCTGCCTCCAGCGCCTCCAGTGCATACTTTCCAATGTTGCCGTAGCCCACCACGGCTGCTCTAATCTTTTTCATTTCTTTATTGTGAATTTATTGTCCCATTAACATTTGCGGTTGCAAAAGTACTGCTTTTATGTGAATATTCTTGCCATTTGACGTATAAATAATCTAAAAAGCGCCATTTTGTGACAATTCGCAACTTTTCACCCCCTCAATACAATAAATTGTCATGATTCAGCGTTTTTATAGGTGTATATATACAAAATTGAAAGTTATGATAGAATACATCAAGGGCGAACTTACCGAGTTGACTCCCGCTTTGGCCACCATCGAAGCTGGCGGCGTGGGTTATGGTCTCAATATCTCACTCAACACCTATAGCGCCTGTCAGGGCAAGAAAGAGGTGAAGCTCTACGTCTATGAAGCCATTCGCGAGGATGCCCACGTGCTCTTCGGCTTCTATAATAAAAAGGAACGCGAGATGTTCCTGCTGCTCATCACCGTCAGCGGCGTGGGTGCCAACACGGCCCGCATGATGCTCTCTGGCATGAGTGTCTCTGAGCTCTGCTCTGCCATCTCTACTGGCAACGCCCGTCTTATTCAGGGCATCAAGGGCATTGGCAAGATGACGGCCCAGCGCATCATCGTCGACCTGCGCGACAAGATTGTGGCCCTGGGTATTGCCGACGAGATTCCTGCTGGAGGTACCGTCTCTGCACCCATCAACAATGCTGTGCGCGACGAGGCTGTGGCCGCCCTCACCATGCTGGGTTTTGCCCCTGCCCCCACCCAGAAGGTCGTCGTCCAGATTCTTCAAGACCAGCCCACTCTGCCTGTAGAGCAAGTCGTTAAGTTGGCATTAAAGCAGATAAAGTAAAGACGCATCATTATCTCGCTAGTTAGGAAAAATTATTTCTCTAGTTGGGAAAATAATTTTCTCTAGTTGGGAAAATATTTTTTTCTAGTTAGGGAGCAAGATCTTATTATCTTTCTTTAGCATTGGCAGGGGTGATGTTGAATGTATAAAAAAATAAAGAAGAACCATCAATTAATGTCATAAGAATTTGGTGGTTCTATTTTTTATACCCAGATGCATGGCACAGAAACGATGGATCGCCTCAAGCAGGGTGAAGGCAACAAACGTGCCCGCTGGGGATGGTTCTCGCTGGTTATCTCGCCCAGCATGTTTACCTAAAGATGGTAGAAATCGTTTGGTAGCAATCATTATTTACCTCAAAATGGTAGCCATGATTGTTTAGCTCATAAAAAGATAGGCCCTTTACGCAAAGGGCCTATCTTTATGTAGGTATGATGCCCGTATCTTTCACTGAAAGGAGGCATCTGAATAAATCGTAGATTACAGCAGGTTGTTACGCTCAATATCCTTGAAGTAACGATAGGTGCCAACCTTCAGCTCCTCGCAGGCAGCATCATCGGCAACGATAATACCATGCTGGTGCATCTGCAGAGCAGAGATGGTCCACATGTGGTTGACAGAGCCCTCTACAGCAGCCTGCAGGGCGCGGCACTTAGCGTGACCATTAACCAGAATCATCACTTCCTTTGCAGCCATCACGGTACCTACACCTACGGTGAGTGCGGTTTTAGGCACCTTGTTGATGTCGTTGTCAAAGAAACGGCTGTTGGCAATGATCGTGTCAGTGGTCAGGGTCTTCTGACGTGTGCGACTGCTCAGGCTTGAGCCCGGCTCGTTGAAGGCGATGTGACCATCAGGGCCAATACCTCCCAGGAAGAGGTCGATACCACCAAACTTTTCAATCTCCTTCTCATAGGCAGCACACTCGGCAGCGAGGTCGGGAGCATTGCCGTTGAGAATATGGATATTCTCTTTGGGGCAATCGATGTGATTGAACAGGTTGGTGAACATGAACGAGTGGTAGCTCTCAGGATGCTCTACGGGCAGTGCCACGTATTCGTCCATATTGAAGGTTACAACGTTCTTGAACGACACCTTACCCTCCTGATAAGCCTTCACCAGGGCACGATACATGCCGATGGGTGATGAGCCAGTGGGGAGACCCAGCACGAAAGGCTTCTCAGCTGTTGGCTTGGCAGCGTTAATCTTTGCTACAACATAATTTGCTGCCCACTGTGACATCAAATCATAATTCGGTTCGATAATTACTCTCATAATGTGTTTGTTTTTATTGATAAAAAGATATTATTTGAATATTTTTCTTATGGTTCCGTCCTGTTTTCTGATGACGTAGACACCCTTCTGTGGCTCAGCAGCGAGGCGGCGACCGTTGAGGTCATAGATCTGGTGACAGGTGAAGGGTGAAGAGTGAAGAGTGAAGGGATGAGTTGTGATGCCATCGACCACTACTGGTGCTCCTCCCATGAAGTCGAAGGAGATGAGTCCCTCGTCAGTCATCTTGATATTGGTGATGGGCTTATTAAACAGCGGATTGCCAGTCAAACCAGGATAGAACATGACAGCCGCTGGCACCGAGGTATCTGTCAGACTGTCGTTTAGCACGCCACCTGTTGAATCGTCAATCCAAGGATAGGGTGATGTACTCAGAAGACGTCTGTTCATCTTCTGAGAATGCTCATAAGACCCTAAGCCCGCCTGCGTCAAATAGTCGTCCCAGGCGTCATAGTCCATATTGTCGGCATGCACTAGTTCGAAGCGACGCTTGGTGGCGTCGTTGTTCACCTTATTGTTCTTCCAAACCGAAGCCGAATAGTTTACATGATAAATGACGAGTCCTTTTCCTGGTGCACCAGCATCCCATCCTCTCTGCTGACGGTTTTCGAGCAACAGCCATTCATCGTCAGAGTGCTTGATGATATAGGCATTGCCGCCTTCTTCTACAGGTTTCAATCCCTCAATAGTCAACGAATCCTCTGTCAGTTCTACAGGCGTGAGCCATCCCATCAGCATCTTCTCAAGAGCTGTATAGTTAACGGGACACCAGCCGTAGTTGGTAAAATTACCACCATCCATCAAGTCCCATTCATCGCAAACAGAATAACCTGCAGAACTATTTGTCGGATAGATATCAGGCAGTCCCAGACTGTGGGAGAACTCATGACAAATGGTAGAAAATCCACAAGAGCGTGGTGTCTTTGTGGGCCACAGTTCAGCACAGGCAGAATAGTTCGAAATCTTCAAGCCGTCGGGTGTTGTAATGGTAGAGATAGAACTCGTGTTAGGCCATAAAAAACCATTGGTATTGAAATAGGGGCTGCTGGCATTGCCAGAGAAACTTGCGCACACAAAAATCACCTGATTGATGTAGCCGTTGCCGTTCCAGTCGTAGACGCTATAGTCCAGTGTGGGATTCTCCAGCAGCACTTTGTTGGCAGCCTCATACAACGCATTGTCAGCGTAGTTCTTGGTGGACGATGTAGGATTCTCATAGGGCTGAGCCTTCTGACTCACCTTGACAGGTCCAAACACGTCGAACTGAAGATTCAGCATACCATTTGACTGCGAGCGGAAATAGTCAGCCGCACAGCCAGGGCCGTTGCCTTCGTTATAGCCCGGCTCGTTCAGAATCTTCTCAAAGAAAGCCTTCGGATTCTCGCAACTGAATACAGAGTCGACATAGTTAACCAGAATCACCATCTGACGATAGGTCTTTTCCGGATTCCAATTGGTATTGATGGCAGGCAGTTTCTGTCTGACAGCCCCTACCCTATTACCAACAGCAGGCACATCGTCAGAGATGTCTGGCAAACAGTTACCACGTATTACCTCGAACTCCTGCTGAGCAAAAGCAGCTACTGGCAGAAAAGCTAACAGGAAAAGAAGTCTTTTTACTTTCCGCATGGTGTCCAGGGTTTCAGCGTCTTGAAGAAATCATTGCCCTTATCGTCCACAAGAATAAATGCGGGGAAGTCCTCGACTTCAATCTTCCAGATGGCCTCCATACCCAGCTCAGGATATTCCACACATTCGATGCTCTTGATTGAGCTCTGCGAGAGGACAGCAGCCACACCACCGATGGTTCCGAGGTAGAAACCACCATGCTTCTTACAAGCCTCGGTAACAACATCTGAACGATTACCCTTGGCAATCATCACGAGCGATGCGCCATTAGCCTGGAACTCATCTACGTATGGGTCCATACGGTTAGCTGTGGTCGGGCCCATCGAACCACAAGGATAGCCCTCTGGCGTCTTAGCTGGTCCAGCATACAGCACTGGGTACTTCTTGAAGTACTCAGGCATACCTTCACCGGCATCCAGACGAGCCTTCAGCTTAGCGTGAGCGATATCACGGGCCACGATGATGGTACCCTTCAGGTTCACACGTGTGCTTACAGGATACTTAGAGAGCTCAGCACGTACAGCATCGATACCCTCGTTCAGGTCGATCTCGATACCCTTGCCGCCCTCACCTGGCTTGCGCAGCTCCTCAGGGATAAGCTCTGTTGGGTTGCTGTCCATCTTCTCCAGCCAGATACCATCTGCATTGATCTTAGCCTTGATGTTACGGTCGGCCGAGCAGCTAACACCCATACCGATAGGACAGCTTGCACCATGACGTGGCAGACGGATCACACGGATGTCGTGAGCCAGATACTTACCACCGAACTGTGCACCCAGTCCGATCTTCTGAGCCTCCTTAATCAGCTTCTGCTCCAGGTCGATATCACGGAAAGCACGACCGGTCTCGTCACCAGTTGTTGGCAGACCGTCGTAGAACTTGATCGAAGCCAGCTTCACTGTCAGCAGGTTCTTCTCAGCTGATGTACCACCGATAACGAATGCGATGTGGTATGGAGGACATGCAGCTGTACCCAAACTCTTCATTTTCTCTACCAAGAATGGGATGAGTGTACCCTCGTTCTGGATAGTAGCCTTTGTCATTGGGTAGAAATAGGTCTTGTTAGCAGAGCCACCACCCTTAGCTACCATCACAAACTTATACTCAGCACCCTCTGTTGCCTCGATGTCAATCTGTGCAGGCAGGTTGCAACGGGTGTTCACCTCGTCGTACATGTTCAGAGGAGCATTCTGCGAGTAGCGCAGGTTGTCCTGAGTAAAGGTGTTGAACACACCCAGGCTCAGAGCTTCTTCATCCTCGAAACCTGTCCATATCTGCTGTCCCTTCTCACCGTGGATGATAGCAGTACCAGTGTCCTGACAGAAAGGCAGGATACCCTTGCAAGCCACCTCTGCATTGCGCAGGAACTGCAGGGCTACATACTTATCATTCTCACTGGCCTCTGGGTCGGTGAGGATCTTAGCCACCTGGAGGTTATGCTCTCTGCGCAGCATAAACTCCACATCGTGGAAAGCCTGCTGGGCCAAGAGAGTCAGGGCCTCTTTCGAGACCTTTACGATTTGCTTACCTTCAAACTCGGCGGTAGTAATGCCTTCCTTCGAAAGCAGTCTATACTCCGTCTTATCCTCGCCCACCTGAAACATGGGGGCATACTTGAACTGTACTGGTGTTGCCATAGCTATGTAATATTTGTTTTACTGGGCACAAAAGTACAACAAAAAAACGAGACTCGCAAACATTGAGTCCCGTTTTTTTTATCGCGACATAACTTTCAGCCTTAGTAGCCGAAGATTTCATCGGTGGTGAGGCGCTTCACAGGACCATATTCCTGTAGGGCAGCCATATCGAGGTCGGCCTCATCGCCCAGGATGATATAGCGATAAGGCTTCTTTGCCATCTGCTGCTGTTCAAAAGCCACCACATCCTTCAGGGTGATGTCAGGCAGGGCGTTGTAGATGCGTTCGTTGACGTCATAGTCAATGCCACGCTGCTTGGCCCAGAGCCATGCACTAATGAGTCCGAACTTCGTGGTGCGCTGACTTGCCAATCGCTTGGTAATCGACTCCTTTGCAATCTTGAATGCCTCCTCACTCTGAGGAATGCTGTCGAGGATAGCATGGAACTGTCGCACGCAGTCCATCATCTTATCGTTCTGGGTGATGATATGCGTGAAATAATACTCGCTCTCGTCCTGATAGTCGGGCTGACGATACAGGGCATAGGCATTATAGGCCAGTCCGCGAGCCTCACGCAGCTCCTGGAACACGATGGTATTCATGCCGCCGCCATAGTACTCGTTAAACACAGCTTGGATAGGATCTTCGTCGTGGTTCCACTGACGCAGCTCGTTGTGATACATGCGCATATAGATGTTCTTAGCGTCGTAAGGTGCCAGCCATATCTCGTTCTGAGGTGTCTCCTGCAGGGCATAGTGCTGTGCCTCCTCAGGCTTCTTTAACTCGGAAATCTTCGAGAGATGCGATTCGAGACATTCGGCCAGTTTGTTCTCTGCCGTAGGACCGTAATACAATACGGTGTGCTCAAACTGGCTGAGGTTCTTCAGCAGGTCGAGCAGTTCCTGCGGGTCGGTCTCTGCCAATTGCTGTGCTGTGAGTGCATGACGATAGGGGTTGTAGGGGCCGTAGATGCTATAGTAATAGAGGTACTGGAAGTTGGCCTGCTGGTCGAACTTATTATCCATACGTCCCTTCTCGCGAATGGCGATATACTGCTGATAGGCATCGTTATCCACCTTAGCATGCTGCATCACATGCTCGAGCAGAGCCAGCGCCTGAGGCATGTTCTCGTCAAGACCACTGAGGCTGACGGTGATGCTGCGATCACCCACGCTGATGTTATAGTTGCATGCTAACTTATAGAACTGCTGCTTCAGCTGCTCGGCAGTAAGCGAGTCGGTACCGAGATACTCCAGATACTCTGCGGCATTATCGTAGCGCACATCGTTCTCCTGTCCCAGATCATAGCGGAAAGCCAGTGTGAAGCGTCCGTTCTCCTTGTTCTGCACATAGACATAAGGCAACTGAGGTTTGAACTCTCCAAAGGTCAGATCGTTCTTGAAGTCCACGAAGCGCGGCTGTATGGGCTTCACCTCCGTGTTCTGAATCTCCTTCACAAAGTCACTCACCATATCGCGGTTGGTGGGGATAGCCGTAATCTCAGGCTTGTCTATCTTCTTCTGAGTGGAGTCAACGCCCTGACGCTTATACACAGCCACGTAGTTCTCTCCAAAGTGCTTATTGGCAAAGTCCACAATCTGCTGTTTGGTCATACCCTCCACACGCTCCAGCGATTTCACCTCCTGCTCCCATGATGCGCCGTTGATAAAGGCCTGCACAAACATATTGGCACGAGCGCGGTTGCTCTCTAGTGCGTTGTAATAGCGCAACTTCAGGTTGTTGATGACAGAAGGCAGCAGGTCGTCAGAGAACTCGCCCTTCCTCAGCTTGCTTATCTCCCGCTGCAGCAAGTCGCGCACCTCGTCAAGTGTCTGTCCGTCCTTTGGTGTGCCTGCCAGGATAAAGGTAGAATAGTCCATACCCGTCTGAACGCCGCCCCATGATTCGAGCATCTTCATCTGCTGGTTGATATCGAGGTCAAGCAGACCTGCAGTACCATTGCTCAGCATGCTCTCTATCACCTGCAGGGTGTCTATTTGCAGCGAAGAGGCGCCGTTGAAGCGATAGCCCATCCAGATGGTCTCAGCCTCTAATCCTATCACGGTAGTGTCGACCACTTGCGTCAGGGGCGCCTGCTCTGGGAACTCAGGCTGCGACACATCGTCGCCAGGCTGCCACTGTCCGAAATGCTTGTCGATGATGGCGATGACCTCATCAGGATCGAAGTCGCCAGCCATACAGATAGCCACATTGTTGGGCACGTACCATTTCTTGAAATAGTTCTTGATATTGGTAATCGAAGGGTTCTTCAGATGCTCCTGTGTACCAATAGTGGTCTGCGTACCGTAGGGGTGCGTTGGATAGAGCTTGGCCAGCAGGGCATTAAACAACTTGTCTACATCATCCGACAGATGGATGTTATACTCCTCGTAAACGGCCTCCAGCTCGGTGTGGAATCCGCGGATGGTCATATTCATGAAGCGGTCGGCCTGGATCTTGGCCCAATTGTCTATCTCGTTCGAGGGAATGTCCTCCACATAGCAGGTCACATCGTTCGACGTATAGGCATTCGAGCCCTCCGAGCCGATGATAGCCATCAGCTTGTCGTACTCATTGGGAATATTGTATTGGGCAGCCAGCTGACTCACAGAGTCAATCTCGTGGTACGCCTGTCTGCGGGCCTCGGGGTCTGTCAGCTGACGATAGGCTTCATAGCGTTGCTCTATCTCATCGAGCAAAGGTGCTTCAGCCTCTACGTTGCTAGCTCCGAAGTGCGTGGTGCCCTTAAACATCAGGTGCTCCAGATAGTGTGCCAGACCCGTTGTCTCTGCGGGGTCATTCTTCGAACCTGTGCGCACTGCGATAAAGGTCTGTATGCGCGGTTCTTCGTTGTTCACACTCAGATAGACCTTCAGTCCGTTGTCCAACGTGTAGATGCGTGTCTGTGACATATCGCCATCCACCGTCTCATACTTGTACTTCGAACAGGAGCACATAAGCACTCCTGTCAAAGCAATTCCCAAAAGAAGTTTCAGTTTCATTATTCGTTTAATTCGTTATTTTCGATGTTGAAAAGTATTAATTTTCGTAATCAATTTCGTGGTCGAGCTTCGAGAGGAAGTCCTCATAAACCTCCTGCTCCACATCACCCATCTGGTATTCCTTCTCAGCATCCTTGCGGATTTCGGCAATCCAGGCACGACGTGCCTTGACATAATCCTCGCGGATACGTTCGCAGGCAGCATTGTCGAGCTCTGTCAGGTGATAGTAGTCCAACAGAAGTTGGTAGCTCCAGGCCCAGCGGTAGTCGCTGTAGTGGTCGTTAATCTCCTCGAAGCGTGTGAGCACTTGCTGGATGTTCTCGATACGTCCCTCCTTAATGTCGTCAATGAGTCGCAGCTCTTCGCTCTCAGGCAGCAGCAGTCCGCTGAGGTCCGACCAGTTGCCCTTGCCTACCTCCGACTTGGGATAGCCGAAGAAGCCCTCCTTCTGTGCACGCTTCAGCACGGCACCCATATAGATGCGCAGGGCGATGTCGTAGTATTTCAAGCCCTTCTTCAGCGACGAGGCGTTGATCACATATTCATGGAAGTTATACGTGGTCACATTATCGCCCGAGGCGGCACGCAGGGCCTTCAGAATCTCGATACCCTGTATAATCTCGCCCACGGTGAAGGGGCTGAGCCAGTCGAAGTTGATGATACTCTTCTTCGACAACTTGCTGCGCTTGTCGCGCTTGGGCCATTTCTTAATATCACGATACAGACCCACGGTGGTGATGTTACGACCTGGCGACAGGTACATCGTCTCGCCGTAGGCAATGAGATATGAAAACGGCAGACAACGGGTGTCAGGATGGTGCATTAGCTTGCCGAAGCACACCGAGAAGGCACCGATAGTGGCAGGCATTAGCACATACGATCCCGAGGCGGTCTTGGTGCCACGCTCCAGGGTGCCATAGTGCAGCGGGCCCATCTTATAGGCGTGGTTCGAGAAGTTTGTGTTCGAACCAGCGTTATAGAACGAGAACTGTCCGCCAATGAGCAGCGAGCTCTTATGGTGCGATGCTGAGAACGGACCGCAGAAGGCGGCGCAGGCCTCACCGTTGGCCATGAAGCTGTTGGCAAAAAACAGGCTGGCCTCAGCCGTGAAGCCGTTGGTAATCTGACAGGCCTCGCCCACGAAGCAGTCCTGCATCTTCACCGAGTTATTGATAGAGCATCCGTCGCAGATAATCGAGTTCTCGCAGATGACGCCAGTGCCGATAAACACAGGTGCATCCTCACTGCTCAGTATGGTACATTCGTTCAGTCGGGCACAGCCGCTAATCTCGCAGTCACCTTTGATCACCGTATTGATGATGTCCTTGGTGTTGATAATCTTCACGCTGTTGCCAATGATGCCACGCTCTGGTGTCGATACGCGCACCTCGTCGTCAATCAGCTGGCGCAAACGGTTCACCAGGGCCTTGTCGCGGTTGTGCTTCACCATGAAGGCAGCCAGCTGCGAGTTCAGCTCACGAAACAGCACAATGTTGCCGTCGCCCATCTCGTTCAGCACGCTGATGGTAGAGCCGGCACCATAGCTGGCTCCCTCGCGTGTCTCCAGTGTCGAGATGTTCGAGATGTAGCAGTCGTCGCCAATGGTGTAGTTGTTGATGAAGTTGCCCACCTTCTCAATCAGACAGTCGTTGCCCACGCTGACGTTACGCAGTGTGGCATCGTTAATACCTGAATGCTTGAAGAAGCCCTTGGCCACCTCAATCTTCTTTTCGAATTTACCCAGGCGGATATCGCCATAGAATATCGCGCGATGGAAGTTATACGGACGAAACTCTTCGTCAACCATCACTCTGTCCCAGTCCTCGGCCCAACACACGTTGTTCTCAAGCACCTGGATCTCCTCCTGTGTCAAATGCCTGTAGTCTCTCATAAGGTTCTGTTTGTTTGTGTATAAAAAAAAGCGCTGCAAAGATACTAACAATAATCGAAAATTCCAAGTAAATACAAAAAAAAAAAAATCATAAAAATAATCATGGTTAGGAGATAATAATCAGTTAGGAAAAACGTTATAAAAGAAACAAGCAACGCATAACTGAAAAAAACTACATCACCTATGAAGTTGAAAACTACTCTCCTGGCCTTGCTGACACTGGCTGCAGTAACCGTTTCAAAGGCACAAAGTGAACTCTATCCCAAGCATTTCGACCTGGAGCAGGTGACACTGCTCGACGGTCCCATGAAGACCTCGATGTACCTAAACATTGAGATGCTGATGAAGTACGACACAGACCGCCTGCTCACACCATTCGTACGTCAGGCAAGACTCTCGGCCACAAGCGATACCAGCAGTCCCTACTACCGCTGGGAGCAGAAGCACCCCAACTTCGGGAACTGGGGCGGCGATGCCGGCTTCGACCTCAGCGGACATGTGGGAGGCCACTATGTATCGGCCTTAGCGCTGGCCTATGCCGCCTGTCATGATGCAGATACGAAGACCCGTCTGAAAGAGCGTCTGGACTATATGCTCAACGTCATGAAAGACTGTCAGGATGCCTACGACGACAATACGGAAGGCCTCTATGGCTTCATTGGCGGCCAGCCCATCAACGAGTCGTGGAAGAAGCTCTATCGCGGCGACCTCTCCGCCATCCGCGACAACTGGGGATGGGTGCCGTTCTATTGCCAGCATAAGATTCTGGCAGGCCTGCGCGACGCCTATGTCTATGGCAACAGCGAACAGGCCAAGGAGATGTTCCGCAAGCTGGCCGACTGGAGCATCAACGTGGTGAGCAAGGTTTCGGAAAGCGACTTCCAGGGATTCCTCGACTGCGAACACGGCGGCATGAACGAGACGCTGCTCGATGCCTACCAGCTGTTTGGCGAGAGGAAATACCTGACAGGTGCCAAGAAATACACCCACAAGACGATGCTCAACGGCATGCAGACGCTCAACAAGACCTTCCTCGACGGCAAGCACGCCAACACCCAGGTGCCCAAGTATATCGGCATGGAGCGTATCTTCGAGCAGGATGCCACCGCCAACAGCTACAAGAAGGCTGCCGAGAACTTCTGGCAGGATGTAGCCCAGAACCGCACCGTCTGCATTGGCGGCAACTCTGTCAACGAGCATTTCTTAGCTGCCGCCAACGGCAACCGTTATATCGACCAGCTCGACGGCCCAGAGTCGTGCAACACCAACAATATGCTGAAACTGTCCGAGATGCTCGCCGACCGTACTGGCAATGCCAAGTATGTGGACTTCTACGAATATGCCATGTGGAACCATATCCTCTCCACACAAGACCCCACCACTGGCGGCTACGTCTATTTCACCACGCTGCGCCCCCAGGGCTACCGCATCTACTCTAAGGTCAATCAGGGCATGTGGTGCTGTGTGGGCACAGGTATGGAGAACCACTCTAAGTACGGACATTTCATCTATACCCACGACAGCACGGCCACACTCTACGTCAACCTCTTCACACCCTCGAAGCTGGAGAGCGATGCCTTCATCGTCACCCAGGAGACCCTCTTCCCGGGCATCAACCCTGCAGTCTCTGCCAAGCCTTCGGCCTATGCTGCCACCTCTGACATCACCGTTGGCAAGGCTGGCACCTATAATATCGCCATACGTCATCCAGCATGGGCTGGCGAGCAATACTATATCACCGTCAACGACACAAAGGTCGAGCAGGAAGTGACCAAGGGACAGGCCAGCTATGTCACCATCCAACGCACATGGGAAGTTGGCGACCGCATCAAGGTCTATCTGCCTATGGAACTGAACTATACGGCATGTCCCAACTATACCGACTATATTGCCTTCACCTTCGGCCCCATCCTGCTGGGCGCGCAGACCACAGCCACCAGCACCGCCGAGGCCGAAGAAACGGGACTCATCTACGAGAAGCTGCAGAACGAATATGCCGGTGCAGGACGCATGGACCACGCTCCCGGCTCGATGGCGACATCCAGGAACCTGCTCTCAGCACCACTGCTCATTGGTGACAGAGATGAGGTCTTGAGTCGCATCACGCCCGCCTTCACCGACCACCAGCTGCGCTTCACCATCGATGCCAGTCGCGAGGGTGTCGATACCTACAAATGGCACACACTCACGCTGGTTCCGTTCTATCAGATTCATCATGCCCGCTATATGTGCTATTGGTACCAGCAGACGCCAGAGAACTTTGCCAACAGCTCTATGGCACAGACCGAAGCAGCCAACGAGGCCATGAAAGCCAGAACCCTCGACTTCGTGGCACCTGGCGAACAGCAGAGCGAGGCTGGTCATGATGTCAAGTCCAACAAATCGTCAACAGGTTCCTATAATGGTGAGAGCTATCGCGATGCCAGCTCTGGAGGCTACGTGCAGTACACCCTGTATAATAAGGAGGGCATCACCGACAGCCTGTCTGTCATGTGCCGTTTCACCACAGCCGACCAAGGCCGCAAGGCCTCACTGCTGGTCGATGGCAAGAAGATTGCCGACATCGTCATTCCCAGCAGCGTGAAAAACGACGACAACGGGTTCTTTAACATTGAGTATGGCATCCCCGCCGAGCTGGCCACCGACAATGGTGTCGCTAAGGAGCAGTTCGTGGTGCGCCTCTCGGCAAATGCAGGCACCACCAATCCCGGCCTCTACTACCTCAGGCTGATGAGGAGCTACAACCCCAATGCCAACACCTATCAGTTCAAGGCCACCGACTGGACCACTGGCGATGCCTCCCGCATCGCTGCCAGCGCCATCACCTACGACACCGTCAACAATATCCTCAAGGCCAAGTCAAAGGGTGCCAACAACATCTGCCTGACGCTGAAGTATCAGGATCACGACTACGACATCGACAAGAGTCAGATATACATGGTGGTACGAGGCAAGGACCTGCAGACCTCCTCTACCAGTTCGTACCTGTGGTGGCTCAATGGTTCCAATCACGGCACGCAGGTAAGACCCTACTTGCAGAAGACCGTCGGTCAGGGCGACAGTCAGCAGCAGGTGATTGCGTGGAACATGAAGAGCAGCGGACTCTATGAGAACTTCACAGGCGATAGGCCCAGCGTGTGCATAGGTCAAACCATCTTCGGACTCACGGCATCGTCGTCCGATGGCTCCTGCGAAATCTACGACATCAACTTCGTGAGCGATGTCAACGAATATATCACAGCCACAGGCATCAGCACCGCGATCTCAGACCCCAGTGCCCAGCCCGCCGTGCTCTACAACCTTCAGGGACAGCGCATCACCGCCCCCGCAAAGGGTGTCTATATCTACAAAGGCAATAAGATTCTGAAATAGCGTCTATCCCTCGTCGCTCACCACCTCATACAGGAAGTCGTTATAGGGATATTTCTGCACATGGAGCTCGCGCACCTTATTATATAATGTGGTGCGCAGCTCGTCTATATTCTCCTTATTCTTAGCACTGATGAACAGGGGTGCGACAGCATACCCTCCTCTTTCCTCTTTCCTCTCCCCACTTAATTTCGCCATCCACGTCTTCTTCAGGTCGTCCAACGAGATGTTTTCCTTTGTGGGCTCCGTCAGGTCGTCCTCGTCCTGCGGCGTCCAGCGGTAGGCATCAATCTTGTTGAACACAACCATCGAGGGTGTCTCTGAGCAGCCCAGTTCCGCCAGTGTCTGCTCCACCACACGTATCTGGTCCTCAAAGTCCGGGTGCGAGATATCCACCACATGCACCAGCAGGTCAGCCTCGCGCACCTCGTCGAGGGTGCTCTTGAAGCTCTCCACCAGGTCTGAGGGCAACTTACGGATGAATCCTACGGTGTCGGCCAGCAGGAAGGGCAGGTTCTCTATCGTCACCTTGCGCACCGTGGTGTCGAGCGTGGCGAAGAGCTTGTTCTCCGCAAACACGTCACTCTTCGACAGCAGGTTCATCATCGTCGATTTGCCCACGTTGGTATAGCCCACCAGCGCCACACGTATCAGTCGGCCGCGGTTCTTCCTCTGCGTCGTCTTCTGCTTGTCAATCTCTTCCAGACGCTGTTTCAGCAGCGTGATGCGATGCAGGATGATTCGGCGGTCCATCTCCAGCTGTGTCTCACCAGGACCACGCAGACCTACCGAGCCCTTGCCGCCACCGCCGCCAGAGCCGCCGCCCTGTCGTTCCAGGTGCGTCCACAGGCGCTGCAGTCTGGGCAGCATATAGCGGTGCTGTGCCAGCTCCACCTGCGCCTTAGCCTCAGCCGTCTGTGCCCTCATGGCGAAGATATCCAAAATCAGACTCGTACGGTCCAGTATCTTCACCTGCAGCTCCTTCTCTATATTACGTATCTGCTTGGCACTCAGCTCATCGTCGAATATCACCATACCCACGGGCTGTGGCATCTCCGCATCGCTGGCATAATCCTCGCGGTGCTCCATCGCCTCGTCGTAGGCATCCTCACACATCTTGATATAATGACGTATCTCCTCCAGCTTGCCGCTTCCCACGTAAGTCACACTGCTGGGGCCGTTCACCTTCTGTGTGAACCGCTTCACGGTACGAGCACCAGCCGTAGTGGCCAGAAACTCCAGTTCGTCCAGATATTCATTAGTCTTCGCCTCGTCCTGTTGGTTCGTAATCAGTCCCACCAGCACGGCAGTCTCGGCTTTCGCCTCCGATATCACAAATTCCTTCATTCAGTTCTTCTTTCGTTTTTCGGGCACAAAAGTACAACTTTTTTCTGACTTATACAAGAAGACGCGACCTATTTTGGTATTTCCAGTATAAACCTGCAGCCATCATGATAGCTTTTGTCATAGACGAGGTCGCCACCCAGGCTTAGTGCATGACGTTTGCTCAGCGGCAGGCCGAGGCCGAGGCCTTCGGAGAGCAGGTCAATCTTGGTAAACGGCTTGTAGATGAGCTCATCGGCATTCATCTCCATGCCCCGGATAGTCTTTGCAATTTTCTCCGACGCAATGTTCATCATGCCAACATAGCGCACATGATTCTCTGTCTTCACGGCTTGATAGAAAGCCCAGATGGCAACAGACGAGGTAAAGACAAACACTGCCAATACAGTTAAAAGCAGGTATAATCTAAAATGCTTGGCCATAGTTAATAAAGATTTCTGCTGCAAAGATACGAATAAGTGAGCAAAACATCAAAAGAATTTTGAGTTTTCTCGACTAAAAGTATCTTCGACCGCAGGTCAGAGATACAAAATTTGCTCTATGTTTGCCCTATACTTGCTCATGGACTTCTCATGGACTTCTCATGGACCTCTCATGGACTTCTCATGGACCTCTCATAGACCTCTCATAGACCTCTCATAGACCTCTCTATGCGAACTCTATCTCCAAGGGTATGAGAATCCTATGAGCATACACTGCTTAATCCACTATTAAATTACTGTCTTTTTACCTTTATTATATTGTCACACAGTTTTAGCCCAAAGATTTGTTCGTTTCGATAAGAATCTACCTCTGACCTTCGGTCGAAGGTAGGCTACACCTCAGAAAAACTCAAATATATTTGGTTTTTCGCTCGGTTTGCACTACCTTTGCACCATAATTAAAACCAAACATGAAGAGATTACTACCCATACTGACACTGGTGATGATGATGACCACAGGGACCATGCTGGCCGAGGAACGGCTGGACAGGGGCGTGGTGGCCGTGAGGCAGGCTGACGGCAAGGTGTTTGTATCGTGGCGCATGCTGAAAAGCGACACCAAGGATATGGCCTTCGACGTGTATCGTAACGGCACCAAGCTGAACAAAAAGCCGCTGACAGAAGGGGGCACGTGGTTTGTGGACGAAGAGCCGATGGGTGAGGCGGTGTATCAGGTTATCTCTAGAGGAAAGAGGAAAGAGGCGCTCGGCCGAAGGACGCTTGCTACCGTAGGGACGCAAGAAAGTGGAAAGAGGATAGACACTTTTACGCTGAAGGGGGATGCACCTGTGGGGTATTTGCCGATACGAGTGCAGAAGCCAGACGAGATGCATACAGCCAATGACGCAAGCGTGGGCGATGTGGACGGCGACGGACAGTACGAAATCATACTGAAATGGGACCCCATTAACTCACACGACAACAGTCACGATGGCATGACTGACCCCACACTGCTGGACTGCTACAGACTGAATGGCGACCTGCTGTGGCGCATAGACTTAGGACGAAACATACGCAGCGGGGCACACTACACACCATTCATTGTCTATGACCTGGACGGCGACGGACGGGCAGAGCTGATGGTGAAGACGGCTGACGGCATTCGCGACGCCGCAGGTACTGTGATCGGCGATTCTGTCGCCGATTATCGCAACGAGGCAGGTCGCATACTGGAAGGGCCGGAATATATTAGCGTGTTCAACGGACTGACAGGCAAAGTGATGGACACCAAGCCTTACATACCTGAACGCGGCGATGTGAAAGACTGGGGCGACAACCGCGGCAACCGCTCGGAGCGCTACCTGGCTGCCGTAGGGTACTTTGGAGGAAAGCAGGGGACGGTCTCGGCCGTGTTCTGTCGCGGATACTACACACGCAGCGTGCTGGCAGCATGGGACTGGGACGGCAAGGAGCTGAAGAACCGCTGGACCTTTGACACCAACAACCCCGAATGGGCCAGCTATGCCGGACAGGGCAACCACAACCTGAGGGTATGCGACGTGGATGGCGACGGCATGGACGAGATAACATACGGCTCAATGGCGGTGGACCACGACGGACGAGGGCTCTATAACACGGGCATGGGTCACGGCGACGCCATCCACCTGATTGTTGACCCTGACGACGGACAGCTCTATATATGGGACTGTCATGAGAACAAACGCGACGGCTCGGATCTGCGTCATGCCGATACGGGCGAGGTAGTGTTTCAGATAAAGAGCGACACGGACGTAGGTCGTGCGATGGCTGCCGACATTGACCCGAGGAACCCGGGCGTAGAGATGTGGAGCAGCGACAGCCGAGGCGTAAGAAACATGAAGGGCGAGGTGCTGGAGAACATCAGTCGACGGGGCATGAGCACGAACTTCGGCATATGGTGGGACGGCGACCTGCTGCGCGAACTGCTAGACCGCAGTGCCGTGTCGAAATACGACTGGGAGAACAACCAGACAACAATCATACAGCAGTTGGATGGACAGTTTAACAACGGCACCAAGCAGAACCCCTGCCTCAGCGCCGACATCTTAGGCGACTGGCGCGAGGAGGTGCTCATCCGCAATCGTGAGAGCACGGAACTCAGGCTCTACGTATCTACCATCCCCACCGAACATCGCATCGCCTGTCTGATGCAGGACAATGCCTACCGCCTCAGCGTGGCCACAGAGAACGTGGGGTATAACCAACCGCCGGAAACGGGTTTTTATTTAGGGGAAAGAGGAAAGTGGAAAGAGGAAAGAGAATAGATTAAATATTAAACATTAAATTTCAGAAAAGATTAAACATTAGAATATTAAAGGTGAAACGATTTATACCTATATCAACATGGCTGGTGGGACTGCTCGTGGTGGCAGGCGCACTGCTGTTCTATGAGAATGACTTCCTGTGGAAACTGCAGGAACAGAACCTATTTCTCAACACATCGATGTTCTTCAAGGAACAGATGCTGGTGCCTGGCGGACTGCTATCGTGGGCGGGCACCTATCTTACTCAGTTCTTCTACCACCCCTGGCTGGGCACGATGCTGCTCTGCGCCTGTTGGCTGCTGATGATGTGGATCATCAAACGGGCCTTCAGCCTGACGGACCTCTGGGCGCCTATAGCACTGGTGCCAGTAGGACTGCTGCTGCTCACCATCGTCGACATGGGCTACTGGGTGTACTTCCTGAAACTGCCAGGACATGTGTTTGTAGGCACACTGGGAACAACGGCGGTGGCAGCACTGCTGTGGGCCTTCCGCGCCCTACCCCAGCGCTACGGTCTGCGACTGGTGATGATCGCCGTCACCGCCCTATTAGGCTTCCCGCTGTTGGGTATCTACGGACTGGGCGCCACCCTGCTGATGGGCATCTACATCTGGCGAATGGAGCAGACTCTCTGGCAGAAAATTGCGGGCAGCGTGATGGCTCTGGGCGGCGCATACATCGTGCCGCTGATATGCTACAGACAGATATTCTACCAGACCAACATCGCCAACATCTACTTTGCCGAGTTGCCGCTGTACTTCGTCACTGAGAGCTACGACAACTACTACCTGCCCTACTACGGACTGGCACTCTTCTTCGTGCTGATGGCCCTGCTGAGAGTCAACAACCTGAAAGCATGGAAGGGTATTGTGCCTCAGGTGCTGCTGGTGGGGGCAACGGTATGGTGCGTGGCCACCTACTGGTTTAAGGACGAGAACTTCCACCACGAGGTGACCATGCAGCGCTGCATAGACCAGAATGACTGGAAGGGAGTGATAGACGAGGCTGCCACGCAGCAGGACGAGCCCACACGAGCCATCGTGGTGATGAGGAACCTGGCGCTGAGCCGTCTGGGACGTCAGGCTGACGAGATGTACCTCTACAAGAACGGCTCTAAACGCTACGAGGCACCCTTCGACATGCGTATGCTGCTGTGTGCTGGTCCCCTCTCCTACTATCAGTATGGCATGGTCAACTACTGCGAACGACTCAGCACAGAGATGGGCGTGGAGTTTGGCTGGCGCGTGGAGAACCTGAAATACCTGGCAAAATGTGCCATTCTGAATAAGGAGAAGGCGCTGGAACGCAAATATCTGGGACTGCTGAAGCACACCACCTTCTACGACGACTGGGCCGAGGAAGCAAGAGACCTGGAGGAGCTGAAGACGATAGCACGCATGATGCACTACCCCAACCAGCTGACAGGCGACCAGGGTAATGTGGAGCGGTTCCTCATGTACCGTCTGGCAGAGTGCACCTACAAAGGCGATGCGTACTTCCAGGAGCAGACCCTGTTAGCATCGCTGTGGACGAAGGACATCAACCAGTTCTGGTATCACTTCGGCGACTATATCAACATGCACCCCGATGGCCACATGCCTCGCTATTTCCAGGAGGCGGCCTATCTTTATGGCAAGTTGGAGGGACGTGCTATCATCAACCAGCTACCGTTCGACGACAGTGTGAAGCAGTCGTTCGACAGTTTCATGGAGGCTGCCAGCCGCTATGACGATATGGATGTGGAGTATGCCCGCGAGGGACTCAAGGCATTCAGTCACACCTATTACTATGATTATTATCTGATGAGAAATCTGCCGGAATATTAGTGGAAAGAGAATAGTTATGAAAAGAAGATATTTTTTACCTATATACCTTTTTGGTATTTTACTTTTAAGCTCCTGCGGCCCCAGCGTGCCGGAGACATATACGGAGAGTGAGGAGCTGCCGAAGATTTATCCTGACGTCATCGATGTGACCATACCACAGAACATTGCGCCGCTGACATTCATGCTCGACGAGGAAGCCGACGGCATGATTGCACGCTATCAGGCAGGCGACGTAGAGGTGGTGTGCGAAGACAAGATGCAGCCATCGATGAGCCAATGGCACGAACTGACGGCAAAAGTTGGCGACATCAATGTTGACGTATATGTGAAGAAGGGCGACAGCTGGACACACCACAAGCCCTTCGCCATTCACGTGTCAGCAGACAGCATCGACAGCTATCTGAGCTATCGACTCATACCCTCGTCGTTCGTCAGCTACGAGGCCCTCACCATCAGTCAGCGATGCCTGGAGAACTACGATGAGAGCGTGATCTACGACAATATGCTGTGCGGCTTCGAGAAAGAAGGACAGTGCATCAACTGCCATAACTACCAGCAGTGGAACCCGGAGAGGATGCAGTTTCACGCACGTCAGCACTGTGGCGGCACCATCATTGCCTACGATGGCGACATCAGGAAGATTAACATGCGCAACGACTCCATACTCTCGGCAGGCGTCTATCCTGCATGGCACCCCTGGCTCAAGCTCATTGTCTATTCTACTGACAAGACCCACCAGAGCTTCCACACCACCGACATGAACAAGATTGAGGTGTTTGACCTGGAGAGCGACATCATTGCCTACGACTTAGACCACAACGAGGTGACGAACCTAGAGAACGACACCACGGAGTTTGAGGTGTTCCCTGCCTGGGCGCCTGATGGTAAGACGCTCTATTATTGCAGCGCACATTTCGAGTATCAGAGTCCTAATGGAGCCAATGCATCTGAGCTGGTGAATCGCTGCGAGGAGCTGAAATACAACATCTACAAGAAGAGCTTCGACCCAGAGACTATGCAATTCGGACCACGCGAGCTGGTGTTTGCCGCCGACACGCTGGACATGAGTGCTGTACTGCCTCGCATCAGTCCTGACGGGCGATGGTTGGTATTTACGATGTCGAAATTCGGATACTTCCACATCTGGCACCACGATGCTGACCTGTGGGTGATGGATCTTGAGAAGTTGAAAGTGGAAAATGGAAAGTTGAATGAGGATAGCTGCGTGGTTGCGAGACCGCTTGATGAAGTAAATAGTAAGGATACGGAGAGCTATCACACATGGTCGAGCAACGGACGATGGCTGGTGGTGAGCAGCAGACGCGACGACGGTACCTTTACACGACCCTTCTTTGCCCATGTGGACAAGGACGGCAAGTGGTCAAAGCCCTTCGAGCTGCCACAGGCTGACCCCGAATATCACCGTCAGTTCCTGCGCTCGTTCAACATTCCAGAGTTTATGAAGGGGCCAGTAGAAATCGCCCCTCAGACATTCGCAGATATGCTGAAGGGCGAAGGAGATCCTGTGAAATATGTGCCTCAATTGAGGAAATAGCGATAAGGGCTACCACATCAGGAAGCCGCCGTTGGACTGCAGGGTGATGGTGACCTTACCTTTCTTAAGATTCAAAGGCGTAATGGCTGTGTCGATGACACGGCCTTTTTTGTCGGCCTGGTCAGTAAACTGATTGGTGAGACCATAGGCCGAGAGGTCGAGTGACAGGGTGAGGGTGCCCTTCTGAGCATTCAGACCAGCAACATACCATTTGTCACCGTGACGACGAGCCAGCACCACATAGCGACCAGGATAGCCGTCGATGAAACGGGTCTCGTCCCACGTGGTGGGGATATCCCTCAGCAGATTGAGCTCATGCTGCGGCAACTCCTGCAGGTTGTTGGGCTGCATAGCCACGCACTGAATGGCGGTCTGCATGATATAGGCCGAAGCTATCTCGAAGGCATCGGTGGTCTTGCGGGTATGGCGGCTCTTATTGTCCTTCGACAGGTATTTGTTCATGATAACACCGCCCCAGTCCATGGTGCCCACAGCATTACGGCAGTAGGGATGCAGGGTTAGGTCGAAGGGCTGACGGATGGCGGCGCCCTCGTTGAAATAGACATTCTCGCTGGCCAACACAGCCTCGCTGGCTACATAGTTGGGATACATACGCTCCCAGCCACGAGGCAGGGTGCAGCCGTGGAAAATGCACTGGATGCCGTAGCGGTTGGCATCGAAGAGGATATCCTCGTAAAGCTTCATCGTCTCCTGCTTGTCGCCACCGAAGAAATCCACCTTGATGCCCTTAACGCCAATGCTCTTTAACCAAGCCATCTCACGGTCGCGTGCGATACTGTTGTCCAGGCAGTTGCGAGGAGTCTGAGGGGCATCGTTCTCATGACCATTGGAGTTGTACCACAGCATCAGGGAGACACCCTTTGACTGGGCGTACTTCGACAGCTCCACGATGCGGTCGCGACCTATATTCTGGTCCCACCAGTTGTCAACCAAACAGAACTCATAACCCATAGCCGATGCCAAGTCGATGAACTTCACCTGGTCGTCGTAGTTGATGGAGTTGTCCTGCCAGATAAGCCACGACCAAGTATACCTACCTGCGCCATACTGCTGCGAGGGCTCGTAGAGGGGTTCCACCACATCATAGGCGATGGTGGTCTCGACGATAGGCTTCAAACTGTTACCCACGGTGATGGTGCGCCAAGGTGTCTTGCCAGGCAGGGCGATGCCAGCTGTGGCTGTGCCGTTGCCGTTGTTTTCGCCAGTCATGGGATAGGCAATGGTGTAGGGGTAGTCGCTGAGGTGCGAGCCACAATAGTGGCTGTCAACGCCCGTCTCAGAGATGAGCACCCAGCCTTCCTGTCCTGTAGACTGCGACTGAGTCGCAGTAGACGGAACATGGAACAGGCAAGGGAAGGTATAGCCCTGACGGTACTGAGAGCGGGCCGTCATAGCGCCATCGCTGCTGTAGCCCTCCTCGTAGCTGGGCTTGGTGCGCTCCCACCCTACCATCGGACTGCTCTGTGGCGTGATAAACGTGGTGGTACCATTGGGCAGCACAAAGGCTGTGCTCTCTTTCTCGATAACAGCACATTTGGGGTTGTCGTTCTTCTGACGAGGGATATGATAGCGGAAAGCCACATCGTTGTTGCTGACTGAGAACTCCACGGACATCTTCTGACCCTTGGCATTCTCGAAGTCAACGGTGAGCACCTCAGCCACATAGTGCATCTTCGACTGCTTCACCTGACGCATCTCGTAGCTGCGGTCCACCTTACTCGTCTTGGTATCAATAATTTTCAAGCTCTGGGTAAAGTCGCCAAAATCCGCACTAAAGCCCAAGGCAGAAGGCAGCAGCATCTGCTGTCCGTCGAGGGTGATGGTATAGGTAGCCTGAGGTCCCTCGTCACTAACCTTCAGCGTCAGTTTAGTATTAGGCGATGTGATGCTGACTTCGCGAGCGCCAGCCTCTACTGGCATAAACAGGGCCAGCATAAAAGAGAATAAAACTGTTTTTTTCATCATGATTTGGTTCTTGCGTTATTTTTTCTTGATAATATCTGCTACGGCACGGGCTATCTGACTATCGCCAGCCTCTGTGGGATGGATACCATCCGACTGCATGGCCTTGCCATCAGCATTATTGAAAAGCGTGTGGAGGTCGATGACTTCCATATTCTCTTCCTGTGCCACCTTATTAATAGTAGGAATGATATGATTCACGATGACTGAGTCGCAAATCTCCCATGAGGATTTATAGGCAGGAATAGGCGTACAGAGGATGATACGGGGAGATTGCGGACGCTGCAGCTTCTTGGTGGGCCTGCCTTTCTTGTCGAGAACAGGCTGCTTGGGGCTGAGCTGGTCTATCATATCACGCAGGTCGGTCTCGAACTCGTTACCATACTGCCAGTTCTGGGGCTTAGAGTCGTTGGTGCCCAGTTTGATGATAACCACATCGGCTTTATAAGCCAAAGCATCACGCCAGGCCTGCTCCTTCCAGATAGGCTGGTCGCCCTTCTTCAGCAGGGTTTTTCCGCTGCGGCCATAGTTCTTCACCACATAGTCGCTGCCCAACAGCTTCTGCAACTGTCCTGGCCAGGCCTTTACGTCGCTCATGTCGATGCCATGACCATCGGTGATGCTGTTACCCACACAGGCCACACGGATGGCATCGCGCTTAGGTGCCTTGTGCATATCGAGCCATTTCGTCAGATCGCTGAGCATCTGGTCGTGATAAGGCCATGTGCTGCGGAAGCCAAAACCGTGACCACCAGTGGGATAGACATACAGCGCACAGTCGTTGCCCTGGCGGCGCATAGCTGAATAATAGGCAATGCCATTGGTTACAGGCGGCACCACACCATCGTCGTTAGCGGTGAGGATGATGGCAGGAGGCGTGAGGTGGCGCATCACGGCATTCTGATTGGAGAACTGCCTAACCAGCTGTTCATTCTTCTGTCCCTCCTTGCCCAGGAAGTTCTGGCAGGAACCTTTATGGCTCTCGCGCTCATTCATCGAGATGACGGGATAGAAGAGTATTGAGAAGTTAGGACGACAGTCGTACTCGCTATGCGTAGACACGGTAGAGGCCAGATGGCCACCAGCAGAGAAGCCCATGATACCCACATCCTCTGGGTTGATATGCCACAAGGCGGCAGAGTCGCGCACCATCCTAATAGCATTCTGTGCATCACCCATAGGAATGCTGCGGTCACCTGCTGGCATCCTGTATGTCAGCACAAAGAAAGCGATGCCCTGCTGGTTAAAGTACGTGGCCCAGTCGTGCCCCTCATGGTCTACTGCCAGATGGGTGTAGCCACCTCCAGGACAATCTACGATGGCGCGTCCAGAGGCGTTCTCTGGCAGATAGACCACCATATTGGCCTTGCCATCAGGGGTGATGTTTACGGTGAATTTCCTTGCTGTCTGGGCCTGAACAGTCAACGACATCAGAACCAGACCAAGTGTCAGTAGTTTCTTCATATCTTCATGTGATTTTAAGTTAGTTATTTCGAATATTTTTCTATTTCGAGTGCAACAGTCGTCCGTCAGGCGCTATGCCTGCTGCCGACATGCGGATGCGGGTCTCCTTACCATTATTATAGAAGGTAGCCGTGAAGCTGCCGTCATCATCAGTGACGGCATTGGGATTCCAATAGAGCGTGCGACGATAGTCGGCTGGCGCCTCATCAGCACGACGGTGGCTATAGTCTGGTGAATAGAAGTCCTCAGCCATATTGAAGCCCTGGAACAGGATATGACGATCGCGGAAGGTGGGCTGGATGGCATCGTTGGCAAAAGGCACCAGCTCTACGATAACATCACCGCTATACGACTCGGCCACCATCGTGGAGTCTTCGTAGCGATGCTCATAGTCGGTAAAGATGCGGATATCACTCATGCGCTTCAGCTTCAGGTCATCAAGGATATCCTGCGGTGCACGCTTCTGGATGTACTGCTGCATCTGGGAATACAGAATGATGAGCTCGTAGGCAGGGATATTGGGATAGGGCTCTGGCACAGGACAGAAGTTTCTGTAGAAGGTAGAGCCATTGAGACGTCCTTCTACATTATAAGACACCTTACGGTTCATGTTGCCAAAGAGGAAACGGCTCACCTGGATGGGGAACAGACGCATATTGAGCATACCATGCGACAGGCCATAATCTGTCATATCGTTATAGAGGTCATAGGCATCCGTCATGAAGGCTGGCTTGCTCCAGTCAACGGCACGACGTCCGCGACGGCTACCTTTCACATTCACATTTCTCAGCTGATGAACATCATTCTCCATCGTCAGGTCTGAGAGGGTGTCGAACAGCTCTTCGAACGCCACATCAGGCTGGTGTTTCTGATAATAGGTATACTCCTTAGTGTACATGGGATAGAACAGGTCGCGCTTAACGTAAAAGTCGGGGTAGGCTGTCTCGTCGAGCACCTTGGTGTCCTTGAGCGACGACATACTCTTCTTGATGGAATCGTTTTCCTTGTAAGCCTTCATCTTCAGATAGGCATAGCCATAGAAGGGCGGAACGCCAAACAGGAAGCGGCCGTCCTGAGTCTTCTGCGTAGAGCCAACAAAATCCTTACCTACTGCCACCTCGGCCTCTACCAGCACCTCTTTACTCACTGGCTTATGGTTCGTACCCAGATTATCGTCAGTATTCTCAATCCAGTCGAAGACAAACTCAGTGGCAGTGATGTCTTCAGCATCCGACAGGAAGTTGAACTCAGGATTGCCTGCCAGGTACTCGCACAGCAGCTCCGACCCATAGAGGGTCTCATGGTTCAGCGTATCCTTGTAACGCTTGAAAGCCACGTTGAAAGGCAACAGCTTCGCCTCAATCAGTTCTAGCTCATTGAAAGAGGGTGTTTGATAGACAGCACCTTCCACAGTGAGTCCTGTCTCTGGCTTATAGCGCAGCTTACGCTGGTTATCTGCCAGCTCCTCCCACTTATACTTACGCCAGCCCTGAACCATCATCAGCAAATCGAGATGACGCTGATGCTGCTCGTCGTCGCTCTCGAAATAGTGGGCAGGATAGGCAATAAAGCCCTTCAACTCGCTGGAGAGCAGGAGGTCTGTCAGGATATTACCATTATCATAAGAGGGATTGTCAGAATAGCCATCATAGATGGAAAGACTGAAATTCACAGGTTCGTCAACGCCTTGCAACTGCACAGGCAACTCAATCAGTTCATAGGGCGAATAGGTCTTGTCCTTCACGATGGGAGCCGTAATCAGCGCATCATCATGTTCGTGATTATTGACAAAGAACAGGCGGTCGGCCAGGATATGACCATCGCTATCGAAGAGCGTCACATCAGCAACACCACTAGGCAGGTCTTCCAAAGGAAGAGTGATTATAGTTTGACCAGAGAGGTCCACTTTTTCAAAATGCTTCAACGCACCGCGACAGAGGATACTCACAGCATACTCCTGATCTTGGGAAATACCAGAGGTATTAATAACAAGACGGTTTTTATCAAGACGCAAAGCGACACCTTGCTCTTCTTCCTTGGGCAGCGACTCACTCCATTTCTTGTCGCGCCACTGGAAGGTGGCCTTCAGACGCTGACCCTTAGGAGTCACCACAAACGAGCCACGACCCATATATTCTGTCTGGATATCGATGCTCTGCTGACCATCGCTCACCACACCTTTCACATCGACAGCCTCGCCAAACTGGTCGCAAACCTCGAATGCCACACGGTTTTCCACACCACTGACCAGATGACCACCCTCAGGATAGAACTTCACCACAAGGTCGTCTTTCTTCTTCCTGGGAAGACGGGTCTTGGGACGCTGGTACATGGTACGCACATCATAGTCGCCAGCCTGCTCTGGCTTGCTATAGACGGGCAACACACGCGAATAGAGGCCATCCCACACACGGAAATAGTCTGCAGCCATATCTTTATTGTAGAACCACCAAGCATCCTGGGTGCTGTACTGATGATGACGAACATTAAAGTTCAGCATCCAACGGGTGTAGGCCCTCATCTCGTAATAGCCGGAATAAAGCGAGTCTGTCAATACAAATTGTCCGCAGGTATAGCCCTTGGGATTGACTACGATCTGCTGACGCTCTACCAGCAGACCGTCAGGCGACAGCAACTCAACATAGAGAATACGGCTCAGGTCTGTGGGCTTCAGATTGTCGGCCCTAACAACATAAGCCTTATACCACAGGGTGTCGCCCACAAAATAACACTGGTTATCGGTATGGAGATATACCTTTTCCTGCACCTGCGACAGCGACGACTGCAACAGGGCTTGACGAATGTCCTCAATATTTCCGGCCTCGACCCAAAGGGGCAAAAGCAGAAACATCGCAAGGATTCTGCTTAATTTTGTCATGACATTGATAGTTTCTGTCTTTGTTAGACGGAAAAGGGCTGGTTTCGTTTAACCAGCCCTTATATAATACTACAGTTTTAGCTTGAACGACTGCTCTATGCTGTTCATTTCCTCCACGAAAGCCTTGTCAACCTTCAGACGTTTCTCTATGGCAGCACAGCTATGAATCACGGTGGAGTGATCACGACCACCTATCAGCAAACCTATTCTAGATGCAGGCATTTTCGTGTATTTCTGAGCCAGATACATCGATACTTGACGAACTTGTACAAAGTCGCGTTTACGGCTCTTGCTCACAACCTCTTGCTGCGTCACACCATAATGACGGCACACATGCTCCAGAATATCGTCAATGGTAAGCGGATGGTTGTCCACTTTCACTGCACGCTTAATCACGCGCTCTGCCAGATGCATGTCAACATTAGAGTTGTAAACAATACTATAGGCCATCAGCGAATTGAGCACTCCCTCCAAGTCGCGCACTGAACCATTAGCGGTCTGTGCAATATACTGAATCACTTCTGCAGGAATCTTCAGACCGTCACGACGGCACTTCGAGTTCAGGATATCAACACACAGTTGCACATTGGGCTTCTCCAACTCGGCAATCAGACCACATGAGAAACGTGTGAGCAGACGGTCCTTCACACCTGCCAAATCGACTGGAGGACGATCGCTGGCCAGAATAATCTGTTTTCCCAGACGGAACAGATGGTCAAAGATATGGAAGAACGTGTCGAGTGTCTTTGGAGAGTTAACCCATTCCTGAACATCGTCAACAATCAGTACATCAATAGTCTGATAGAAATTGATGAAGTCGTTAGTGGTGTTCTGGCGGACCGAGTCTGTGAACTGTACCTGGAACAGACGTGCTGATACATAAAGTACGCGCTTACGGGGATAGGTACGCTTGCACTGCACACCTATAGCATTAATAAGGTGTGTCTTGCCACAGCCTGAAGGACCATAGACAAAGAAGGGGTTGAAGGTCGACTTGCCTGGATGCTCGGCAATAGACAGTCCTACAGTACGAGGCAGCTTGTTAGAGTCGCCCTCAATGAAACTGTCGAAAGTCTTCTTGGGGTCTAGACGGGGGTTCAGGTCCTGAGGCATAGCCGTATCCAACACCGTAGGCGACTGGTTGCCACGGGTAGTGGCAGCAGGAGCCTCTATAGCTGAGGGGCCTTCACTCTCCCACTCCTGTTCTTTCTTGTTCTCCTGATCAGTCATCAAACGATAGGTCAGGCGAACATTTGTTTTAAAGCTCTTTGACAACGCCCAAGCCATCAGGGCCACGAAGTTCTGCTCCAAGTACTCGTAGATGTACGGACTTGGAACCTGCACCAACACTGTCTTCTTCGCTTCGTCGTACGACTCGAAGACAATGGGCTCGAACCACGTTTTGAAGGTCTGCTCCGTGACATTCTGCTTGATAAGATGCAGGCAGTTGTCCCAAAGCGCCTGATGTTTGTTTGGCATCTTAGGCGTTAATATTTTTGGTTATTAATTTCTTGTTTATTTTACAAGATTATGTCTTGCTTTGTTTGCGAGTGCAAAGTTCGCAAAAAATTTTGATTCCTGCAAATGTTCCTTTTTCGAGGTTTGTGTTTACAAATCGTGTAACTTACTATCTTTTGGAGGGTTATAATGTTTCACGATTTTTCAACAAGTCAAGGTCTTGCAAAATTTCAACCATTTGTATTTCAATATGTTATATAATTAAGAAACGGGCCTTATCGCCCGTTCTTTATTTAGACAAAATAAAATTATCGGTCTTTTTTGCCAAAAACCGAGAAGTGTACATAGCGTTTTGGATGCTGCCTCAAATCTATCAATAAAGAGTCGGCACTTTGCATCGTAGCGTTCATATTATTGTACAATTCAGCATCACGCATCAGCAGGCCAAGAGTACCCTCGTTGCTGTTCAGTTTTGCAGTGGTCTGCTCTACGTTAGCCATTGCACGATCCACCTTCTGCATGGTGGCGTTCAGATCCATCTCGTTCAACTGTCGTGTAACACCCTCTACGTTGGTTAGCACTCCGTCCACCTTCGTCACCATCTGCGGCACTTGCTTATTCAACTGTACTGACAACTGGTTTAGCTGATTCGTGGTGGCACTCAGATTGGCAGTAATAGCGTCAACATTATGCAGAGAGTTCTTAATGGCAGGATCCTGCATCAGACTGTTCAGTGACGCCAGAATAGAATCCAGCTTGGGCAGCATCACCTCAATCTGAGGAATCATATCTGCAGCCTTACCCATCAGTCCGCTAGCCATACCACCTTCTATGGTATCACCTTTCGCCATCAAGTCTATGGGGTTGGGGCCAAACTTCAGCTCCAACTTCACGTTGCCCAGCAGGTCGCTTGAGATCTCGGCCTTGGTACCCTTGGGCAGACTGAGTTTATTGTCCAATCCTATGACTGCTACAATGTTGTCTGGACGTGAATAGTCATAAACAATCTGTTCCACCACGCCAACACGATAGCCATTGGCATAGACAGGACTCGATGCCGACAGTCCGCTCACATCACTGAAACGGGCATAGTAGCTGTCGTCTGTAGAAAAGAGCGTCAGCCCTTTCAGAAACTGCATACCGAAAAACAGAATCACAATACCGGCTATAGCTACCAGTGCTATTTTCACTTCTTTCGTAAAAAACCGCATATTCCTTCTTCCTTTATTTAATATTGTATTACTTTCCGTTAATCTCACGAATGGCAGCTTGCGTGTCCATACGTACTCCGTTCTTGAAAGCCACGATGAAAGCCTGGGGGAAGGTCTTGGCCACCTCCTTACGCAACTGCTTTACTTCATTATAGTTGCTAGTGGCGCCAACAGTGTACTTCCACATCTTGCCATCCTTGTAGCTGCTTACGTTCTTCAAGCCCTTGAACTGTTTGGCACCTGCCTTCAGCTTGGTGTCGCTGGCCATGAACTGCACCTTGAACACAGGCAGGTCTTTAGCAACAGGCTGTGCAGAAGCCTCCTGTTGTTGAGTAGGAGTTAGTGCCACAGACTCACGCTCTACGGCTGACGCCTCCTGCTTAGAGGTATCCTGAGGTTGCTCCTTCTGAACAGGGATCTCAGGCCGAGAAACTTGTTGAGGAGCTGGAGCTGGCTGAGGTGCGGTAGTGGGCTCCGGAGCTGGCTGAGGCACAGGGGCAGGCTGAGGTGTTGGGGCAGAAACAGACTTTCCTGTCTTCGAGTTCTTATACTCCACAAACGCCTGATAGATGCCTCGGCCCAGTGCATCCTGATTGGCTTGGTCGTTCAGGTATTTCTCTTCCGATACCGTGGTGATATAACCCAGTTCTATAAGGCAGGCAGGCATCGACGTCTCTCGCAACACGAGGAAGGCATCCTGCTTCACACCCTTGTTAGGACGGTTGGCCGTGCGACACACATGCTTTTGGATACCCTTTGCCAGTTCCACACTCTCAAGCATGTTCTTGTCGTTAATCATCTCAAAGATGATATAACTTTCAGGTGAGCGTGGATCGAAACCAGAATAGTGCTGTTTGTAGTTATCCTCAATCAGCACCACTTCGTTCTCACGCATAGCGGCACTCAACTTCTCGTCGCTGCGACGCATACCCATCGTATAGGTCTCCAAACCCGTTATCGGCCTTTTGCTGGCCACCGCATTGGTGTGTATGCTGATAAACACATCGGCTTTGTTCTTATTGGCGATATCGGCCCTTTGATGCAGGGGAATGAAGACATCTGTTTTGCGAGTGTAGATAACTTTCACGTCAGGACAGTTCTGCTCCACATAGCGTCCAAAGGCCAACGCCACCTTCAGGTTGATGTTCTTCTCATAGGAATATTTTCCCTTGGCACCAGCATCCTTGCCACCATGACCAGCATCGATGACCAGCGTGAACTTCTTAGGCGCAGCCATCACAAAGACCGTACCTATGATTGTCAGAAACAGAAAAACAATGATTTTCCTTGTCATACCATATTATATCACCTGCAAAATTACGCTTTTTCTGCGAGAAACGCTCCAATCACGCTTGAGTTTTATCATTTATTAAGTGTAACGTGACGCCAGCACCAGCACAGAGGGCTCCCATAGGAGGATTCAGTTTAGTAACAGTCAGCTCCACAGCCTCAGTCTGCGGAAAGTGGTCAATGATAGCGTGCCCCATCCGTCCTACCACATGTTCCAGGAGATTCGAGGGTTGTGCCATCTCACGTTTCACAATGTCAAGCAGGGTGGCATAGTTCAGCGTGTCTGCCACATCATCACTCTCCATCGCCTTGCTTATATTATAATGTACACGGACGGTGACTGAATATTCTGCCCCCACCCTACGCTCTTGTTCCAGCACGCCATGATAGGCATAGAGCCTCACATCGTCCAGGCTAATGACACTTTTCTCAAACTTCATCATTGGCATTATCGTCGTAATCAGTATTGCCTGGCAGATACTTTTTCAAAGCTCGCTCCACACCATTCTTCCAGGTATTGATACTCTCCGACTGCAACTGCAGCGATGCCACCAGCTTGATAACATGCTCTATAGGCATGCCATAACGCAACACGCCACTAATCAGCTTGGCGTAGTTCCAGTATTCAGGGTTGAACTTCTCAGACAGTCCCTCAACGGTAATCTTATAGCCTCGAGTATTCTCAAACTGGAAATCATAGCGCTTGGTGCCGTCGGCATTCATCTGCTTCACAATCTTTCCTTTCGTCACCGACTTCGGCAAAACAATACCTTCATCGTCGTCTTGCAGACCTGTGAATATCTCATAAGGATAACCATTGAGCAGACCTACCAATGCCACCCATTTTTCTTTATTGTTCTGAAAACGCACCACATCACATTCCAACGACTGAGGACGGACCTCCGTCAGTTGCGGCGTTATCGTCATCGGAGCCACAGGAGCAATCTCACGCAGATGTTCACCCAAGCGTCTCAGTTGCTCTTCGGTAACATGGTTCTTGCAACCCTTTTCCCTTTGCAACAATTCGTTCATCAGCCGTTCTTCGCCGCCATAGGCTGCCAACAGTGCCTGTAACACGCTCTCGCTATCCATTGTTTTCTGTAAATCCATTGTCTTGATAATTATCGTTTCTGTGTGCAAAGTTACACATTTTCTGTGACTTAACAAAGATTAAACCAGTTCTTTTGCATACAGACAAAAAAAATTTTATCTTTGCAGAGAATTTTAAATCCAATTGATTATGAAAAAGTATTTTGCTGAAGCAGTAGGCACTATGGTGCTTGTCTTAATGGGATGCGGCGTCGCCGTAAGTTTGAATTGCACGTCCGACTGTTCTACGGTCGCAAATGCTGCTAGTGTCATTGGAACCGCCTTCGCCTTTGGTCTGGCCGTCGTCGCTATGGCCTACACCATCGGAGGCATCTCTGGTTGCCACATCAACCCTGCCATCACAGTGGGATGCCTGCTTTCAGGCCGAATCAGCGGCAAGGATGCTGTGGGTTATATCTGTGGACAGATTGTGGGAGCCTTCATTGGTTCCGCCATTCTCTTTGCCCTCACCAGCAACGTGGCTGGTCTTGACGGCACGGGCGCCAACGACCTGCAAAATGGCGTCACATGGGCTGGTGGCCTCATCGCCGAGATTGTGTTTACCTGCGTCTTCGTACTTGTCGTTTTAGGAGCCACCTCCAAGACCAACGGTGCCACCAACAACTTCGCTGGTCTCGCGATAGGTCTCTCGCTGGTTCTCGTCCATCTGGTATGCATCCGTTATACGGGCACCTCTGTCAATCCTGCCCGCAGTCTGGCTCCCGCCATCTTCCAAGGCGGCACAGCCCTCAGCAACTTATGGATTTTCATCGTGGGTCCCTTCGTTGGTGCCGCCCTCGCCGCTGGCATCTGGAAGGCCATCGAGCCTAACGGCAAGTGAACCTAAACGAATAAAATAGATAAAGCAAAGAGGATGAGCTTCAATAAGCACATCCTCTTTTTTTAGTCCTAACTGTTTATTTCTCTAGTATATTTAAAATTTTCTATTTCAAACCTTGAAATTTATATTTCAGGGTTTGCAACACATATTTCAAATCCTGAAACTTATGTTTCAAACCCTGCAACAACATTTTTTCAATGCAAAGATATAAAAAAGTTCTTCACATATGTACTCCTATCGCATCAGGAACCAGAAGTGAAGGGCGACTGTCTGGAAGAAGCCGTAGTGACGACACATGACACGGAAACGCTCGAAGAGTGAGGCACGATGATTTTTGGTAGTCTGCCCCTCTTCGAGATAATTGGCAGTAACGATGCCAACAGGCACTAAGGGGAGATTCATACGTTCAGCCTCCCGCATCACACGTATACACCAGTCCACATCGGCAGAGAAGCGATAGCGGGTATCGTACTGCAGGTTCTTGGCAATATCCGTACGGGCATAAAAAGCTTGGTGACATACCAGCATGCCCTGACGGAATGATTGCCAAGACAATTGTGCTGGTGGCTGCAAGCGACGATGATACAGGAATTTTCCTTCTCCATCAACAATGTCCGTCAGTCCATAGAGCACAGCAGGCAACTCGTCAGAGGGGCTCTCCATCAGGCGGCAGCGATGCACCACCTGTTCTAGAGTATCGTCCTGCGGAAAACAGTCGCCTGCATTCATATAGACAACATAGTCACCCGAAGCCTGAGACAGACCTTTGTTCATCGCATCGTAAATACCCTTGTCAGGTTCTGACTTGATAATGACCTTATGCCCCAGCTCCGACTGATCAGAAAGACTTTTATAGTCCTCAGCCATCTGCAAGGTACCATCTTTTGAGGCACCATCGATAATGAGATGTTCCACGCCGCCATAGGTCTGACGCAGCACACTCTGGAGAGTACTCTGCAACACTGACTCCGCATTATATGTGATAGTGACAACCGTGAACCGTATCATAGCTTCAAGTGTTTTTGGGCCAAAGCCTCTTGGTAGACTTCGATATAGCGCACCATGACCTGCTGGGTGGCATAATGATGGTGCACCTTCCTAACTGCCTCTGTCGACAGAGTCTGAGCATCGGCCTCGTTAAGGATCCAATCGATGCCATGAGCCAAGTCATCAACTGAACGGTAGTCAGCCACATAGCCATTCTTCTTGTGGTCGATTTCCTCAGGGATGCCTCCAACACGGAACCCCAGGCAGGGCACGCCGCAAGCCATCGCCTCCATAATGGTGTTGGGCAGGTTCTCGCTAAGCGAAGGCAGTACAAACATACTGGCTGCCCTATAGATTCGTACAATACGCTGACGGTCAGCAACATAACCCAATGGATAAGCAGGGAAGGGCAATTCGCCAGCCACCTCATCAGCATGACTACCCAAAATAACCACACCTGTCGTATCTTTCATCTCCGGCTTTTCAGCAGCCAACTTCTTACAGGCATCGATGAGATACTTCATACCCTTATTGGGATTGGTGACGCGCTGACAGACAAAGAGGATAAGACGTTTGTCGCTGGGCAGTCCCTCAGCCTGACAAGCCTCTTCACGACTGCCAGGACAGAACACATTCACATCAATAGGATTGGGGATGCTCACAACAGTCTGCCCTCGTAGCAGGGCACTGCTCTTCGCCTCCTGCTCCAGCCATTTGCTGCAAGCCACAAAGGTGATATTTCCATTGTCCAAGAGTGCTTGCTTGCGTTTCCACACGCGGGCAGACAGGTCACGATTGCCACCACCATCAGGTAGATACTTACAATGATGGCAAGCTGTACGAAAATAACTGCAACCCAGCGTCAAGTGACAAATCGACGTGGCAGGCCAGATGTCGTGCATAGTCCAAACCACGGGTTTGCCCGTTTTCAGTATCTTACGGATATCAGACAACGACAGCATGCCTTGATTGATCCAATGCAGATGGATGATGTCGGCCTCTTGAAACTCTGGCAACTTTGTGATATCGGTGCCAGCGTTGGCTATATCAAGTTCAAAAAGGCGTTCACGCTTGAAGTGCAAATGCATGAAGATGACCAATCGCTCCCAAAGAAAATGCCATCTCTGGCGCAGATGACCTTTCAAACCTACCACTGTAATCTCGTCAGTCGACTTGTCACGCACCAGCATTTTGGCCTTGACACCATAATTATTTAAAGCATGCATCAGGCGGCTGGCAGCTACCGCTGCCCCACCTGCCTGTTCGCTTGTATTCACTATCAGTACTCTCATCGTTGTGCAAAGGTACGAAAAAGAATTGAACATTGTATGTTTTACAGTGAAAATTTTTGTTGTTTGCGGACACATGGCTTGATTTAAATCAAGAATAGTGACATTATTACACTAAATTTCTTTGAAATACTTGTGGGGTTATGAAAATCGTTGTACCTTTGCATCGTCAAAAGGTTAATAGATTGTTTTAGGTTAGTAGTAATATTTATAGTTTTAGGTTTTTAGTTATTGGTAAAAAAGAAAGTTTTCAACTGTAAGGATAACAGGAGGTCGCTGTGAAGCTCCCTTTTAAACTTTCAAAATTTTTAGTCCTTGTGGACTGAAAATTTCTTTTGGAAAAGGATTTTTAGTTAAACATAGGCTTGTTCCGCTGTAGCTCGAGAGAGTTGCAGCGGACTTTTTTTTATCGTTATTCCAATTTCGGAATAACGAAAGAGCGAAAGGTGAGAAAAGGGATTATTTCTCGATGAGAGCAACGGCGTAGGCAGAGATGCCCTCCTGTCGACCTGTGAAGCCGAGTTTCTCAGTGGTGGTGGCCTTGATGGAAATCTGGTCAGGGTCACAACCAATAACCTGCGCCATGCATTGCTGCATAGCAGGAATATGCGGGTTCATCTTAGGCTTCTCAGCACAGATAGTAGCATCGATATTTACCAGATGATAGCCCTTGGTGGCAATGAGCTCGATAGTTTTCTTCAGAATGATTTTGCTATCCATGCCATCGGTCTCGGCTGAGGTATCAGGGAAATGATAGCCAATATCACGCATATTAGCGGCACCCAGGATGGCATCGCAGATGGCATGAATCAACACGTCGGCATCACTATGTCCCAGCAGCCCCAATGTATGTTCCAACTTGATGCCGCCCATCCACAGGTCGCGGCCCTCCACCAACTGGTGGACATCATATCCCATTCCTACTCTAATCATCATTTATTCTCATTATGACGTTATTACGATGGTATTTATTTGAATAAATCCTTGATACCATCCATATCGAAGGCCAAGGTGAAACGCAGGGTCTGGTCGAGGGGATTCGACTGTGCAGTAGAGATGACATAGCCAACATCGAGCGAGAAGACATTCATACGGAAGCCACCACCCACGGTGAAGTACTTACGGTTACCCTTCGACTCACTCTCGTGGTGATAACCAGCACGCAGCGAGAACTGGTCATTGTACACATACTCAGCGCCCACACTCCATTGTATCTCCTCCAGTTCCTCCTTGAAGCCGCCAGGTGCATCGCTGAAGCTGGTAAACATTCCCTTGATGCTACTCATGTCGGAGTATTCACGACGCACACGGTCATGATAGTCAGAGTTCGACTCATCAACACCCTGCATAGGCACCGTAGGCACCAGCAGCTTATTGGCATCGGCCGCAATGCTGAAGCGGTTGTAGTCGTCGACAGGAATCATCAGCGACGTACCAACACGCAGGTTGGTGGGGATAAACTGACTCTCCTCATCACCATAATAAGATATCTTACTACCAATGTTTGTCACTGTGGCACCAAAACCAAGCTGACACTCACGGCTGCCCAGCATCACATAATTATTATAATACATGGCGATATCGGCAGAGAAGGCAGAGGCCGGCTTCGAATCCTCGCTATAGTCATAACGTAGGTCGCTGTAAATCCATCGCAGACCGACACCCAACGAGAAGTGATCACTCAGCATTCGCGAGTAGGCCACGTCAAGTGCCATCTCATAAGGCTTCACAGTGCTCGACTCATCCTCACCGGCACCATCGGTATAGACTGTACCCAGAGAGAAATAGCGCAGCGAACCAGACAGGGCACCATAGTCACCTACACGATAATAACCCGTGACATAAGCCAGGTCGATATCGTTGACCAACTGACGGAGCCAAGGTGTGTAGTTAAGCGACACTCCTGCACGGCTGATGCAGAAGGGATACTTTGCCAAGTTCCAGTGCTGCGAGTTAACGTCAGGGTCGGTAGCTGCACCCACATCACCCATACCAGCAGCACGAGCATCAGGTGCAATGGTTTGAGAAATCACTGCATGTTCAACGGGATTGAACGTATTTGTCTTATAGTCGTCAGCCTTACTGACACCTACAGCCAACAGCCAGAGGCCGAAAGCCATACCTATCTTATAATATCTGTCCATGCTATTATAAACGTAGTCTAGTCTCAATTATTGCCCAGCACTATCAACTTTTTGGCTTCAGAGGCCTGACTGCTGCCATTACTGCTGATAAGCACACGGTAAAGATAGACGCCAGTGCGCAGTCGACTGCCGCTGCTGGTAGTCAGGTCCCAGTCGATGGTGTAAGTATTATCGGTGGGTATGCCACTCTCCGTCTTTCCCCACAGTTTACGGCCCGAAGTGTCGAAAATCTCGAGTTCCACATCCATTGAGCTGCCATTACGATCATGGGTCACGATAAACTGTGTATAGGTAGTGGCAGGGTTCTTAGTACAGATGACGCTCTGCAACGAGGGTTCCTGACGAGCATCAACCATGAATGTGAGCTCTGCAGTAGACGAGTTGTTCTGTACGTCCCAGGCTCGGAACAGCAGCTTATGCTCACCGCTGGTCAACTCAGGCAGGCTGTAGCCCACATTGCCAGAGCAGTAGTCGCCAAAGTTGTATTGGAAATACTCATTCAGGTTGTACGTTTTGTTCATGTCACCATCAATAATCAACTCCAAGTCGTGTCCAATACCACTACCTGCTACGTTGATGCCGTCCTTATCCGACAGCTCTGCATAGAAATAAGGTGTGGAATTGACGGTGCCGCCATTATTGAAGCGGTCGCTATTCAGGTAACAGTAGATAGAAGGACCGATGCCATCGTTTACACCTTCGACAGAACCAGAAAGTGTGAAGTTTTCGTTACGTCCATGTGCCTCCTGCGTTTTGTCGCTGCTGACGGCATAAACCAGAAAGAGGCCCGTTTTATCAGAATAGCTAATATCCTGCGGCACAGAGAAACGAATAGTAAACTCGCCATTCTTCACGCTGTCCCTACCCGTATAGATGGTGTTTGGACGATCCTTGAAAGTAAACGCATAAGTGGTGGAGGCATCGTTCTGCTTACCACTCACTTTCTCCTCAACATCTCTTACGATAAAGGTTACCAGACCATTGAACGAGGGCTGTCCCTCGATATGTCCCTTCACCGTAGCCACAGAACCAGCCTTCAACTGACAGATGCTGCTTCCTGTTTGGGCAGAAACCAACTGTCCGTTGATGCTGTCAACAGTAGCCTGCAGCGTAGGAGCCGCCAGAACCAGCGCAGGGTCGCCCAGCAGGGCATAATGCATTCGGTTGATGCGTTCCATCTCGATGCCGCTCGACGCGAAACCATTCTTGGCTTGACGCACTGCCTCGCCCATCGACATTCGTTTTCCATTGGGCGAACTGAGCACATATCTCATAAAGGACTTGTTTATCAAGCGATTATAGCGAGAATACACTGTTCGTGTGGTTCCGAAGAAGGCTATGGAGCCGCCATAGTCGTTGAACATAGCCAACTCACCAAAGTTCTCCTGCTGTCCGTCAAAGGGCATAATATCACACGAAGCCGTCACCCACAAGGGCAAGCGCAACGACATCCTTTCAGAGAAGTATGATTTCTTCACCGACTGCTCGTGCGACATGATGTAAACGGAGCCGTGACCAGAGTAATTCATCACCAGGGCTCCTGCCTGCATCTGCTGACGCACCAAATCTTCCACCTCAGGAAAACGGTTGCCCGTCGAGGTTGAGACACGGGTATAGGCATCCCAGTATATCTTCTTGATATCAAAGTCAGGATAGAGGTTATGCACAGACGTTGCCACTGTGTCGGCATCTGTCATGTGCAGGTTATTATCGCCATCATCGCCCATGAAGCACAGCGTGTTCTGCCAAGCGCCAGCATGGGCGTTGGTACGATAGTCATAAATCTTGTCGACCACAATCTTTGCCTCATTGGCAGTACGAGCAGACAGGCGTCCTACGGCAGCATCGATGCCCTGACGCGTCACATCCCCCTCGTCATCATCAAGCAGACAGAAATAGTCGTCAGTGACATAGCTATAGAACTGACTGTACGAGTTCTCGCTCTCATAGCACAGCAAGAAGTCCTCTGGCGACAAGCTTCGCCAGTCGCTGGATAGCATGCGGTTGTCCCAGGCGCCATCGCCAAACATCAGCAGATAGCGGGGCATGTCGGCATCGCTCTCAGCACGATCGTACAGCATCTTCATATAGCGACGATAGGCGGTAGCATCGGGGGTACCACTGGAGAACTCGTTGTAGAGTTCATCGGCAGGCACGATGTTCACTCGCAGGTTGTCGTAGGTCGCGTGCAAGCTCTTCAGGCGCTCTGCCTGATCAGTAAACTTCTGCGAGGCAGGCACAATAATCACCATATCGGCTTGGGCATCGGCATGATGGTCCTGATTGGTAATGCCATAGACATATTCTGGCTCAGGCAGCGACGATGAGGTGAGGTCGGTGAAGGGCTTAGGACTCTCATAACGTAGCGAGACATAGTCGATACGCACATCGCCACCAGAGGTCTGGCGCAACGTAAACGTATTGTTGCCCTCATGATTCAGGGCATCAGCAGGCAAGTCGAAGGTCCACGTCGACAGGGCGGCAAAGGCAAGTCCATCCCTGAGGTTGCCACTAGCATCGACAGCAGAGGAACCTGGCACCATCGAGCCTAGAGAAGTTCCGTTGAGTGCAATCGTGGCCTCGAACTTCGAGTTGAACGACAGTACCACATCAACCTTTACTGTGGTATTATGTACTGCTGGCAGCACGACGTCTCGATTGCTGCCTATGGTAAGCTTCTCTTTCTCATAGAGGTTACGTCCACCATGATACCAAGCGTAGTTGTCCACCTCATAGAGGTCGTGATAGTCATTAGGTAAGGGATAGCACGATGCCTTGAACGTAGCACTATCCACCGTCTGCGGCTCGCCCTCAGCCTCAGTCAGGAAATAATAGCCATAATCAGAATAAGGATTGCGCGTGCGAGCCATTGCCGTATTCGAAGACCAGTTTACAGGGCCAACGGCATAGAACAGACGGCGTCCGCCAACCACACAGGTGGGCACCTCCTTCAAGTCGTCTGTCGAGGAAAGATAGTCGCCAGTAAGCTGTTCGTCCTGCAAGGCACCACCATAGCCATAGATGCGCACCTTCGAGGGGTTTGAGAAGCCAGCCTGACGAATCAGCACATCAGTGAGCTGATAGATGCCTGTCTCCCCCACTCTGATCTTTGCCCACTTGCCTTCTGCCAATACGGAATGGGCGGCATAGCGGGGTGATGATGGTGAAGGGTGAAGGGTGGAAAGGTTTCTTGAATGACCAGGGGCAGTGGCTTTGACATCGAGCATGAAGCTGACCAGCTTCTGGTACTTGCCATCACGGAATACGACTGGTACGAACGAGACATTCAGCACGCCCTCCTTGCGCACCACACTCACAAACTGCTCTACGTTAGGCAAAGATGGTGGCACCTCAGTCGTGATAGTCTGATAGCGGGCAATGTCACCTTTCGACATCTCCATAAACTCCGGATAGGCGATGCTCACCTCGTAAACGGAGTCGGCATAGTGGGGTCCTAGCGCCTGCTGATAGCTGAAACAAGGCAGCACAGAGTCTATCTTCACCTCATCGGCGGTGAGGTTGAAGAAGTGCTGGGCGTGAGCCATCACACTCAGCAGCAATGTTGCCATGACTATCAGATATCGTCTCATTTACAGTTAAAATCCAATACTTTTCTTTCTTCCAGCCATCCTTCCAGATGGTCGTCTATCTTCACAGGCCCCACACCTACAGGCGTTCCAGTAAACAGCAGGTCGCCAGTCTTCAGCGTGAAGTAGGTCGAGATATAGGCTATCAGCTCGTCCACCTTATAGAGCATATCGCTGCTGCAGCCTTCCTGCACCGTGGTGCCATTAATGTCCAAGTGGAAGTGCAAAGCCTGCACATCGGGCAGCTTCTCTTTTTCCACCCACTGGCCTATGACAGCCGAGCCGTCGAAACCCTTGCAGATCTCCCAGGGCAGTCCGTTGGCACGTGCCCGCTCCTGCCAGTCGCGAGCCGTAAAGTCAATGCCTACTGTCACCGCATCGTAGTAGCGATGGGCAAAACGAGCCGGGATGCCCTTGCCCAGTCGGCAGATACGCACAACCAATTCGGTCTCGTAGTCCACACGCTCGCTCCAGTCGGGTATGAAAAACGGCTTGCCGTCCTTCAATAGCGCCGAGTCAGCCTTGGTGAATATCACAGGTGCCTCTGGTTTATATAACGTGCCGTCCAACTCTTTATTGTGCAGCACATAGTTCATTCCTACCGCAAATATCTTCATGATGTCCTTATATTACTGATGAAGATGCAAAGTTAGGCATTTTATTTTATATGGAGAAAAGCAGCAGATTCTTTAACATTCATGTATTAATAACTACATATGTATTGTTAATATGAGTTAACAAATTTGATAGTTACTACAATTTGTAGTTACTTTGCATCAGAAAACTTAAAACCGCGTTCAAAAAGTATTCAATATGAAGAAACTGACTGACAAGGAACTGACCATCATGGAGGCGCTCTGGGAGCATGGCGAGCAGTCCATCCGCGACCTCATAGGCAACCTCCCCGGGCCTGCCCCACACTTCAACACGATAGCCACCTATGTGCGCCGTCTTGAGATGCATGGCATGATTAATCACAAGGAGCTGAGTCCGAAATTCTATCTGTACGATGCTACTGTCTCGCGCGAACAGTATGTCAATGCCATCCACAAGGAGAATGTCAACAAGCTCTTTGGCGGCTCGTACATGGGATTCATCTCAAACCTGGTGAAAGAGCACGACGTGAGTGTTGACGAACTCAAGGAATTAATCAAAATGATAGAGGAGGACTGATATGGGAAGTTTTGTCATATATATCATTGAATGGGCCCTGTGCCTGTCGGCCTTTTTATTGTTATATAAGATGTGCTTCAGCGGCAGTACGTTCCATCGTTTCAACCGTATGTTCCTGCTGGGCAGCGTGGTAGTGTCGGCCCTGCTGCCACTCATACATGTCACCACCACCGAGCAGATGGAGCCTATCGCAGAGGTCTGCCGACTCAACACCGAGCAGTTTGAGCCGCTCAACACGGAGTTCTCTACTCTCAGTTCTGAGTTCTCGCCTCTCGACTCGCAGTCCTTGACACTCAGTTCACAACTGTCCACCAGCCAAAGGATATTTCTGGCCATCGCCCTCGCATACCTTATTTATATATGTATCCAGACCGTTGGCTGGCTGAGGTCGCTGGTGAAGATGATACTCTTCCTGCGTGGAAAACGAACCCACAGAGTGGGACGTTGGATACGGTTGGTAGTGCATAATGAAGAATACGGTCCATTCAGTTGGATGAACTATATCGTCATCTCCAACAAGGAGAACGGCTTCGGACGTCGTGCCAGCATGCGTCACGAGCTGTCGCACATCAAACTGCTGCACCCCCTCGACCTGGTGTTCATCCTGTTGTGCACCCTGGTCAACCCAGTATGCTGGCTTATTATGAAAGAAATCAAAGTGGTTCACGAATATGAGGCCGATGATGAAGTGATCAATCATTATCAAATCCAAAGTCGTGACTATCAGAGATTATTAGTCCTGCGGACAGTCGGAGCGGAGGCCTACGCGCTTGCCTGTTCGTTTAATCTTAACATTAAAAAACGAATTATCATGATGAAAAAGAAACAGTCACATTGGTGGCGCATGATGTGGATTGCAGTCACCTTCCCGCTCGTAGGCATCGCCCTCACAGCATTCTCAAAACCCAAAGAGGCTTTGAAAGAAGTAATCGACAATAGCGTCGAGATCATTGAACAGCCTATCGTCGAGGCTCTTTCTGCCGAGACCGAAGAGGTTGAAGTTATTGAGACACCAGCCCCTGCTCCTGCACCTGTGAAAGAGGTAAAGGCAGTTGACGAGGTCAAGCCTGGCGACAAGATCTCAGGTAGTGTAAAGAGCAAGAACGGTCAGCCGCTCCAGTCCGTCAACCTCGTTGAGATAGACGAATACGGACGTATCGTGGCTTCCAGCGTCACTGACAAGAACGGCAACTTCGCATTCAAGGTAGTGAACCCCAAGCACAAGATCCGTATCTCTTACGTTGGATTCAAGAGCCTGACGCTCGACATCAACAGCAACAAGATTGACGCTACGCTCGAAGAAGCTATGGTCATTAGCAACATCAGCGTTCACACTCAGCCGCTCAACATCGACAATGATGCTCTGAACACCCCATACTTCAAGGATGATGTCCTTCCAGCTGATGATGACAAGGTGTTCAATGTGGCAGAGGAGATGCCCAAATATCCTGGTGGCAACCAAAAGATTTTCGAGTATCTGGCAGCTAATCTGCGCTATCCTACAGTATCCAGAGAGATGCTGGTCGATGGAGAAGTCGTTGTGAAGTTCATCGTCGGCAAGACAGGATTGATCAGGTCGCCCAGAGTCATTGAAGTGAACACGAAAAGCCCGCTCATCACCTACGAGGTGACAAAAGCTGCTAAAGCGGATGACGAAGAGGCTAAGGAACTCTTGAAGAATTATCAGGACGCCATCGAGGCCCTGAAGGAAGAAGCTATCCACGTGGTTCGCAACATGCCCCGCTGGGAGCCTGGCCGACAGAACGGCAAGCGCATCGACACCCCCTTCACGCTGCCCGTCAACTTCAGCCTTGCCCAATAACTTCCTGTCACTTTAATACAACCAAAGACTCCCACTAAAACGGTGGGAGTTTTTGGTTTTTCACATATTATGAAATAATTTTTTGATGAATCAGAAAATAGTTGTACCTTTGCACCCAAACTAACGAAAGAATCATACGAAAAAGAATTATGAAAAAGTTATTCGCATTAATGATTATCCCTGCTGCTATGGCTTTATCCTCTTGTAGCGGCTGCTCGAGCGAGCCAACAGTAGCCGAGGAGAGAAATGAGCTAGAAGAGGAGCTGAAGTTGGGCTGGAGCGAAGTGGACGACGAGGTGGGCGACCTGATGAAGGAGTTCAACGCCAACATGGACAGCCATAGTCGTGACGGCATGATATCGCTGGGCATGGGATTCCAAAACGGTAACGTGCTGCTGAACTATACGGTGGACGACAACAAGTTTGACCTGGGCAACCTCGAAAGTCTGAAAGCTGCCATGACCGACTCTATCAAGCAGATGTCGACCCAGGAGAAGGAGGACATGCAATGTATTCCCAATGCCGGCTATAAGATTATCTACACCTTCGTAGGCAAGAAATCGGCTACCATCGTATCCTTTATCTTTACGGTAGAAGAGTTGCAGGAACTGCTGTATTAGTGGAATGAGGCGCACGCTACTTTTGATTGTTGCTTTGCTGAGCAGCATCAGCATGATGGCACAATATGACTACCTGATAGCAAACCGCAAGGTGATTCCTGGCGGTTACGATTTTTGGGTATATACCCCTGAGGATTATTACTTCTCGCAGGAACACACCCCTGTGATCATCTTCCTGCATGGGGCCAGCCTGTGCAGCAAAGACCTGAACCGCTCACGACGCTATGGTCCGCTGGATGCCATCGTGAAGGGCCGGGAGATTCCTGCACTAGTCATCGTACCTCAGAACCCAGGCGGTTCGTGGAACCCCAAGAAAATCAACGATGTGCTGGAGTGGACGCTGAAAAACTATCCTGCCGACTCGACCCGCGTCTATGTGCTGGGCATGAGTCTGGGCGGCTATGGCACACTCGACTTTACAGGCACCTATCCTGAGAAAGTGGCAGCTGCGATGGCTCTCTGTGGCGGCACCACGCTGAAGGATGTGCAGGGACTGGGCCAGGTGCCGCTATGGATTATGCACGGCACGGCCGACAAGGCTGTGAACATCAAAGAGTCGAAAAAGGTAGTGAACGCCTTGGAAGATGCCCATAACGACAAACGGTTACGCTACGACTGGCTGAAAGGTCAGAGTCATGGGGCGCTGGCCAGCATCTTCTATATGAAACGTACTTATGAATGGCTGTTTCGCCATTCGCTGAGCGACGAGGGGCGCCCCCTCTGTCGTGAATACAAGATCACCAAAGACGATTTAAAAGGGGCATATCAGGATTTAAATCGTGACATGCCCGATCCGGAGGTTATAGATGAGTGAGAAGCGATTACTTCTCACTCATCTATTTTAATAGTCTTCTTCATCATCGTCGAAGTCGTCATTACAGCCTCTACCAGGACTGTAGTCGCCAGCAGGCTCATCTTCCCAGAAGAAAAGATCGGAGCCACGAGAGCCCAACTCACCTCTATGACTGGCAATATACAACACGCAACCTGAATTCATCAGGACTGTCTTACAATCGGGCTGGAAATATATCTTCTTCATTTTACAATTGCTTTTTTACCGTTAATAATATACAAACCAGCTTTGAGAGCTGAGGTCTTTTGTCTAGTATCTGAAACTTTGCGGCCCTGCAGGTCGTAAGTCGCATTGGCATCCTCACGACTGATAGAGAGCTCACGGATATCGTCAGGTTCCTGTTCGCTAATCACGATATTAAGACGAGAAGAGGCGTTGTCTACCTGCAGATAAGCACGGAAGGGAGGAATCCAAGCGCCAGCAGCGGCACGGACAAACTGTCCTCCCTTGATACCACCATCATCGGCAGCGGCAAAGCCGTAGATATTACCTGGATCGACAGCCCACTCAATCTGCTCGTAGGTGCCAATCAGGTTACCCTGAGTGGCAGAGAAACTGTTGACTTGCATCACAGCAACGTCTGTAGCAGATACATGTTCTGCGGCAGGCGTGAAGATATAAGGCTTATTAGCTTCGATGCCGTCATTCTCAGCATCATAGAACACAGCATTATCGCCATCGATTTCCTTGAACTTATAGAACGTTCCCAAAGCATCGGCCTGCGCCTTAGTCAGGGCGAAGGGCAGGAAGACAGTAGAGGTGCGACCAACGGTGAACGTGCGGTTCAGCGTAGCCTCAGCAGCCGTAAAGGCCATAGGCGAGCGGAACTTAGAATCGCTGTTGAGACTGAGGCGGGCACACTCCTTGTTGATAACCACGTTGGGTTCGCCACCATCGTCGTTTTTATCAGGCAGATAAATCAGCGTGTTGCTGCCAAAGCCACCCATGAGACCGCTAGAGCGGTTGACGGTGAAGTCCTCCAAGGCGGTACCCTTCATGTCGATATACAGAATCTGACTCTTGTCAAGCGCATCAAACACGGTGGGAGCCAACTCGGTAATGGGATACACCTCTGGAGCTGCCTCGCGCCTTACAGCACGACTGGCAGCAGCGTCGGCTAGTGCTACAGTAGAGAGCACGATGCCATTGCCGCTGTCAGCAACAGCAGAGCTGGGCAGACTGTAAAGCTTCACCTTTCTACCCACATTATTCTCTTGTTCTGAATAGACATTGTTGTTGACCATCGACGAAGCAGCCACACCTAACTGAGTCACCTTTACATGTCCGTGGAGCACCTTCTCACGATTCGGCATTTCACTCATACTCCTCGAAGGTGCTGGTGTTTCGGCCAGATAGACATAGACATAGGTACGGTCGGTGACAGCGAAGGGCACATAATAGGTGGCCATCTCGTTGACAGTTGGGTAATCCTCGTTAGGCAGGAGAACGGGGTCGCTCAGACCAATCTGTACTGCCAGTTTGTTGCCCTCACGGATATTGGCGTCAATCTGAATATCGCCTGTGCCAGGAGCCAACATAAAGACAAGGCCTGTGAAACCTGCAGCAAAGCCGTCAGTACCAGGTTCGTTATTTTCGTAGAAAGTCTCGTCCTTAACTACCACCTCATCGAGAATAGCACCAGCAGGATCTTCTGGTGTGCCGCTACCCTCATCGAAGCTATTGGCAGGCAGGTTATAAATTACATCGTCAATGACCTCGTTCACCACGGGATCATCGGGGTGATTAGGATCGGTGGGGTCTGTCAATGTCACCTCGGCAGTAGGATTCTCTTCGTTGACAATAGGTGCGATGGAAGCGGGATCGAGCACCGCCATGCTATTGCCAACCTCAGTGTGACCCAACGGAGAATCATAGGAAGGCGTAGCAAAACCACTTATCCAGTTACCAGAATCCTTGGTCTTGATCAGGGTGAGCTTACCAGGAGCACTAGCAGAGGTAGTGAAGGTGAGAGGAGCATTAGCCACTGAAGACGATAGCATATTCTCTGTGCCGCTGATGGTGCTCTCACCCTGCAGATAAATCTTCAACTGACTCAGACCACTGGTCACAGGAACAGTGAGTGTGGCATCGTTGAGCACCAGAGTCTTGTCGACATCGGTATATTTCACCTTACCATCGCCCAGAATATCGGTACAGTTGACACTGGTGACAACGGTAGAACCTATCAAGAGGCCGTAGTCGACGGGAGGCGTTACGGAGATGAGGTCACCAGAAGTCTGCAACCCAAGGTCAGCTTCATAGCCAATGTTGAAACGTGTGCTAAAGAAGCCTTCCACATCGTCCTGTAAAGTCCAACTCAGCTGACCAGGCTTGGTGTCGTTGGTGGTAAAGGTGAGAGGAACATTGGTATTCAGCATATTGCGGAAACCAGCGCTAAAGGCCAGCGTATTGGTGCCTCGCAGCTCAACAGTAAGACCCTCGGACAGAGCACATCTGACAAGAGAGGTGGTATCACCAGGATTAATGCTAACGTTGGCGCCATAGAACAACAGACTGTTGGTAACGGGGTTGAAACGTACGGTGGCGTTAGCATCGCTCAACACATTATCCTTGTTGGCACTGTTTACACGTATACCCTTAACCCAGATATTGTAGTTGATAGGACTCACGGCAAGATTGAAGCTAAGGATACCGTCGCTGACAACCAACGGATAGGCATAGGAGGTCTCGTCGGCCACATCGACTGCCTGCTGAATATTGGCAGTAAGTGTGGCGGTACCCACACCAACAGTGGTGACAACGCCATTAGTGAAGAGAGCCACATTGGGATTGCTACTCTCATAGACCACACCCTCGGGGTTGAACGTCAGGCCATCGCCATTGCCAATCTGTGTCATCTCAGGGGTAAAGCTGGTACCTACCAGAACAGATGCAGGCTGAGGAGCAAAGCCGATATACTTGCCCCTGGCAATGGGTGAGACAACGTTACGAATCTGAGCACGGGCATAGATCATCGGCGAAGCTACGCTAACAGCCACTGGCTCGGTATAAACATTGAAGTTTCTGCCATCGGTAGAGGTATAGAGCGTCACATCGTTATACTGACGTTCAAAAGTAGCGCCAGGGAAAAGACCTAAAGACACAACAGCCTTAGGAGTCTCTGAATCGGGATCGAGCCACAGAACAGGGGCATCGAACTGGGTAGTGACACAGAGAGCATGCCATTGGGCAGGAGCACCTGTCGCGTCTTGGGCAGTCACCGTGAGGTTATAGTCTACCAAACGACTCACTTCGCGATATACCTTGGTGAAGCCCGAACCAATGATGTCGGTGTTCTCGGGGGTCTGGAGGGTTAGCTCGCAAGGTACATCGTTACTGCCTTCCTGAAGAATCAGGTTAAAGGCGGCATCTTCTAAGGTGCTATAGACGGCACTGGTAGTGAGAGAACTGATGCGGTTTTCCTTACCTACGAACTGAATGGTGAGATCACCATTGCCATTCCAAGCCACACCACCATTGCCAATAAGAACATCGCCAGTCATGAACAGCGTATTGGTCTCGGGTTCGAAGCTAACAGTACCGTCACCCACAATCAGGTCACCCGTGATATTCTTAGCATTCTCTTCGGTAACCTCTACGCCTGCCACAGTAAGACCATAGACTTCAGGTAACGACTGGGCTATCCAAGCATAAGGAGCATCGGAACTTGACTCATCAAAATAGCCTACAGGATTCCAAGAAAGGCCGTTCTGGAAAGCTAACTGGAAACCATCGTGGGCATAACCGCCACGGAAGAGAAGCATTCCCGGATTGGCCTCATCGGTGGTAAAAGTCAATGTATGTGTCGTGTTATCACCATCTATTCTTTCTATGAGGCTACTACCACAATCTGGCTGACTCGTTCCTATTAGATGGATAGTCAGATCCATACTTGTTTGGATGAATGGGCTCTGGAAGCAGTTATAAGGTACATTGTTAAACGTCAGCGTATGGTTGCCATCAAAGGAAATAGAGTTGTTGGCACCTTGATTCTTGGCAATCTTATTCATATTGAGACTGGTGACGCGCTCACCGCTGACATATAAATCATAAGAGGTATAAGAAGTAACCGTGGCTGACGTGATGGGCAGATAGGTATTATTGCCTGCGTAGTAGTTCAGACAAATAGTACCATCAAGACTGCAGTAACGAGGGTCTATATCACCTTCAACCACCAAGGCTACATCGTCGTATTCTATCTCACTGAAATAAGAGATGACGGTTTCTTCACCGGCATTCAGCAATAGTGAGCAGGACTGGTTGTCACCTTTAGTAAACACCAACTTAGGAGTTCTCTCGGCATAGCCATTGTAACGGATGGCCTCGCAACCGTCTGTACCATAAATAGCATTAGTGCCTTTCAGACAGATGGTCAGGTCATCCGTACCCATATAGTAGATACCCGTAGCCTCCATCATGGCACCTTCATCACCCTCGGTGATTTCACTGCCAGCAGAACCAATGGTGGCATTGTTCAGCGTCAGCGTGCTGGTCTCATTGTCCCAACTTACTGTGCCATCACCCAGAATATCTCTGGCGTTGGCGCTGGTCACTTCTTGACCTGCCACCCAGATGGGGAAACACTGTGATGTTGTCACTGTAACTGTCACAGGAACATCGGGCATCTCGAAGGTATATTGTGTAATATTGTCGCCCATCTCTTCTGACTCGGTGGTAATAGTAGTCTCCGTAGAGGTATTGGTCACGGTAAGAGACTCAATAGTATATCCGTCGCCAGGATATGCACTCAAGGTCACGGTCTGACCTGGGACAACCAGGATACCATCCTCTACATTATTATAATAAGTGCCTTTCTCACCCATAACAGTATACTCGGAAGTCTCTCCTGGCAGAGTCACCTTCTTGGTATTGGCAAGAACAGCGCCATTATCCTCAAAGATATCAGAAGAAGAAGGCACAAATTCGGGATAGCTGTCGCCATCATAATCGGTATAGCCACCTGAGCCACGATGCTGGTAACCAGTAAGAATGGTGGCTGCCTCATCACCAGAATTCTTGGTTGACACAGAGACCGTAAACTCATAGGTATTGTCGGCCAACGTAATAGCTCTGTGATAACCCACGATTGCACCTGCCAAAGCTATTTCATACTCATCTCCAGAAGTCTTGACTTCGCTACTAACCGTTGTCGTATTCTTTACAGCGTTACCACTGATGGTAACAGGATACTCACCGCTGGCGTCAAACTCGCAGCGGCCTATAATACCACCTGCTGTCTGATAACCGCCTGCTACAACATGACTGCTGCTGATAGCAGAGTTCTCGACTTCACAAGAAGCGATTGTTCCTGTATTGATATAACCTGAGATACCACCTGCGTTAGCCATACCACCTTCTAAGGAATAGGTAGTCGCACCGGTAATGGTGGAACCAAACACCTTACAGCGCTGGACGGTACCTTCGTAGATTTCGCCTGCCACACCTCCGGCCATCGGGTTCTGGGTGCTTCCGGTCTCAACAACGCAATTGCTGACATTGCAGTCCTCAACGGTGCCACCATACATATAGGCCACTACGGCTCCTGCATTGTTACCACCTGTAAAGGAACAGTCACTTAATGTCAGTTTCTTAATGACACCCATTCCACTGAGTGCCCCAAACAGTCCGGCATATTCTGCATCTTCGTCTGCCACGTATTCCAGGTGACTAATGGTACAATTGTTGCCATCGAAAGTTCCTTCAAACGCATTATCACTATTTCCAATGGGCTCAAAGCCTGTGAGGTCCTCACAATTGATTTCATTATTGAGTTTGACAAACGCCTGACGACTGATAACGCCTTGGTTGTTGTATTTCGCAAAGTCCCTCAAATCCTCCTTCGTCTTGATGAGGTATGGATCTGAGGCTGTTCCACTGCCTCCTCCCATCAGTGTGGAAGTGATAATTATGGTGCTGATTGTCACTTCTTCACCTTCAATAACATCTGTGATATGGTACAAGCCGCCATAATTAATTTCAGTAAAGCCAGAGATAAGTTCATCACCTTCTGTAGATAACAGCAATGAGCAGGTCCGGCTGTCATCGTTCGAGAAAACCAGCTGAGGTACTCTCTCTGATTCTCCATCATAAAGGATGGCCTCACAGCCCCAAGCGCCATAAATTCTATTAGTACCTATCAGATTAATGGTCAGGTTGTCCGTACCCTTATAGATGATGCCGGGAGCCTCCCTCATTTCACCTTCGCCATCAATGGCCATACCAATGGTAGCATCGCTAAGCGTCAGCGTACTGGTCTCATTATTCCAACTTACTGAGTAGTCACCAAAGAAGTTTTCAGCGGTATTTTCTGTCACCTGTATTCCTGCAATCCAAAGGTCATAATGCACGGAATTGTCAATACCGATGGTGCCGCCATACTCACTATTCGGCATATAGGACAAGCCGTTCTCATAGACCACATTACCAGAAATATTACCCATGACCTGCAAACTGCCAGGGGTGTCTTCATCGGTAGTAAAGATCACACTATAACCTGACTGTACAGTCAGGTCACAACTCAAAGAACTTTCACTTACCAGTTGGATAGTCAAGTCCATACTAATAGTAAAACTCGGCGATGACATCTCCAAGTAGGGGATGTTAATACTGGCGTTGTTCATTGTCAGGACACTATTCACTGGGTCAAAGCTCATAGTAGGCTGCTCATCCCCAGTCGTTTCATCCAAGATATTGTCTTTGTTTTGACTTGTAACCTGATCAGCGCCAACCCATATTCCATATAAGGTCGCAGTTGTGAAGACAATCTTTCTGCTGTTGAACATGGGATTAAGAGGCTCGGAACCTTCAACAATCATACCTCCCAACTCAGAGGCAGAGACGTTCAAGCCTTCTGCCGTCACATTGGTAAAGTTGCTAATACAAGAGTTATAGCTCTCGCTACTGCCTACTGTCAGCGAGCAGTCAGCTCCTGAGACATTACGGTTCACCTTGAGTGCCCCAATACCACTGCCAGTGATTGTTCCCTCAATGTAATTGTCGCCAATAATATTGACATTCATGTCAACAGCATTGCCCCATACAATGTCATTGACATAAGAGATAGTAGCATTCGTAAGGGTCAGCGTCTTGGTTGCAGGATCATAGCTCACAGAACCGCCATCTTCCAGAATATCATCGGCATTATCGTCCGTCACCGTTTCACCTACTTGAATACCATAGCCAGAAGTGAAGGTTACATCGGTAACTGGTTTCAAACCATTTTTGTAATACATCAAAGAATGAGGATCACCTAAATTCTGATAGGTCCAACTGACATACTGAACATCATCGGTTAGGGCATCGAAACAAGAATACGTAAAATTTTCGAAGCCTGTGGCTACAGAAGTGGTACTACCCGAGATAAGTTGAAGGGAGCAAGGCTCACCAAGAGCATTAGCCAGGTTCAGTATTCCGGCACTTTCACCTTCAATGCCATAGCCATAGAGCGTGCCATTGAAGGTGTTGTCGCCTACCAAACTGATGGTCAGGTCGGTGCCATAGGTCACCAGACTACCCGTTACAGAGGCATTGTTAAGTGTCAGAACACGACTCTCCTCGTCGAAACTGACGCCTGTGCCCATGATGGTAGATGCATTACTGGTTGTCAGCTCTGTATCATTGAAGAACACACCTTCGTTGGTGGCAGCCTCTGCCCATGTACCTATCGGCAGGAGCAACGTGATTAGGCACAGGAGAAAATTCCTGACACCTATGGTTGACAAATTCAGTGATTTAGAAGTCATTTTCTCTGTTTGTTATTCATTGTTATTAAAGGGGGAGGGTCATCACAAAACGGGCACCACCCTCAGGATTATTAAATGATGTATCGAGCACAATGTCACCACCAAGCCGGCGCGCAATACTGCGAGCCACAGTGAGACCGATACCTGTGCCGTCGTAATAGTTGTCGAGTTGTACGAATTCTTCAAAGATATGATCAGATTCCTCAGCAGGCACACCGATGCCATTGTCTTCAACGATGAATGCCAGCATCTGGTCTTGCATGGCAAGGCGCAACAGCACCCTACTCTGCTTCACCTCAGCACCAGCAACAATGGCAGCCTCGGCAGGCTGCGAGAACTTACGGGCATTGTCGAGCACCAGCGACAGGGCACGAGTGGCCTGCTGCAGGTTGGTGTGGAGCATAGCCACATCGGTACCCTCACCCATATCAAGGTCGAAGGTGAGATGCGGAGCGATGGTGATGCCACTCTCGTCGGCTGCCTGGGCAGCCACCTGCACAGCAGGCACATCGTCATTACGCTCCAGCTCGTCGCTACTGTTGGCATCAGCCAACTCCAGCATTTTGTTCACCAGCGACGTGATGCGGTTGGTATTCTCGTCTATGCCCTGCGTCACCTCCTGCTGAGTGGCTGCATCGAGTTCCATACCTGGTGTGGTAAGAATTTGCGTAAAGCCATTCAGGATATTCAGGGGGGTACGAATTTCGTGGGATATCTGCTGGATGAAGTTGGTCTTCATGCGAGAAGCTTCTTCTGCACGACGACGGGCTATCTCCAACTGCTGGTTGGTTTCCTCAAGCTCATGATAGGTCTCTTCCAACTTATCATAGAGCAGGAGTGACTCCTGATAGCCTTCTGACATGATGTCGAAATTATGCTCCAGGGTCTCGTAGTCCTCGCGCAGTCGCTGCAGTTCCTCACGAAGGGTCTGTGAGTCGTCAGGCATGAGCTATGCTTTTTGTTCTACTATCATGAACTTGGTGAAGCCTGTCATAGCCAGCACCTTGTAGATCTCAGGGCTTACATTGGTCATCTTGAACTTGCCTTTCTTCATCATGACAGTGCGCATGGTCTTCTGGATGATACGCAGTCCGGAACTGGCCATATAGTTTAACTCGGTGCAGTCCATCTCGAGGTCTACACCCTGATCCTGCAGTGCAGGCTCAATGTCTTTCTCAAACTGGGGAGCATTAATAGTGTCAATACGATTGCCGGTCTTGATGATGGTCTTGTCACCTTCTTTTATTATCTGTGTCATAGTTGTATAATTTTCTAAATAGTTAATTGTTTACTTTTTAATTCCCATTAATGTTTTTCTTCATCGTCAACAGGTTTTTACCTTTCAGACGCTGATAAGTCACATTATTCATGATGTTCTTGACAATGAAAATACCCATACCGCCAAGGTCGCGCTCAGCAGGATTCGTATCCATGTCAAAGTCCTCCTTGAGCGTCGGATCGAACTCGCGACCCTGATCACTCAACACAAAGGTGAGTTCCTTGCCATCACTCTCTGCTATCAACTCGATAGAGGCATCAGCCCCTTCGGGATAAGCATAGAAGATGACATTGGAAACCATCTCTTCCATCACCAGGTTCAGGTTCATCTTCAGCTCCATGTCAAGCCCCAACTCATCGCAGATTTCCTCGATGAAGCGGGCAACATGGTCTAGTTCGCCGACCTGGTTCTTAATTCGAATTTCCTTTCTCATATCATTAGGTTCTTTATTATTAGTTGATCTTTAAACAAAGCATTGTGAGGTCATCGCTCGGATCGGCGCCTGCCACATGGCGGGCCACCTCTTTCTGCAACAATTCTATCATTTGACGGGCACTCTGATATGGCGTTTCCTTCATTATCTGAAGCAAGTGGTCATCGCCAAACTGCTCCTGAGCTGCGTTTTCAGCCTCGTTGAGTCCGTCGGTATATACAAAGATGGGGGTATTGTGGATGTTGGCAATCTCCTCACCCACATATTCCAGTCCAGGCCATAAGCCTATCGGGGCGTTAGGCTCCATCTCCAAGAAGTGGTCGTTGTTGATAACGGGTGGGTTATGACCGGCATTACTGAAATCAAGATGTCCGGACTGAAGGTCAACCAGTCCGATGAACATGGTCACGAACATACCCTGTTCGTTATCCTCGGCCAGCTCACTGTTCATACGGGTACAAATATCAGCAGGCAACAGATTCTGCTTAGCCAACGTACGGAACAGACGGGTGGCCTGAGCCATGAAAAGGGATGCAGGAACACCCTTGCCACTAACATCGCCCAAGGCGAAATAGAGCTTATTCTCTAAGAGCACATAGTCATAAAGGTCGCCACCCACTGCCTTGGCAGGAGTCATAGAGGCATAGAGGTCCAGACCTTCGTCCTCGGGGAACGTGTTGGGCACCATCGACATCTGGATATCGCGGGCAATACGCAACTCACTTTCGATACGCTCCTTGGCTGCCGTCGTCTCTTCTATCACTCTGTTGGCCTTATTCAAGTCTTCATTGGTCTTCTGCAAGTCAGAATAAGCCACCTGGAGCTGCTCGTGAGCCTGCTTCAACTTACGGGCTGCACGAAGACGGAAGAAAACGAAGATGGCAAAGGAGATGACAATAAGCGAGATAACAATGATGATGAAACGGAACTGAGCCCGCTCGTTCTCTTGTTGAAGACGTATATTCTCCAGTTCCTTCTCCCCTACCTGGAAGATGGTGTTCATCTCGTTGAGTTGACCTTTTGTCTCTTGAGCGTTGAGGGAGTCATTGATGAAATAGAGTTCCTTGTATAACTTTCCGGCTTCAACATGGTATCCCATCTTTTCCAGGATCTCCGCACGTTGCAACTTCACCATAGCCTCCATAGCCTTATCGCTCATATCTGACAGTTGCATACGACGGGTATTCTCGTCCAATGCCAAAGCATAATGTCCCTCCTGATTCATTAGCTGAGCAGAATAGTAGAGCCATTTACCCCCCAGCTGGTTGTCCATATTGGCAATGTGATTGCGAGCTTCGGCAAGTTGCTGGGCAGCATCTTCAAGCCGACCCAAACCCAAAGCGGCCTGAGTGCAGGCCAGATAGTAATAGGACAGATACATATCACCTGTAGACGTATTATCCAGATGATGCTCACTGAAGAACTTTTTGAGGAACCCTTTCCATTTTACGGTGAGCTGGTCAAGTTTTGCATAGTCCTTCATGTCATTGAGAGCATTGCCATAGTAGACATAGACATCGGGCATAACAGAAGGGACAGGGTCCAATTCGGACAATTCCGCCAAGGACTTCTCAAACACCTCAACGCTCTGGTCGAAATTACGCAGATTGCTATAGGCAGTACCCATGATGCAGTTGGCCTGACCCATACCCAGTTTGTCGCCTCGTTTCCTGGCATCTTCAAACATGGCCTGAGTCTCGTGGATACCCATATTGTTCTGGCCCATAAAGACGTAAGTATTAGCTATAAGACCCCACATCTCATAATAGACCTGCCACTGTTCCACTTCTTTCACACGCTCCATATCACGACGCACCACGATGAGCACCGAGTCGTTCATGTCATAGTTATAGAACAAAGAGGCACGTTCGGCCAGGGCATTGACCTCTTCCAGATCATTTTTCTGCGTCTTCGCTTCTGAAATTAGGTTATTGAGATGTTTCAACTGAGAACTAACATCCTCAGTTTCCTGACTCTCAATATAAATATCCTCTAGAATCTTGATACGCTGTTCACCATTGGCCGATAGGAGTTGAGCCTGCAGATCATCCATCTTACCGGCGGCCGCAGGTGTCGCTTTCCATGTCAACAAGATGACGGAAAGCACGAACATAAGTATCATCCTATATCTTTTCAATCGATAAGGCGTTCTTAATCGCTTGCAAAGATAATAAAAAAAATCGGCATTGCGCAAACAATGCCGATTCTTTTTTATTCAATTATGTTTCAAATTACTCTGCAACGAGCGTGAAGCGACGGAAAGCGGTGATGGCCAGGTCCTTGTCCTGTGCCTTCAGCCACTGAGCTACAGTAGCCTTGTCGCCATCGCCGAACTGGAACTCCTGGTCAACCAGACAGTTCTCCTTCAGGAACTTATTGACACGTCCCTTAGCGATGTTCTCAATCATAGGCATCTTCAGCTGAGCCTCGCCCTCGGCCTTAGCGGTCTCGATGAGCTTGCGAGCCTCGTCAGCCTGCTCCTGAGTCAGCCAGCCCTTAGCCATGTTACTCTCGATGTGATCCTCAGAGTCAACAAGGTTGGGGTTGATACCAGCCTTCTTCAACTTCATCTCTACATACTTCTCAACCTGCTCCAGCTTGGTCTTCTCAACAGCAGTCTTGTACTCCTCGTCAAGAATCTTCTGGTCAACGCTAGCTGCGTCAAGGGCAACGGGCTTCATAGCAGCAACCTGCATGGCCAACTTGTGACCAGCCTCGCTGTTCTCCTTGTTGGTCTGAACCATGGTGCACAGAGTGTGCTTACCCATGTGGTCGTATGCCTCGATATTAGCACCCTCAAGGGTCTGATAGCCATCGAGTTCCATCTTCTCACCAGTAATACCAGAACGCTGGGTCACTGCCTCACTGGCCTTCTGGCCATTGATGTCCAGTTCCTTCACCTCGTCAAGTGTCTTGCACTTGTTGGCCACAGCAGCATCAAGGATGCTCTTGGTCAGAGCGATGAAGTCAGCACCATTAGCCACAAAGTCGGTCTCGCACTTCAGGGCGAGGATAGCACCGAAGCCGTTCTCTACCTTTGCGAGTACACAACCGTTAGAAGTCTCACGGTCAGAACGCTTGGCAGCGATAGCCAGACCACGCTCGCGGAGCAGCTCCTTAGCACGGTCGAAATCACCTTCAGCCTCTGTCAAAGCCTTCTTCACGTCAGCCAGACCAGCACCGGTCATAGCGCGAAGTTTTTTGATATCGTCAATTGAAATTGCCATTGTCTTTAATGTTTTTTCGTTATTACGTTATTACGTTATCACGAGATTACTCTGCAGCGGGAGCCTCTTTCTCAGCTACGGGAGCCTCCTCTGCGGGAGCCTCTTCCTTGCGAGTACGACGGGTACGCTTGGGCTTCACTTCTTCGGCCTCAGCATCAGCCTGAGCCTCAGCAGCCTTCTCGTCAGCCTTCTCAGCCTTACGCTCCTCCAGACCCTCAGAGATAGCAGCGCAGCAAGCGTTGAGGATAACCTCTACGCTATCCTTAGCGTCATCATTGGCAGGGATTACGTAGTCAATATCCTTAGGATCGCTGTTAGTATCAACAACAGCAAACACGGGGATACCCAGACGATTAGCCTCCTTCACGGCGATGTTCTCCTTCAGAACGTCAACCACGAACAGAGCGCTGGGCAGACGGGTCAAGTCAGCGATAGAACCGAGGTTCTTCTCCAGCTTAGCACGCTGACGGGTTACCTGCAGCAGCTCACGCTTTGACAGGTTACCAAAGGTACCGTCCTGCATCAGCTTATCGATATTGGCCATCTTCTTCACAGCCTTGCGGATGGTGGGGAAGTTGGTGAGCATACCGCCCGGCCAACGCTCGATAACGTAAGGCATATTAATGCTGGTTGCCTTCTCGGCAATCACTTCTTTAGTCTGTTTCTTAGTACCTACGAAGAGGATTTTCTTACCCTGACGGGCAATGTTCTTCAGAGCCTCAGCTGCCTCGTCAATCTTAACGACAGTCTTGTGGAGGTCGATAATGTGAATACCATTGCGCTCAGTGTAGATGTAGGGAGCCATGGCGGGGTTCCACTTACGCTTCAGGTGGCCGAAGTGACAGCCGGCCTGCAGCAGTTGGTCAAAATTTGTTCTTGCCATTTTTTTAATTCTTTAATTTTGTTGTTTACTTTCTTTTTAATCTTTGTTAGATCAGCTGGAGGGTAGTCAAGACCAGGAACTCCTAGATTTTCTAGGCTATTCTAGGCTGCCCTAGGCAATCCTAGGGAGAGTCCCGCCAGTTTAGATGCTAAACGTAGTCCAGTATGATTAACGCTTACTGAACTGGAAGCGACGACGTGCCTTGGGACGACCTGGCTTCTTACGCTCAACCTCACGGCTATCACGTGTCAAGAAGCCCTGATCCTTCAATGCCTTCTTATCCTCTTCGTTAACCTTGACCAGTGCACGAGCGATAGCCAGACGGAGAGCCTGACTCTGACCAGTGAAACCACCACCGTCGAGGTTGACCTTGATATCATACTTTTCAGCGACCTCCAGCAGGTTCAGTGGCTGCTTAACCACATACTGCAGAATAGCTGAGGGGAAATATTCGGTTAAGTCCTTCTTATTGATCGTGATCTTGCCAGTACCTTCTGACAGATAAACGCGAGCTACTGAGCTCTTACGACGACCTATTGCGTTAATTACTTCCATCTCCTATTTATTATTTATACTGGTTAATATCAATAGCCTTTGGCTGCTGAGCCTCGTGCTTGTGTTCTGTACCATCATAGATGTAAAGGTTATTCAGCAGACTGCGACCGAGGGGACCCTTGGGCAGCATGCCTTTAACAGCGTGGCGGAGGATGCGATCCATTCCATCAGGACGCTTGCGCAGTTCTGCGGGAGTGTTGAAGCGCTGACCACCAGGATAGCCAGTATAACGGGTGTAAACCTTATCGGTTTCCTTCTTGCCGGTGAACTTCACCTTGGCAGCATTGATAATGATGACATTGTCACCACAGTCCACATGAGGAGTGAAGCTGGGCTTGTATTTGCCGCGAATCAGTTTTGCGACCTTTGAAGCGAGACGACCCACTACCTGATCGGTAGCATCGATAACGACCCACTCCTTCTTGGCTGTCTCTTTGTTAATTGAGACGGTCTTGTAACTTAAAGTGTTCATTTCTTCGTTTAAATTTACTAAAAAACAGTTCTTTTACTTTATAAAGTTGTGTGTTGAACGCCGATTCACAAACCGTGCCATCCGGCCAAAGATAGTCACTATTTACACGACGCCCGCGGGGATTCTAAGACTCTCCCCAAATAATCGGACTGCAAAGGTACTGCTTTTTCTCTTTTTAGCATGCATCACATGCTCCCCACAACCAAATATTTATATTTATTTAACACATTTAAGGTCAATCCATACCTTTAGACAAAACTTTTCTATCTAAACAGCACATGGTTTATAGATTATTTTGTACTTTTGCAAACAAGAACAAAAACCATATAGAACCATGTTACAAAAAGATTATTTCCTTCGGTTGGTCGAAGAGTTTGCCCAAGCATTGATATGGCTACAGAACAAGAAAGACCGCGAAAAGAAATTGGAAGAGCTACGATTGATGTACCAGCGATATCTGGGCGGTCCATACGAGTTCTACCACGCAGCCACACTTGAGGATGCTGTCGATGCCATCAGTCAATATCCTGAGAACGAACGTTTTCAAAGACTGGAGATGCTGGCAGAGCTCTATTATGCTGAGAGCCCACTCCACTCGCTGCCCATTAGACAGCAGCTACTGGAGAAAGCCTATGCCATCTTCTATTACTGCGATCAGCACAGCGGCCTGTTCTCGATGGAGCGTCAGCAGAAAATCATGAAAATCCAAAACGAGATGAATAGCGCCTCATCGAAATAACACCATATTTAATATAATAAAAAAGCCTCCGATACAGTGTTTACCATATCGGAGGCTTTTTATTATTGTTTTGTCAATCGATATCAACGTACACGTTTGATAGTCTTTATCTGTCCGTCGACCGTACGAATCTTTTCGATTACCAGGCCTTTGCCCTTACCCTGTATCTCGCGACCCATCAGGTCGAAGGTGCGCATAGTCTCTACGCTCTGACCCAAGGTGCTGATACCAGTAGGTTCAATAATAGGCTCGCCTGTGACCACCACAGCAATCTTATTCAGTTTTGTATTGGGATTACCGTCATCAATGGTAAGCACCACCTTATTGGCAGAACCCTCCCATATCTGTCCGTCGAACTCGCCATTGTCGAACTCGTTGTAATCATTCCAGTCGCTGGCGTAGAAGTAAATCTTCTCCATCGTGCAACCATCAGGCACCTCGAAGGTAAGGCTACCACCATAAAGCCTCAGCTGGATAGCCTGCAGGTTATAGTCCAGCCAGTAGCGGTTGGGGGTATTACCCACTTCGCAAGGCGAGATTGTCAATGTCACATTCTCCTCAGTCAACACCTTTTCCTCGGTGATATCGCCTGCATTTGATGAGCTCGTAGAATAAGGTGTAGTATCCTTATCCAGGGCATTGAAGTCAAAGACGGTGGACTCATCGGCATAAGGCTGGAGATTCAGCCAAGTGACATCCGAGAAACGAACCTCGTCGCCACCACGATAGACGGCCCGCACTCCTATTGCATTGAAGGCATTGCTGGGCTCATAGAAGTAAACAGCATAACCGTGAGGTTCGATATTCCAACCATCAGTGAAGTTATAGGGAATCTCGGTCATATCGACATAAGTCTCACCATCTTCCTGAAGAGCAGGAATCACAATAGGCGAAGCAAGTCTCTCTACATCCTTATATATAATATAGCTCAGCTTACTTGTCAAGAGCGGATTACCATCCACATCAACGGGTGGGAAATTCAGTGACAAACCACCATAACCCTCTTCGTTGTCGTAAGGCATGTAGTAGGCAATAGCAGGAGCCTTAGGAGTAGCTGCCACATCATAGGGCTTAGCCAGAACCACATCCTTCAGGAAGTCAAAGCCTGCGATGCCGTCTGTCAGGGTGTTCACCACCAATACCGTACCAGTAGTCCAGCGGTCACCAGCCTCATTCATCGTAAAGGTCACATCGACAGGCTGCAATGTTGACACGCCTTCGAACCAAGAGATGTCACAACCTGCAAAATAGGTGTTATATGTTGTTTCGTCATCATCTGCCAAGTCACCATAGTACTGGTTGGCAGCGAAAGTCACCTTTCCGTCTTCGATAGTACCCTTCACCCAAGCCTCTGGCAGATAGAGGTTTAGACCCTGCACATAGACATCCTGTCCTTGTATGCCGATATTCAGCGTCTGTGTAGCATCAACGGTATACTCGTTGGGATCATAGCGCTGACCTGTGAGCAACCACTCCTCGGTTTGCAGGTCGACAGGTGGTGTCACCACACGGGGGCCTGTAGCCTCTGTAATGGTCAGTGTACCGGCAATGAAAGTGAGATTATAGCTCTCGGCAACAGCACTCTTCACCGTAATGGGATACTCTCCTACGGGTGAGTTTTCATCGGCAGTTGTTTCAAAGACAGGCTCTTCCAGCCATACAGGGATAGAGTCAAGGGCTATCAAACCTTCGTAAGAGCTAAAGCCAAACTCTGGGTTTGGCAGTCCTTCCTCACGGGTGAAGTTACCCACAGTAGCTGTGGCATCCACCTTCTGAACAATGAGGTAACCATCAACCAGATCCACATTCTCCGTTGTGATAGTACCCATATTGACAACAACAGGATACTTACCGGCAGGTGACTCAGGCGTAGCCTCACATATCAACTCAGGTTCGCCAGTAATGGGATCACCAGACACAGAGTAGACAAACTTGGGATTCTTCTCACCATACTTACGGATGGCGTTACGTACCTTCACACTGGAACCATACTCAATGATATTGTCATAGTCAGAGCCTTTAAAGTCCTTCCACTGTGCCAACTGTGAGTATTTGGTCTTTGTTCCAGCAGGAACATACAGTTTGCAAGAATATATGAAGATGCCGTTAAAGACATTAGCACCTCCCAGTTCGGGCACTTCCTTGCTAACGATGCGTATCTCCTGCAGACCGGCACAACCATTCATAGCCTCACGACCGATAAATGTCAGGCTGGCAGGCAGCACTACCTTTGACAGTCGACCACAGCCAGCCAAAGCATAGTCGCGCAGGGCTACCGTACCCTTGGCGATATTCAGTTCGCCGCTCTTGGTTGGCAACACGGCAATAATCTCTGTTTTCTCAGCATTCCATAAAATATCATCTTCCATAACGAAATCGGCATCAGCAGCAAGCTCACCAATCTCCAGTACTTGAAGTTGGGAACACAAACCAATAGCACCCTCACCCCACTTTTTCAGGCCAGCAGGCAATACCAGTTTCTGCAGGCGCTTACAGTCATAGAAGGCCTTAACAGGCAGTTCGTTGTCAGCTGTGGTCAGCTGTTTGCCATTTTCAACCAGATAAGCCTCACCACCACTAACGATGCGAGCTTCAGAGAGGTCGAGTGTGTTCAGATAGCCCTGGGTCTTCTCGCCCTTCTCGTCGACACCAGCCAAACGACGTATTTGACGAAGGTCAGTAGAGTTGATGTCACCAGTGATCTTCAGCGTACCCACCGTACCAATCTTCTCGTCATCCAATATCGTATTCAGTGTTCCAGCCTCAGTGAGTGCGATGACCTCGTCAGTGAGTTCACGGGGAGTGCCCTTGATGCCGATAATCATATCCTGCTGCATATCAAAGTGATACCAGCCAGGATTCAGCAGGGCTATATCGTAGTAGCCGTCGTCATCGCCACTCCAGCCCCAGTTAACATACACCTTACCATCTTCATTATAGCCATGAATCACGAAAGCATGACCACCGCTCGACCAGCTGGCACCACCATAATAAAGAGGTCCGTTCTCGCTCAGTTCGCGATAAACGATATCCATCCAAGCGGACTCAGTGTAGTTATCACGCTCCAGACACTCTGCTTCTGCAATGCCAAAATAGGTACGCAGACCTGCAGCGGCATCCTGAGAGTAGGCACCAGAGCCGTTCTCTGTATCGTTTGAACCGCCATACTGCATATCGGCAGCCACACCGCAGTCACGCATCAGTACTGCAACGGCCATAGCCTCATCCTCATTATAGTTACCATAGGAATAGATATCCAACATGTTTGCCCAGTCGTAGACATGCTCACCGAAGTCAGCCGCAATCGGTGTACCAGTATAGTTCTGATAAGGATAGTAAATGGTTCTACTACCGATACCACACACAGGAACTTGATGATAATTCAGCACCTGGGCCATAGCCGTAGCCACACATCCTGTTACGCAACGACCTCCACCATAGATAGATGTAGGCAACAGGCGGTTGTAGGGTTCTCCCTGGTCCCACTCAGTGGTTACCAATGGACCCACCTGTGTGGGATACTTGCTAGGGTTAGGTTTAGTGGTTGTCAGTGTGATGTTATTACTAACAGCATACTGCACAGCACCCTGTACAGCCTCCAGCCACCACTGGAAGTTCTCATTGCGTCCCTCTGAATACTTTGACATCGAAACGCCCAGCACCTCTGGTACCAAGTCATCAGAAGCAATCACGGCAAAGCCGCCCTGCTCATTACCAATGATCTGGTATTCATCAGTAGTCTTCAGTACCTTCATGGTAGCAGCATTACGCAATGCCATCTTCTTAAGGAGACGCTCTCCATTAACAGCCTTGGCAGCAGCCTCTTTCATCTGTGCCTGAGTGCGAGGAGCAGCATTTGCTATCAGGGCCGACATCATCAAGAAGGCCCATAGCATCAATCGTTTTGTTATCATTATTGTATGAATATTTAATAATTGGCTGCAAAGGTACAAAAAAAACGAGAGAAATGCAAAAAGAAAATATACTTTTCTTATTCATTTCCGAGTGATAGTACCTTCGGCAGAGCCAAAGGTACAAAAAAAATATGAATCTGTAACACAAATTAGACAAAAAAAAGAAAGGCGCAACATTTGTTACACCTTTCTTTTTATTATTGGTTCTGAATTACTTATTCACAACCTTGAGCTTTATTCTCACTTACGCACGACCACTTTTTTGCCATTCTTGATGTACAGACCCTTCTTGGTCACGTTCACCTTCTGGCCGTTCAGGTTGTAAATGCTCTTGGCTTTCTCCTCGTTCTTCATAGCGTTGATACCATCAACAACAGGCATCTGATACCATACACCGAAGTTGTCGAAGTAGTAGTCAACAGCTGACTTCTCTTCCTGCAGGTTGAAGGCAATGCTGAACAGACCGTCACCGGAACCGTTACCGTTGTCGCCCTTAGCCATAGCAGCAGTTACATCAACATCAGCGCTGAAGTGCTGCCACTCGCCAGTGAAGTTCACGTCGCCCATCATAGCCCAGTGCAGATAGTTGCCAGGATTAGAGTGAGCCTGAGTAGAAGCCTTAGCGGCCTTAGAAGCCTTGTAGTCGAACTCAATGTGAATCTTAGAGCCTTCGGGCAGCTTCTCGTTCAGCTGGATCCAGAACTGAGAATCCCAAGCCTGAGCACCAGAATTAGCAGTGTCATCACCAGCCTTCACTACGATACCGCGGCTGTTGTTCTTACCAGCACCAGCAACGATGCGTGAAGGAACGATGTCAGAAGAAGGATATTCCTTAGAAACGAAGCTTGCAACGTTGTCGCCAGCCAGGTTACCGTTGGCAATAGCCTTAGTCCAACCCTCGGGAGCTTCGAGCTCAGGATCGTCATCATTAACTTCTACACCATAATAGGTCAGACGGAAGTTATCCCAAACGGTCCAGTCAGTACCCGGATGATCGGTCTTCTTGACACCGATGGTCAGCTGACCATCCTTAACGATAATCTCAGCAGACTGTTCATAGATACCATTGCTGAATGCGAAGCTTGCATCACCCTGGGAGAAAGGAAGTTCTTTACCAAGAGCTGTCAGAGCTGCAACAGCGGCATCATCAGCGATACTGGTCAGAGCAAAGGTAGTGTCGTTTGCATATACGAACGAGTTGATAACCTCTGTACCATCAGCATGAGCTGCAACAGCTACTGCATTGGTGTTATCACCGGTATTGTTGTAACGATAGAAACCGTTCCATGTCAGTTTGTAGATACCATCGGGCACTGAAATAGTCTGATGTACATCGAAGAGCTGTGAGTTACCACCCCACTTCTCAGCATTGAAGTTATCGTTGGCACCACCAATGCCATAGTCATCACCCTGCCAAGTAGCCTTGTTTGAAGCGCGGCCAAAGTTCGGGTTCACAATCAGGAAGGTAGCATCAACAGGATTCTCTGCGTTTGCTTTCTTCAGCATAGCCAGACGATCCTCTGCAGGAACGAACTTCCAGTATGCCTTCTCAGCAACCTCAGGCATTGCGCCTACAGAAGTCGTGGTAGCCTCACCACCGTCCCAGAACAGAACATTTGTTCCATCGGTAGACAGCATGAACACGCCATCCTTACCTTCAACGGGATCAAGAATCCAGTTGCTAAGATCACCATTGTCAACATAACCATTGAAACCAAGGTGCTTACCAGGATATACAGATGCAGTTGTCAACTCATACTTACCATTAGCCAATACAGCCTCAATCTCAAGACCGCCCTGCTTGGTAATAGAAGCGCGAGTACCCCAGTCGTTGGCACCAACAACATAGCCATCAGCAGCGACATTCAAGAGGTAGTACTTGCCCTCAGCAATCACAGGCTCAACAGGTGCGATTGTAATCGTATCGGTAACAGCCTTAGACTCAGAACCGTTAGCATAAACGGCACTTACACCGAATACCTGCTCACCGGCAGCAATCTTCTCGAACGGTACATTGTAAGAAGTCTTTTCAGCCTCAGCGGTTCCAATCTTCTCACCGTTGTAGTAGATGTTGAATGCCGTAGGAACAGGAGCGCTAGCACCTGCAGCAGCAAATGTCACATCATCAACCAGCAGACCGAAGACATCGGTAGAGGTATGACGAATGGCAAAGAACTTAGAACCAGCAGGCAGTTCTGCGGTGAATTCTTCCCAGTCAGTTGCTGTGGTAGAGTAGTCTGCAACCTTTGCAAAACTTGCGGCCTGATTGTCGGTAGACGAAGCCAGTACCTCGAAGGTCTCTGCACCATACTGGTCAGTGACAGTGCGAGCGAAGAAGCTGATGGTCTGTGCATCGCCAGTCAGTTCAGGAGAAATCAGCCAGTGGTCAGCAGCGGGAGCATTACTGTTTTCATCAACGGGGCAGAACGACAGCAGGAACTGATCACCGCTATGTGGCGCATAGGTCTCAGCGACGCTCTCAGAAATTGCATTTGGATCGAATACGATAAATGCCATCGGCTGATAAGCATTCTCAAATTCAATGTTTTGGAAGCCATAAGTTCCGATACCATTACCATCGTACAGAGTCCAGTCACCGAATGCGCCATAGTGCTCCTCAGCGGTGATACCGCCAAGGCTGAACGGCTCGAATACGGTCTGATCCTCGAATTCTTCTGTTTTAGCAACAGCTGCTTCTTCCTCAGCGCCTTCCTCAAACATTGCCCATGTCAGGTCTACGCCTCTAACGCCCTTATCCTCAGCAAGCAAGCTTGCAGGAGCGATAGCAGTAGGCTCCTTCACAGTGATAATGGTGCTTGCAGTGTTATCATCGGGGTACAGCTCGTTCCCGAAATCAACATTAACAGTCAGCGTTACATCGCCAGCCTCGTCGAATACAGATGTCTCATAGTCAACCTCGATAACATCCTTTGCGAAAGAATCGAGAGCCTTATCGGCAACAACAGTTGTCAGAACCTTACCATTAGCCTTAATCTCTACGGTGTAACCCTCAGCGGCATTCTCACCCTCATTTGTTACAGTAGCAACAATCTTGGCCTTCTGACCAGCAACAACAGACTTCGGAGCCTGGATATCAGCTGTCAGGTTGTACTCATAGAGGTCAACAATGCGGATATTGTCGATGACAACATAGTCCTCATACTGGCTTAAGCTTGCTGTTGGGATAGTAGCAAGGATTCCTACTGAAGAGAATGCCGTACCCTTGACACTGCTCAGAGCCTGCTTAATGGTGGTGTAATCAGATGTAATATCGAACTCACCAAGAACAGTGTATTCAGCACCGTCAGCAGAACCAATAACCTTCACCTTATCCACATTCAGACCATTCTTGGCATCGAAGATAATCGTTGGGTTAACAGCAGAAGCCAAATCAACTCTTGGCAGAGCGAAGAACACCTCAGCAGAGGTACCGTCATTATAGAGCTTCAAGGCAACGCCATCCCCATCAGAAGAAGCATTATCAATACCTAAGCCACCATTAGATTCCCAATTGTAATGGAGTTGGTTACCAACGAAACTTTCAGCAATAGGCAGTTCATAAGGAGCACCAACCAAAACATAGGTGTAAGCGTCAGCAGGGTCGGTTTCATCAGTACCATCGCTTGCTGAGATACCGAAGTACTTGTATTCCTGGTCACCCACCAAAGTATTGAAGTCAACAGTAGCAGTTGTTGCACCAGTTACAGTTGCAAGAGCATCATCAGCAACAAGTTCCTGCATAGTCCAACCTGGGATAATCTCTACCTCTTCAATGTGCATTGAGTAAACAGTATAGACGATAGCATCAGTATTGATATAACCGCCATGTACACCTTCAGCAGGTTTCCATGTGAAGGTAATGTTAGAAGCAGTTACACTAGTAGCAGCAAAGTCAGGTACACCACCCAACTCGTCAACACCAATATATACGCTTGCCTTTTCAGACTTCAGACCATCACCAGACTCATTGGCTGCAACCAGATAATATGTATAGGTCTTACCGTCCTCTACGTTGGTATCTTTCCAAGTCTGAGCAGAACCAGCTGCAAAACCTGTCAGCGTGTTAATCAGCTCGCCATCGCGATAGATCTTCACGTCAACATTACCAGTCAGAGCCTCACCGTTGATAGCCTTAGCAGGAGCTGTGAATGACAAGTTAGCCTCCAAAGCGCCCTCTGCGCCAGCAGCAACAGCAAAGTCAGCAATAGCTGCAGGAGCTGTAGCCTCAGGAGCGAGTTCAATGGTCAGCGAGCTGATAAGCAGATTGAACTGATCGGCAGGAGAAATAGCGTGGATAGCAATATAGTACTGACCATCCTCAGCAGGTTTGAACATACCTTCATAGTCAATAAATGCTTCCTGACTTTCAGCAACTGTTTCAGGAATAATGGTCTCAGTCAGACCTTCAACAGTAGCAGTCTTACCAGCCTTCACCTCGAATTTCTCTACATAACCCGTGTTCTTTGCTGCAACAATAACATTGTAGGTCTTACTAGCCTCCAGATTGAAGGGCAGCGTAATCAGATAGTCATCAGCATCATTAGTGCCACTGTATGGGTAGTAAGCACCGTTAGATGCACTCCAAGACCAGGTCTTGCCATCAGCGTTGTTATCAATAACACCGAAGAGATCCAACAAGTTCTGTGAGAAATCGAAGGTATAAGGAACATCCAGAACAACAGAGAGGAAGATGCTCTTCTCCTCGCTCTTCACACCAATTCCAGCTGCATTGTAAGGAATCACCTGATAGGTATATGTACCTACCTTCAGGGCCTCATCGTTGTCAACATAGTTCACCTCAGCGCCAGGAGCAACATTCTCCAAAGTCTTAATGACAGCACCGTCGCGAAGAATCTCAATCTTTGTCAGGTTGTCAGTCAAGTCATCACCGCCAGAAGTCTTGGTAGGAGCCTTGAATGAAACAGTCACCTCCAGTTTGCTTTCTGTCTGAGTAAGAGCGAAATCTGTTACAGCAGCAGGAGCATCAGCTTCAACACCTGCTTCAACAAGGAAGTTAGCGACCATCAGTCTGAACTGATCGGCATCACTGATAGCATGGATACCAAAGTGGTAATAGCCAGTCTCAGCAACCTCAACGGCCTCGTTCTCAAAAGTAACAAATTCTGCATTATTGACTACCTGCTCTTCAATTACGGACTGTGTCAGAGCAGAAGCTTTAGCCTCAGCACCCAGCAGCACCTCAAACTTCTCAGTATAGCCATTGTTCTTTGCATCAATAGCAAAATGATACTTCTTACCGGCCTCCAGCTTGATAGCAGGAGAAATCAACCAGTCGTTAGCAGCATTTGTAGAAGAATAGCTGTAGTTTGCACCATTGCTAGCACTAAATGACCATGTCTTACCGTCATTATTGCTATCGATAACGCCAAACTCTCCGAATGAAGCCTCAGAATCCAGTGCATTGCTGTAAGGCAGTTCTTCAACATTGGCGCCAGTCTCAGCCACAGCCTCACCATAAGGCTTAATGGTGTACCACTGAATTTCAGTCTCGTGCGTCTCACCACCACCAGTGTAGATAGACTTAATACCAATCTTATTCCATGAAGCAGAATAGAGATCGTTCAGATAAATCTGAGTATCATAGAAGTCGTAGTTCTCTGTGAAACCATAAGGAATCACGGTCATATCCTCTGTCAACTTGGAATGAGTAGCAGGGGTAAAGGTCAGCGGAGTAACAACTTCCATTACATCCGTAAAGATCTCATAAGACAGCTTCGATGCCACCAAAGGATTGCCCTCTGTATCCTGAAGAGGTACATTGAAGGTAATATACCAACCATAGTCACCATTCTGCAGATCTGTAATTGCAGGATTTGCTGGTGTTGCAGCAATCTCATAAACTCTGCTGAGAACTGGATCAGTATAATTTCCATCGTAATACTTTCCACCCAACACGCCAAATACCTGACCAGTAGCACTATAAGTATCGGCCTCTGCATCATAAACGAAGGTTGTAGCACCATTATAGAAGAAGTATGAATCATAGCCAGAATACTGACCCATGTACTGATTGCCAGCGAAGGTAACGTTATTACCGTCCTTAGTACCCTTTACCCATGCATCGGGGATATAACTACTCATACCCTGGAAGTAAACGTCATTGCCGTCAACAGCGACTTTTACTGGGGAAGAACCTGTAGTGTAAGACATTACATAGTCAACTGCCTCTATGCCAGCAGGAGGAGTAACAACCTCGGGACCAACAGGTTCATTCTTGGAGAATGTTGGAGAAACCCAATAGCAATAGGGCGAAACCTGGTCTGTTTTTGAATTTTCCAAGATGAATGTTGTAACAGCCTCCAAAACGCCTTCTTCCGCACTATAGTTGAATACGATGCTTTCAGATACTGTCTGACCATCTTCACTGCCAACAATGTACTCAGGTCCATATTCATCTTCACCTACGAGCTGACCATTGGCAAAAGTAGCAGTGGTACCATTAATTGTTCCCTGAATCCATCCTTCTTCGAACCAATATGCCAAACCTTGGATGTAGATATCAGTACCATCAATAGCCACGCTGACAGTTTCCATATCTGCCGTAGCATCTTGCCAACCAGACGAGCCATTGACATAGAACGAACCTTCTGCGGTATACCATGTCTCCACAGTGGCCTCTGCAGGAGGTGTCACCTGTCTAACTCCTGTTGCAAGTCTTGAACGACTAATAACGGGCTGAGTCTGACGATCCAACCCATTAATAGGCCTTTGAATTTGAACTAAAACAGAATTACGCAAATAATTAGATTTCTCAAGGCCACGAATTGTTTCATTGAGCTTACGCTCCATCTCTTTTGCCAAAGCAGCTTTTTCCTTGTGTGCATTGTCTACACAGGCTTTCATCATACCGACGAAGTCTTGTCCGGTAAAGGTTTGGCCTTCATTTTTACTCTCAGCCTTCAGGCGTGCGGCCTGAGCTTTCTTCAGATCAGCAGGCTTCAGCGGACCAGCTTTCAGCGCCGCATATTGCGGCCTGGCCTGCTTCTTCACTACTAACTGAGCATTGATTGGTAATGCCAGCAGCGTGGCTGCCAACACTAACAACGAAAATGTAAATTTCTTACTCATAAGTAACTTAAAAAAATTAATAATAAACGGAAAATTATAAAATTCGGCTGCAAATTTACTACTTTTTAATCGAAAAACATACAAAAATCGAATAAATTATTACTTTTTATACTTTGGGTTGTTTTATATCAAGAAATTGGAGCTGTAGAATAAAATACCATATTTAAGGTATCTGGCCCCAATTATGCCACTTTCGAAGGCATATCAAACAACAAACCGACATTTTATTTGCCTATTCCAATAAAATATTGTACCTTTGCACCCCACATTATTATATATAGCGATTATGAATATCGAGACACTGATAAGTCAAGCTGCTGGTGAGGCCGTGAAGGCACTCTATGGCATGGAGGCTAACGAAAAGATGCTGCAGTTGCAGAAGACACGCAGCGAGTTTGAGGGTAACCTGACACTGGTAGTCTTCCCCTTTGTGAAGGCTGCAAAGAAATCACCCGAGCAGACAGCTCAGGAGATTGGTCAGTATTTGGTCGGCAACTGTTCGGCTGTTGAGAAGTTCAACGTGGTAAAGGGATTCCTGAACCTGAGCATCGGCGAAGGTGCATGGCTGCAGTTACTGCAGGCCATCGATCAGGACGACCGCTTCGGCATGAAGACTGCAAACGAGGATTCTCCCCTCGTGATGATCGAGTATAGCTCCCCCAACACCAACAAGCCTTTGCACCTTGGTCATGTGCGCAACAACCTGCTGGGTTGGTCGCTGGCCCAGATCATGGAGGCCAACGGCAACAAGGTGGTGAAGACCAACATCGTAAACGACCGCGGTATTCATATCTGTAAGTCAATGCTGGCTTGGTTGAAGTACGGCAATGGCGAGACACCCGAATCGTCTGGCAAGAAGGGCGACCACCTGATTGGTGACTACTACGTAGCCTTCGACAAGCACTATCGTGAGGAGGTTAAGGAACTCATGGCTCAGGGCATGGACGAGGAGAAGGCCAAGCAGGAGGCTCCGCTGATTAAGGAGGCTCATGAGATGCTGGTGAAATGGGAGAACAACGACCCTGAAGTTCGCGCCCTGTGGGAGAAGATGAACAACTGGGTGTATGCCGGCTTCGACGAGACCTACAAGAAGATGGGCGTTGGCTTCGATAAGATTTACTACGAATCACAGACCTACCTGAAGGGTAAGGCCAAGGTAGAAGAGGGACTCGCCAAGGGACTTTTTGAGCGTCACGAGGACAACTCTGTTTGGGCCGACCTGACCAACGAAGGTCTGGACCAGAAGCTGTTGCTCCGTTCTGACGGTACTTCAGTATATATGACGCAGGACATCGGTACTGCCGAGATGCGTTTCCAAGACTACCCCATCGACAAGATGATCTATGTGGTAGGCAACGAGCAGAACTACCACTTCCAGGTGCTCTCTATCCTGCTGGACCGTCTGGGCTTCAAGTGGGGCAAGGAGCTGGTACACTTCTCTTACGGTATGGTGGAATTGCCTAACGGCAAGATGAAGAGCCGCGAGGGAACGGTTGTTGACGCCGACGACCTGATGGCACTGATGGTAGAGGATGCCTACAAGACCTCGATGGAACTGGGTAAGTTTGACGACATGACCGAGGAAGAGCGCCGCGAGATTGCCCGTATCGTGGGTATGGGTGCCCTGAAGTACTTCATCCTGAAGGTGGACGCAAGAAAGAACATGCTGTTCAACCCCGAGGAGAGTATCGACTTCAACGGTAACACAGGTCCTTTCATCCAGTACACCTACGCTCGTATCCGCTCAATTCTCCGCAAGGCAGGTAATCAAAATTCTCAATTCTCAATTCTCAATTCTCAATTAAGCGAGAAAGAGATCGAGCTCATCCAGAAGATGTCTGAGTTTGGCGCTGCCGTGGAGCAGGCAGGTAAGGACTACTCTCCCTCTGGTATCGCCAACTACTGCTATGAGCTGACGAAGGTGTTCAACCAGTTCTACCACGACTTCAGCATCCTCAACGAGCCCGATGAGCAAAAGAAGGCCGTACGCCTGATGCTGGCAAAGAACGTAGCAAAGATTATCAAAAACGGTATGGGACTGTTGGGCATCGAGGTGCCCGAGCGCATGTAATGTATGTTGCTATGCCATAGCAACAAACAATGAAGACTATGCAGAACCCTCCCGACTATAGACACGACACCGTACTGCCCTTGCCCATGGAGGTAAGGGCAGACGCGTGGGCTGTGGATGCTGCTTGCAGCGGCAACCCCGGTCCTATGGAGTATCAGGCCATCGACCTGCAGACAGGTGCACAGGTATTCCATTTTGGTCCCATGAAAGGAACTAACAACATTGGCGAGTTCCTGGCCATTGTCCATGCCTTGGCCCTCTGTTGGCAGAAGGGACTGCATAACAAAATCATCTATTCCGACTCCTACAACGCCATCCTCTGGGTGAACAAGCGCCAGTGCAAGACCAAGTTAGAGCGTACCCCTGAAACGGAGCCGCTCTATCAGATTATCCTTCGCGCCGAGACCTGGCTGCGCACCCATAATTTCCGCAATCCCATCATCAAATGGGAGACCCAGAAATGGGGCGAGGTGCCAGCCGACTTCGGTAGGAAATAATCATATTACCATCATAATCATGTTGCGCCACGACTTCTGCATCAGCCGGAAGTTGTGGCGCTCTTGTTCCACCACCTACCGTCAAACGCATATTCGTCTCCACACGAATCTCATCCCACAACCCTTGCGCCAGAAAAGAGTCAAGCGTCTTTCGTCCCCCCTCCACGATAAGCGACTGTATATGATGGGCATGAAGCACCTCAAGATTTAATGGATGCTGACGGTCTATAACCAAACGCTTTGGATTCGGACCTGCCCACTGACGAACCGTCAGCTGCGGGTGTTCACGGTCATCGGTAACACGTCCCACCAGAATGGCATCTTCTTCAGCACGCAACTTATGACTGAGCATCTGAGTAAACGGTGTGGAGATAGCCAAAGCCTGACCATGATCATCTATAAAGCCATTAGCCGTCTGTGCCCATTTTAATATAATGTATGGACGTTGCAAGCGGTGATAGGTAAAGAAACGACGGTTCAATGCCTTGCACTCATCTTCAAGCACACCTACCGTCACCTCAATGCCGGCATCCTGTAACTTCTTGATGCCCCTACCCTGCACCTCGGCAAACTCGTCAACACATCCCACCACTACACGCTTCACACCTTTCTTGATAATAAGATCGGCACAAGGAGGTGTTTTGCCATAGTGCGAACAGGGTTCCAACGATACATATACCGTAGCCTCACTCAGCAGTTTCTCATCCTCAGCACTTACAGAGGCGAAGGCGTTAACCTCAGCATGTCCCTGACCGCAGCGCACATGATACCCCTCACCAATGATTCTACCATCAGCCACTATCACAGCTCCCACCATTGGATTCGGCTTTGCATTCTGCTGTCCGTTCTGCGCCAGTTGCAGGCAGCGCCACATATAATTTTCGTCTTCCGTCATAAAAATTTCAATTATCAATTGTCAATTATCAATTAAATGTAGTATCTTTGCAAACGTTATGACCTACGAAGAATTCTGGCATCCATTGCAGACGCTCTATGAGACTGGCGAGGCGAAAGCCATTGCCCGCACCGTGCTGGAGGTATGTTTCAACCTGACGATGACCGATATTCTCTGTGGCAAAGTTACACAATTATCGGCAAACGACCAAAACAAACTGAAAGAAATTCTTCAGCGCCTGCTTACTGGCGAGCCGGTACAGTATGTATTGGGCGAGGCTGATTTTGGCGGAATATCTTTCCACGTAGAACCTGGCGTACTGATTCCAAGACCTGAGACCTACGAGCTTTGCCAATGGGTATTGGAGGAAAGTGAAAAGTGGAAAGAGGAAAAAAGAAACACCTCCTTCCTCGACATTGGCACAGGCAGTGGATGCATCGCCATCACGCTTGCCCTTGGCATCCCAGAAGCTCACATGACTGCCTGGGACATCTCCGACAAGGCTCTGCAAATAGCGGCAGAGAACGCCAAACGTACCAATGTTAACGTGTCGTTTGAGAAAGTAGATGTACTAAACACTCCCCTCCTTTACAGGGAGGGGCTGGGGGTGAGTCTTGACATCATTGTCAGCAATCCACCTTATATATTAAATAAGGAACGCGCGGGTATGGAAAGAAACGTTTTGGCGTTTGAACCTCATCAGGCCTTGTTCGTGCCCGATGACGACCCGTTGCTATTCTATCGTGCCATCACTCATTATGCTGCCAAGGCCTTGAAGCCTGATGGAAAGCTATTCTTTGAAATCAATCCACTCTGTGTGGAAGAGATGAAAGTCATGCTGCAACAGGAAGGTTTCCGGCATACAGAGATAAAAGAAGACCAGTTTGGCAAACAAAGATTTACGAAATCATGGTTATAAAGAAAGAAATGACGGGCAAGCAAGCCTACCAAAAGCTCACGGACCTCTGTGCACACAGCGAACACTGTCAGCAGGAGATGATTGAAAAGATGAGGCGATGGGGTGTCAGCGAAGAAGAGCAGGCACAGGTCATGGAACGTCTCGTCAAAGAACGATTTGTTGACGATGCCCGTTTTGCCCGAGCTTTCATCTACGACAAGATCCGCTATAACAAATGGGGACGCCGCAAAGTGGAACAGGCGCTATGGATGAAACGTATTGACGACAGCATCAGCAAGCCTCTGCTGGATGAGGTTGACGATGACGAGTACATCCGTATTCTCCAACCCATGCTGAAACAGAAGCACAAAAGCATTCGTGCCAAGAGCGAATATGAAGCCACCATGAAACTTATAAAATTCGCTCTGAGCCGTGGATTCGGCATGGATATCATCAGACAATGCATTGAGGTAGAAGATGAGGACGAGTTTGCTGAGTGAGTTTCTGGACCTGTTATCACCAAGGGTATGTACCATCTGTGAACGACGGCTGGCTGCCGACGAGCCACTAATCTGTTCACGATGCATGTCAGAACTGCCAGTCACCCCATACTGCGAATCACCTTACGACAACTGGATGGCACGACTGTTCTGGGGACAGTTTCCCGTAGAAAAAGTCTCGGCATGGATATTCTTCCGTCCGCACTCTGTCACCAGTAAGATGATCTACGACCTGAAATATCACGGACAGTCAGAAACAGGCGAATGGATAGGCCAGTTGATGGCCATCCGACATCAGGCATACGGGTTCTTCGATGGTATCGACGCCATCGTTCCTGTACCCATCACCCGACGCAGATTATGGGAACGCGGTTATAACCAAAGCGAGCAAGTGGCTCGTGGCATCAGTTTTGAGACCCACCTCCCTATATATAATAAGGTAGTACGAAGAAAACATTTCTCACAGAGTCAGACACATCAGACAGCGATGGAACGACGAACAAACGTAGAAGATGCCTTCATGTTGGTAGATGCTGAAAAGATAAAAGGCAAGCACCTGCTGATTGTCGATGATGTTATCACCACTGGCGCCACGGTCATTTCCTGTGCCCAGGAACTGGCTAAAGCCGAAGGTGTTCGCATCAGCGTCCTCTCCATCGGACTGACGAAAGAGTAAATAATTAAAATTTTCAATTTTCAATTCTCAATTTTCAATTATCTTTTGTACCTTTGCACTCAAAATAATCATAACATTATGGATATCAAGAAACAATTCGCTCAGAAACTGATGGACATCAAAGCCATCAAGTTGCAGCCCAACGACCCGTTTACATGGGCCAGCGGCTGGAAATCACCTATTTATACAGATAACCGCAAGACGCTGGGACACCCTAGTTTGCGTTCGTTTGTAAAGCTGGAACTCTGTCACGTCATCCAGGAGCAGTTCCCCGAGGCAGAAGCTGTAGCAGGCGTGGCCACTGGTGCCATCGCGCAGGGTGTGCTGGTTGCCGAGGAGCTGGGTCTGCCCTACTGCTATGTCCGTCCGAAGCCGAAAGATCACGGCATGGGCAACCAAGTGGAAGGTGAGATCAAGAAGGGCTCGAAGGTTATCGTGGTAGAAGACCTCATTTCTACTGGTGGCTCTTCGCTGAAAGCTGTAGCTGCCCTGCGCGAATATGGTGTTGAGGTTATCGGCATGGTGGCATCGTTCACCTATGGTTTCCCTGTTGCTGAAGAGGCCTTCCGCGAGGCTGGTGTCAAACTCATCACCCTGAGCAACTACGATGCCGTCATCGAACAGGCCGCCGAAACTGGCTATATCAAGGAAGAAGAGAAGGCCGTGCTGGCTGAATGGAGAAAGGATCCTAGTGTCTGGGGCGTATAAAACAATTGCTTTATGAAGAAATTTGAAAGTAGCATCAAGCAGATTCCTTATTCACAGGAGGCTGTCTATCGCAACATCAGCGACCTGAGTAACTTGGAGCGTGTTCGCGACCGTGTACCTTCCGACAAGGTAAAGGATTTTTCTTTTGACCACGATTCAGTAACCATCAGTGTGGATCCTGTTGGCCAGATAACCCTGCGCATCGTGGAGCGTGAAGAGCCGAAATGCGTCAAGTTCGAGACCACGCAGTCGCCTATGCCCTTCAACCTCTGGATACAGGTGCTTCCCATCAACGAGACCACCTCGAAGATGAAGGTGACGGTAAAGGCCGACATCCCCTTCATGCTGGCAGGCATGGTGGCTGGTCCTATCCAGGATGGCGTAGAGAAAATTGCCGACGCCCTGGCGCAGGTTCCTTATGTATAATTAATAGTGTAGAGTTTAGAGTGTAGAGTTTGCTACCGCCTTAAGATGGGGCATGCTCTACAGCGGTAGCAAACTCTAAGCTCTACACTCTAAACTCTACACTAATTATGAAACTTTGGGAGAAAGACTTTGAGATAAACAGCGAGATAGAGCGCTTTACCGTGGGCAGAGACCGCGAAATGGACCTCTACCTGGCACCTTACGACGTGCTGGGCTCCATGGCCCACATCACCATGCTCGAGAGTATCGGACTGCTGGGCAAAGACGAGTTGCCTGTACTGCTCAACGAGTTGAGAAACATCTACGAGCTGGCACAACGCGGCGAGTTCGTCATCGAGGACGGCATCGAGGATGTGCACTCACAGGTGGAACTAATGCTCACCCGTAAACTGGGTGACATGGGCAAGAAGATTCACTCGGGCCGTTCACGTAACGATCAGGTGCTCGTTGACCTGAAGCTCTTCACGCGTCATCAGCTCCAGCTGGTGGCCGAAGCAGTAAAGGACCTCTTCGACCAACTTATTGCCAAAAGTAATCAGTATAAAGACGTGCTGATGCCAGGCTACACACATCTGCAGGTGGCCATGCCCTCCAGTTTTGGTTTGTGGTTTGGTGCTTATGCCGAGAGTTTGGCCGACGATATGCTCTTCCTGCAGGCGGCCTATAAGATGACCAACCGCAACCCCCTGGGTTCTGCCGCCGGCTACGGCTCGTCGTTCCCCCTGAACCGTCAGATGACCACCGACCTGCTGGGCTTCGACTCAATGGACTATAACGTGGTCTATGCACAGATGGGCCGAGGCAAGATGGAGCGCAACGTGGGCTTCGCCATTGCCACCATCGCTGGCACGATGGCAAAACTGGCCTTCGATGCATGCTTGTTCAACTGCCAGAACTTTGGCTTTGTGAAACTACCCAAGGAGTGCACCACGGGGTCGAGCATCATGCCTCATAAGAAGAACCCCGATGTCTTCGAACTCATCCGTTCGAAGTCAAACAAGCTGCAGAGCCTGCCCCAGCAGATCACGTTGATGATGAACAACCTGCCCGTGGGTTACTTCCGCGACCTGCAGATTATCAAAGAGGTCTTCCTGCCTGCTTTCGACGAGTTGCTCGACTGCCTGCGTATGACAGCCTATATCATTAATAAAATAGAGGTGAACGACCATATCCTTGATGACCCACGCTACGACCCGATGTTCTCCGTTGAAGAGGTGAACCGTCTGGCAGCTGAAGGTATGCCTTTCCGCGATGCCTACAAGAAGGTTGGACTCGACATTGAGGCTGGCAAGTTCACGCCCTGCAAGGACATTCACCATACCCATGAGGGCAGCATCGGCAACCTCTGCAACGACCGCATCGAGGCCCTGATGCAGAGTGTGCTCGAAGGTTTCGCTTTCGAGCGTGTAGAACAGGCTGAGAAGCAACTCCTGAACGCATTAAGCGAATGATGCGACTCAAGAACACATGGCGCAAATTATTATGCATGAAGCATTATGCTTTATGCATCATATTGCTCATGGCGTGTAGTGCCGAAAACAAATACAACACTTACTACCCCGTTAACTTTGTGTTCTTCACAAGCCTCTACCCCACCAGCGCCCTGACAAGGGCTGTGGGTAGTCCTGGCATGTTCTGTATTGTGAAGCCCTATACAAGTCAAGGCGTAACACATCTGAAGCTGACGCCCAACCAAGGGTCATGGCAAGCGTCCGATCTTGACTTGGTCATGAGAACAGCTATCGGCAACGAGAAGCTGTCATATACCAGTATGGGAGCGGGGCGAGGTCTTGTCATAGGCCACTCCAACTCCTTCGGTCTAAAGGCCTACGACCTGCAATGTCCAAACTGTTTAGAAGAATACGGTGCTGCCAAATACGAGTTGCATTGGACAAAGAACGGACGCTTTCTGGAATGCGACAAATGCAAACGAGTGTACAATCAAGATAATGACGACGGCTATATAGCAGAAAACGGACATGATGGCGACAAGATGCTTATCCAATACCGTTATGTCAATTTCAACAGCACCGAGGGACGTCTTGTTGTACACAACTGATAAAAAAGTCACGAAAAGTCTTGGATATTCCGAGAAATAGCAGTACCTTTGCACTCGCTTTACGAAAAGTAGAGTTGCTGCCGCGATGGTGGAATGGTAGACACGAGGGACTTAAAATCCCTTGACCAGGAATGGTTGTGCGGGTTCGAGTCCCGCTCGCGGCACAGAAAGGACAGACGTTGGTCTGTCCTTTTTCTTTTGTTTTCGTTATTCCGTTATACCATGATTTCGTTATTACGACATAACGTTATAACGTCCTAATCCAAAAAGGGTATTGATGGGGACATCTGTCGTACTACTCATAGTGTAGCCATACTCTACCTATACTCTACCCATACTGAATGAGTAAGCCTAGAGTATGGCTAGAATATGCCTAGAGTATGGCTAGAGTATGGCTAGAGTATGCTTAGAGTATGGCTAGAAGCTGTATAACAACAAAAAGAAGCCCTGAATCATTTCTGACTCAGGGCTTTACTTAAAAAAGATGGCGGCCTCCTACTCTCCCGCATTGCATTGCAGTACCATCGGCGCAA
>NZ_CAMJOS010000002.1 GCF_946407605.1 uncultured Prevotella sp.
CCATGCCTCGCCTGTGCATCGCTACAGATACTTACACCAGCACGAAGTGGGACACCAATGAAGACGGTACTCCTAAGGTCGACGATAACGGCAACAAGAAGTTCTGGTCGTCAGACGACAACAACTGGCAGTGGGTATGGGCAGGTGCCTATACGGTTGCCGAGGACGGTGAGAGTGCTACAGGTCAGCGTGCTTGCAACGGCATGGCTACAGCCGCCGAGATGTTCTCGAAAGGCCACTATCTGGGAACTTCCATCACCTTCAAGCCTGATGCAGAAGGTAAGGTACGCATTGGTCTGCAGAAGATTGCTGCCATCGGTAGTGACTGGTGTATTTGGAGTAACTGGAATTTGACCTACTACGGCAAGAACAGTACTAAGCCAGAGACTACTGGCATCGCAGCTCCATTCAGCAATGGCCAGGTAGTTCGCACAGAGTTCTTCAACCTGAATGGTGCTCGCATCAATGCACCACGAAGTGGTGTCATGATCATCAAGCAGACAATGGCCGATGGTACTGTTAAGGTACGAAAGGCTGTGGTGAAGTAAACGACAATCATTCTGAGCGCACATAGGGGTTATTTCCCTTGTGCGCTCAGTTTCTTTCCTAAAAACTGACTTCCCAAACTACCCATTATGACAAAAAAGCACCTGGAGACCTTATTTGTTTCCACCTTATTATATATATGCGCGGGCGCGAGCGCACAAGTGGTCATGAACATCAATTCCGCCCAGCGCGGACCATTGACCAGTCCCTACCAGTGGGGACTTTTCTTCGAGGAGATTAACCATGCCGGTGATGGTGGCCTCTATGCCGAACTCGTGAGAAACCGCTCTTTTGAGGAGTCTCAATATGACAATGGCTGGCAGGCAGTAAGTTCCTCCATCTACCGCCGCACTGCCGAATACACGCCTCTGCTGAACGATGCACAGGACGTTTGCCTCGACCTGTATACCAGTTCCTCTACCAGTGAGGCCCGCAAACGCGGCATCCGAAACGAAGGTTTCTGGGGCATGAATTTTGAAAAAGGCAAAACCTATCATCTGTCGCTCTATGCGAAAGGTAATAACAATAATTATACAGGGCGCGTCTATGCCGCGCTACTGAAAAATGACGGCAAGACTGCCGTCAGCGACACCATTGCCCTGACAGGCGAAGTGTACACCGACAAATGGAATAAACTGACCGCCGAACTTACGGCAAAAGATACAGACCACAGTGGACAGTTGCTGCTGCTGACCAGCAACGGCGGACACCTCTATATCGATGTAGTGTCACTGTTCCCTGACACTTGGAACAACCGGCCCAACGGACTGCGCCCCGATCTGGCACAACTGCTGGCCGATACGAAACCAACATTCCTCCGCTTTCCCGGCGGATGCTTCGTCGAAGGACAGCAAAGCTTCGACGACACCTGGCAGTGGAAGCGCACCATAGGTCCCATCGAACAACGACACGGGCACATGAGCCACAACTGGGGCTACTGGAGCAGCGACGGCCTGGGCTTTGATGAATACCTTCAGCTGGCCGAGGACATGGGGGCTGCCCCACTCTTCGTTGTCAACGTCGGACTGGGACACGGTTGGTATGTTCCCATGGCCGACTTGGACACACTGGTACAGAATACACTTGATGCCATTGAATACGCCAACGGCGACGGCACGACGACATACGGAGCCATGCGAATCAAAAACGGACATCCGGCTCCCTATAACTTGAAATTCATTGAGATCGGCAACGAGAACTATAACTACGACATGGGGTCGAACAGTGACCAGAGCTATCAGTATCCCGAGCGCTACTATAAGTTCTACAAGGCCATCAAAGAAAAATATCCGGAAATCACCACCATCGGCAATGTGGAGGCGTGGGGTACCGACATCCCTACATGGCGCAACGAATACCCAGTTGAAATCGTTGACGAGCACTACTATCGCTCGCACGCCTGGATGAAACAAAACTACAAGAAGTACGACAACTATCCCCGCGATGTCAAAGTTTATAACGGCGAATACGCTGCCAACAGTGGCGGCTACGGCACATATGGCAACCTGAACTCTGCATTGGGCGAGGCTGTCTACATGCTGGGGCAGGAACGTAACAGCGATGTATGCGTGATGGGATCGTTTGCACCCATCTTTACACATGAGAACAACCCTGCATGGGCCTACGACATGATTCATTTCAACTCAGGTTCCAACTTCGTAACGCCCAGCTATCACGTGCAGAAGATGATGGCTCATAATTTAGGCTATCAGAACCTGCTGTGGACAGAAAGCGGCAACAGCATCACGGCCACAACCACGCATCAGGTGGGATTGGCCACATGGGACACACAGGCTTCGTTTGACGACGTCAAAGTTACGATAAACGGCGAGACCATTATTAGCGACAACTTCTCTGCGAATAATGGTTGGACAGACAATGGCGGCTCATGGAGTGTCAGCAACGGTGTGAAGAAACAGACGGGGAGTGGAACCAACAACGATAAGGGTTGTCGAAGTATCTACCTAACGAAATTCGACGGCTCTGCGTATACCTATACGCTTCGCGCCCGCAAGGACGGAGGTGCTGAAGGATTCCTCATCATCTTCGACTATCAGGACGAGGACAACTATGCATGGTGGAACATCGGTGGTTGGGGCAACACGCAGAATGCCATCGAGATATGCCGAGGTGGCTCAAAGGCACAATATAGCAAAGTCAACTACGCAGTGCCCACTGGCGACTGGGTAGATCTGAGAGTGGAGGTTGACGGCAATGTCATCAGTTGCTATATCAACGGCCAGAAGTATCATGAGCTGACGCTTGAATCGGAGCGTACCCTCTATCAGAGCTGTCAGATAAGTGAAGACGGACAGGAGATGATTCTCAAGGTGGTGAACCCCCACGGACAGACGCAACAATTGGTGTTGGACACCGACTTCAGCATTGGTAACGGTACGGTGGAACGACTGACGTCCACATACGGTACTGACGAAAACACCATGCAGAATCCAGATAAGGTGAAGCCATCACCCTTGGAGGGCGTCGAAGGGGCATCAGAACTCATAGGATTTCCTGGACAAAATACAAATGCAGTTTTCCAACTTGACATTCCTGCCTACTCGCTCAATATCTACCGTTTCCCCGTCACGGGACTGCTGGCAGAAGAGCCACAGAAGACCTGGGCCGACTATCCTGAATACGTGGAGGAGGACAAGGACATGGTGGCATATCTCTATGCCCACATGCACGAGACCGGCGAATACACCTGCTATGCGCTGAACACAGGCGGCAACAACTGGAACGACCTGTTAGCGAGCGGCGAAGTGTTTCCCACCTCGCAGTACACCAAGACCGGCGGCATGCGCGATGCATTCACCTACCGCCTAAAGAGCGGCAACGGCTTCATGTTGGTCGGTACCGACATGACGTCGCGCCTTGGATGGGAGAGCAATCACATCATGGACCTTATGCTTTCGCCAGACCTGATTCACTGGACCAAAGAGGTGTTCATTGACCTGGAAACGAATGAGAATCTCGCAGCCATCGGCAAGGCATTAGGACGTACCATGACAGCCGACCTGATGACAGCGGCTTGGGCCCCACAGGTGATCTACGACCCCGTCACAAAGACATACATACTCTATTATAGCGTAGGCGTGAAGGGTGACAAGCATTATATATTCTACCAACAGATTGACGAAGAACTCAACATCCTCTGCGAACCGCGCGTGTACTTCTCACCAGGATATGACATTATCGATGCCGACATTGTGTGGAACGCAGTTGACCAGCAGTATGTCATGTTGTTCAAATGTGAGTCAACAAACGGCTTTGACCGTGCTACAGCACCCAAATTAGTGCCGGAGAAGGATGCTACAGGTACTACTGTTTGGACAGTTACCAAGGATTTCCACGTCGGAGAGAATAATCAGGCCATCGAGGGCATGACGCAGTGGCGTCCCATCGGAGATCTGCGCTGGCGTCTGGCATATATCAATTATAGCGGAGGCTACGCTTACCGCATGCGCTATATGGATGAGCACTGCATGGGCGTTGACCCAGTAGGTCACAATATCAACGGCAACCTGAAAGCCCAACACGGCTGTGTCATGAAGATTACACAGGCAGAATGCGATATGCTGAAAGCCTGGGATCAGGTGGTGACACTGCTGCCGAAGGTGAAGGCTTTCCATGCGGTAAAACCGACCGATCAACACAAGACGGCCATTGAAGCTGCTGAGGCTGCGCTGGCCAACAGCACAACTTTTGCTGAGAATGCCGCTGCCATGCAGAAGGCCTTGGAGCTGCTGAAGGCCTGCGAGACGGATACACGCCAGATTGCCATTGAGGAGGCCGTAAAAAACGGCCATGGCGACCTGACCTGCATGATTGAAAATGCCGATTTCTCAAAAGGAGATGCCGCCTGGTATACCATTAACGGTTTTACGGCGGCCAACGGCTATGTGGCCGAGTTCTGGAACAAGAACTTCTACATGTCGCAAACAATATCAGGACTGCCTGACGGTAACTATGAGGTGGGAGTGCAGAGTTTTTTTCGATATGGCTCGCGGGATGTCGCCTTTCAGGCCCATCGGAACGGAACGGAGCAACTGAACGCCAAGCTGTTTGCCAACAATGCCGAGACACCAGTCATGAGTCTCTATGACAACAGTGCTGCCAAGCGTTACGGCACTGCGAGCTACAACAACTATCCCGATAACGTGACACAGGCCAACCAGGCTTTCAACTCCTATGGCCTATATTACAATAAGGTAGAAACCACCGTTACCAACGGAACCTTAGTGATAGGACTCTATAAGACTGATTGGTTAGACAGTGACTGGTGCTGTTTCGATAATTTCTCACTGACTTACCTCGGTCCACTGACAAGTGTAAAGGCAGTCAGAGACGATAACGGACGACGCGAGGATGGGGTCTATAACCTGAAAGGCCAGCGCCTTCATGATAACGCCGCACAACGAGGCATCTATATCAGCAACGGACAAAAAATAACGATAAAATAACTAAATAACAATTGTATGGAATTCAGATCAATCGCAAGACAAGGTCGCGCGGTGGCCATTGTGACCTGCTGTCTGCTAATGGGAGCCTGGACGGTGCAGTCGTGTAAAGACGAATACACCCTGACAGGTCAACCTTCGTGGTTGGGTAACTCTATCTATGAGCGACTGCAGGAAGATGGCAATTACACCACCCTGCTACGGCTGGTCGACGACCTAGAACAGACGGAGGTGCTCAGCCACTCGGGTTCGAAGACACTCTTTGCTGCCAACGACTCGGCTTTCCAGGCTTGGTTCGCCAACAACAAATGGGGCGTAAAAAACTACTCACAACTCAGCACGGCCCAGAAGAAAATGCTACTCAACAACACGATGATCAACAATCCCTACCTCATCGAGTTGTTATCCAATGTCAGCGGTACGCCACCATTGGAGGGAATGTGCATGCGCCGAGAGACCGCTACGACCATCTACGACTCCGTAGAGATTATTTCACCTGACAAGATGCCGGCTACGGCTGTCTGGCAACGGTTCCGCGACCAGCGCAAGAGCATCCCCATACTGAAAGATGCTACCACGCCGCCCATGATCCACTTCCTGCCGAAGTTCATGGAGTATTACAATATCAACAGCGAAGACCTTGCCGTGCTCACCAATCACCAGGCCACTTCGGCCGACGAGGCATGGGTAAACTCACGCAAGGTGCTTGAGCGCGATATAACGTGCAAGAACGGCTACATCCAGAGAATCGACGGTGTGATAGAGCCAATGACCAACATGGCCGAAGTGCTCCGCCAGCATCCGCAGCTGTCAAAGTGGTCCGCGCTTGTCGACCGTTTCTCGGCACCCTATTATAATGCCACGGCGACACGTGAGTATAACCGTTTGTTCAACAACGAGGACTCTGTCTACACCATGCGCTATCTGAGCAAACGGTCTGAAGGTGGTACGTCGCTGACGGAGAATCCTGACGGAGAGGTGGCTGCCGCACTGCTGACCTTTGACCCGGGCTGGAACCAGTATATGTACAACAACACCATGGGCTACGACCTGCACTATGATGCGGGGGCCATGATAGCACCCACCAATGAGGCGCTGGATACCTGGTGGAACAATGAGGGCAAAGACCTGCAAATGGAATATGGATCGTGGGAGAATGTGCCTAATGCCACGCTGGCCAAGCTGATCAATGTCAACATGCTACCCACATTCACAGAGGCTGTCCCGTCGAAGTTCGAACGGGTGCTGAACGATGCCAAGGAGAATCTGGGCATTGAAGCCCGCTACGTCGACTCATGCTTTATGGCATGTAACGGCGTGGTCTACATGGTCAACAAGGTGTTTTCGCCAGCCGAATATGCGTCTGTGGCCTATCCTGCCCTGGCGCACCAATCGACGATGAACGTAATCTACTGGGCCATCGACCAGTTGAACTTCCTGCCTTACCTATTGTCAATGGACTCGAGATACAGCGTGCTGCTGCCCACCAACGAGGCGCTGCTATGGTATCTCGACCCTGCAACGTATGGGGGCATAGACCGCCTGTCGGGCATGGAGGCGCCAACGGCCTTAGAGTTCTACTATGATGCGTCGAAACCCTTGTCAGAGCGCGTGCAGGCGCGCCGTTTCAACACCACCGTAGATACGGACGGCAACATCGCCAAGGGTGTGCGTACGCAGGCCACTGTAGACCGTAGCGTAATTGACGACCGCTTGAAGCGCCTCATGGACGACCTCATCATTGTGGGCGATGTGGAGGACGGTCACGAATACTATAAGACCAAGGGAGGATCGCTGATTCGTGTCAGCCGCACTGCCGACGGCAGGATAGCCTTCAGCGGAGGCTGGCAGATGGAGCATAACGCAAAACCACTTCCTGTGGAAACCAATGAGATCTATCCCAAGGACAACGGTAAGTCATACCAGTTGAACAACGAGGTACCCATGGGCACACAAAAATCCATTTACCTGACGCTGAAAGGCAACGAGGCCTTCTCGGAATTCCTCACCCTGATTGACAATGACGGTGCCAATCTACTGGGCACAAAACTCAATAATGAATACAATGCAGGACTGTCAGCACAGGGCTCGAAGAATCTCACACTGCTCGATAACTACAACTACACAATCTATGTGCCCACCAACGAGTCGATACGCGACCTTATAGACCGCGGACTGCTCCCCACATGGGATGACTACGAGGCAATGGAAAACGAAGGATTTGCCGACGAGGCTGCCGTTGACAGCGCACAACAGATTATCAAGAGCATCATCGTCAACTTTATCCGTTACCATGTGCAAGACCACAGCGTGGCCATCAACATGGCTCCCGAACTATACGATGAAGACCTGGAGACAGGTGTAAAGACCCCATCTTATGTAAATATCTTCGAATCGATGAAACGTAACTACGATACGGGGCGCTTCTTCGGACTGGAGAGTGACAACAGTAACGGGCAACTGACTGTGAAGGATGTCATGGGCAATGTACGCCATGTGACGAAACAGGACGGGCTCTACAACAATATTTGCCGCGAATACTGGTTTAACGGCTCAGGCAATACGGCCAGAATATTTATGGCCTCTGATGCCGTGGTACACCAGATTGACGCACCACTGTTCTATGAAGAGATGACCCCCTGGCGCGAGCTACTTAAAACCATAAGGAGGAAGTAAAGGTATGAGAACACTGAAATCTATCATAATAGTGCTGGCGCTGTTGGCTACAACAGTTGTCAATGCACAGAACATCACATCGGTCCATGGAACGATAAGTGATGATATGGGACCACTGATGGGAGCAACGGTGTGCGAGATTGACGGCAATGGGCGTATCATCGAATCGACCGTTACCGACCTGAACGGTAACTTCACCATGAAGGTGAAAAACCAGAAGGACAAGATCCGCTTCAGCTTCGTAGGATTGAAAACACAGACCCTACCCATCAACAAGACCACATACACTGTAAAAATGGAGTCAGCCACCACACTGAAAGAGGTGACTGTGAAGTCCAAGCGCCGCGTGACAGGCAACGGACTGCCCATTCCGCAGAGAGAGGTATCGAGTGCCACACAGAGCTTCTCGATGAAAGATGTAGAGGGTATGGCTTTCACGACCGTGGATGAAGCCCTGCAGGGACGTATTGCCGGTCTGGACATCGTGGGCAACAGCGGAGACTTGGGCTCCGGTTCAACAATGCGTCTGCGCGGTGCTTCGTCATTGTCAACGCTGACTAACGCCAATCCACTGATTGTCGTTGACGGCAACATCCGTGAAGTGAGCCTTGACAACTTCGACATGGCTGCTGCCAACAATGAGAAATTTGCAGAATTGCTGAACATCAACCCTGAGGATATTGCGGACATCCGCGTGCTGAAAGATGCCGCCGCCACTGCCATCTACGGTTCACAAGGTGGTAATGGTGTCATCGAACTGACAACAAAACGCGGTACACGCGGTGCACCGAAAATCACCTACTCACTGAAGCTCACCGGCACCTATCAGCCAAATGGTTATCCCATGCTGAGTGGCGACGACTACACCATGCTGCTGAAAGAGGCTTACTTCAATCCTTCGCAGGATGACGTTGCTTCTGCCACCATCAGCGAGATCAACTATACCCCGACATTCTCAGAGTATGAGCAGTATAACAACAACACCGATTGGCGCGATGCCATCACACAGTGGGGTCTGCGTCAGAACCACTACGTCACTGTCAGCGGTGGCGGCGAGAAAGCCTCGTTCCGCATTGGTGGTGGATTCGACCATGAGACCGGTACCATCATCGAACAGAAACTGAACCGTTTCTCAACGCGAGTGGCACTGGACTATAATGTCAGTGAGCGTATCCGTGTCAGTACCAACTTCGCACTGACGTACACCAAGAATGACAAGAACTGGGTGTATAATACAGGCGATTGGGTGAGCTTCAAAGGCGACGGCGAAGGTCTGTTGGCATTGGCGCTGAAGAAGATGCCAAACATGAGCATCTACGAACAGGATCCCTTGACGGGTTTAGACACCGATACTTACTACATGATGCTGCAGAACGGCTCAAGCATCTTCGACGGCGACCAGAAGAAATATCCCAACCCCGTAGCCAGTGCTCATCTGGCCAAGAACCAGCAGCGCACTTACGACATGACCCCGGAGCTCATTATCCAGTATCAGCTCTTAGGCATGGATGAAGACCACTGGCAATTGAATTGGCGCGGCTCGGTGTATATGAATATCTATAATGAATTCAACAACCGCTACTATCCGCAGGAGTTGCGTTCTGTGAAGTGGGATAATGGATCTGGCGTGAACGCCACCTATGACGGATCATCGGAAAGCGTATCGATCAACACCAAGCAGACATTGACACTCATTCCTGCCTTCAAAAACAAAGACCACTCTGCATTGGCCCTTGCCCGATTTGAACTAACCAGCGGCTCTTCTTCCGGTCAGTCAGAAGACAAGAAGGGAGCTGCATCAGGTATTGATGGTTCAGATGCCGGTGGCCAGATCAGTAATATGAGCAGTTGGTACAATCAGTGGCGTTCCATGTATTTCACCTTCTCGGCTCACTATGCCTACAAGGGCCGCTACATTGCCGATTTTACACTGCGTGCTGATGGTACCACCAAGTTCGGCCCAAACAACCGTTGGGGATACTTCCCGTCGGCATCGCTGAAATGGATTGTCAGCGACGAGCCTTGGATGGAGAAATATAAACCCACGCTGTCGATGCTTGCCATACGTCCCAGTTGGGGACGTGTGGGTAACCAACCCAACAAGGAGTACTTGTACACATCGAAGTATGGAGTCACCGATAAATACATTGACAAGAGTGCCATGTACCCCATCAACATCCAACTGACAGACCTGAGGTGGCAAATGGTGTCAAGCTATAACCTCGGTTTAGACTTGGGACTCTTCGACGACCGACTCACCATGGCTGTTGAATTATACACATCAACCACATCGGACATGCTGCTTGAAAACTACCGCATTCCATCCAACTCTGGTTTTGCTACCGTACCGTACCACAACAACGGTAAGATGCGAAACACCGGTTGGGAATTCCATATCAACACCCGTGATCTTGTCAAGGTGGGCAAGTTCACCTTTGACCTGAATGCCAACTTCGGCAACAACCGCAACGAGATATTGGAGATGGACGAATATGTACTTAACAGCCTCAACTCTACTTTCGGCTATTCCAACAGCGAAACACTACGCCGCGTGCAACTGGAAAACCCGTTAGGTGCCATCTACGGATTCCGCTACAAGGGGGTCTATCAGTACAATTACTCTACCTTCAACAAGATGAGCGACAGCCAGCGGGAAGCGTTCCTTCAGTCGGGGAAGACAGCACCCGTCGGTCTCAGCGAGGAGGGTGAAATCATCTACGATGCACAAGGCAACCCGCTCCGCATGATATATAACTACACCAACGACGGAACGGGCAAAAACTACCGTTTCTGCGGTGGTGATGCCATTTATGAGGACATCAACCACGACGGTCAGATCAATGCCCTTGATATTGTCTACCTCGGCTCTTCACTGCCCAAGCTGACGGGTGGTTTCGGTTTCACCTTCAACTATGGCGACTGGCGATTGACCACTCAGTTCAACTACCGTTATGGCAACAAGATTCTGAACATGGCACGTATGAATGCTGAAGCTATGATTGGCAACAACAACCAGAGTCAGGCCGTAAACTATCGTTGGCGCAAGGAGGGCGATGTAACGAACATTCCACGTGCGATGTACGGATCCACATCGAGCTACAATACACTGGTCAGCGACCGTTTTGTGGAAGACGGCAGTTACCTCCGTATGAGCTATGCTCAGATATCATATGCCATCAAGAAGAAGTATCTGAAGTGGATCGGTCTGTCACGTCTCTCACTATATGCCAGTGTGAACAATCCATTTGTCATCACGAAGTACTCTGGTGTTGACCCTGACATCTCTGCCCGCGGCTACGATCCCGCCATCGACTGGGCTCAGACACCACGTTCACGCTCCTTTACCCTTGGTATCACAGTAGACTTTTGAAGCATTGAAAAATTGAAGAATTGAAAAATTGAAGTTTATGATGACCAACAGAATATATAACAAGGTAATGACAGGAGTCATCTCTTGCCTCTTACCTCTCACCTCTTATCTCTTTATCTCCTGTTCCGACTTTCTGGAGATAGAGCCGTTGAACGACATCGTGCTGAATAACTTCTGGAACGAGAAGGCCGATGTCGACGGCATCATCGCAGGCTGCTACTCCGGCATGCAATCCGATGCCATGATACGTCGCATGATCATTTGGGGAGAAGCACGTAGCGAGAATATCGGTGCCGGACTGAACAGTACCAACGATGCCAATCTTCTGAACGTGCTAAACGAGAATATTATGGCCACTAACGGCTATACTTCATGGGAGTGTTTCTACAACATTATCAACCGCTGTAACACCGTCATCAAGTATGCACCCCAAGTGGCAGCCAGCGACCCCAGCTATTCCGATAGCGAATTGCAGGCAAACATTGCAGAGATGGTGGCACTGCGCTCACTGTGCTACTTCTACTTGATACGTACGTTCCGCGATGTGCCCTACTCCACCGAGGCCTACACCAACGACGACCAGAGGATGGATTTGCCAGCCACAAAGTTCGACGTAGTGCTCGATTCACTCATCAACGATCTGGAACGTGTAAAAGGCCAAGCCGTGAAGTATTATCCTACCACGACCCCACTCTATCAGACGGGACACATCACACAGGATGCCATACATGCCATGTTATGCGAGATGTATCTGTGGAAGAAAGACTACCAGCAGTGCATTAACTACGCAGACAAGGTCATCGCGTCAAAGAAGACCATGGCCGAGGAAATTTTGGCCATGAGCGGCAGTTCCAGCAGCACCCTCGGCAGTTCTACGGGTTCCAGCAGTGCGACCGCTTTCGAGCGCTATAACGGATTCCCGCTTGTGAGTGAGCAGGTTACGAGTGGATTCTACGGCAATGCCTATTCCACGCTGTTTGGCCGGGATGTGGAGTCCGAACAGGCAAAGGCCCGTCAGGAGATCATCTTCCAGTTGGTGTTTAAGGATGACCCAAGCGGCAACAGTATGCTTGCAAACTCGGCCGTCAACGTCTTTTATGGTAACGCCAGTGCAATGCGCGGTTATCTGGCACCATCGGACTATGTGATTGACGACATCGCTAAGGAAAGCGGACGTACCATTTTTTCCGACAAGAACAAGAATATTGATGCCCGCATCTATGAGAACTGCAACATATTGACTAAGAGCATCAACAAGTACACCTCGCAGCAGGTTCTCATTCAGGCTGCCGGTTCGTCCAGTTCACCGACGTCTCTTTCCTATTCCGGCATATACGCTGACGGCAACAATGGTGCCAATTGGGTCATCTATCGCCTGACCGACATCATGCTGCTCAAGGCCGAGGCACTGGCGCAGACCATGCGTGAAGGCAGCGACAACGAGACCGTAGCCTATAACGCACCGATTCTGGCACAAGCTTTCAGTCTGATCAACGCCGTCAACAAACGCGCCATCTGTCAGACCACCCTGCAGGATACGCTCGTGGCCACCGACTACAACACAAAGTCGCAGATAGAAGAACTGGTCTTTCAGGAACGTCAGCGTGAACTGATGTTCGAGGGCAAACGCTGGTACGATCTGGTGCGTCGCTCTCAGCGCGACGGCAACACGCGGGCACTGGTCAATGCCGCCCTGCGGAAGGTTACCACTGGCAGCTCGCTCATCCAGAACAAGCTGACAAAGATGGATGCCATCTACTGGCCTTACAACAACGATGAAATCAAGGTTAACAAGAACCTGGTGCAGAATCCCGCTTTCAGCAGCGGAGAAGACAGCAGCTACCAGAATAGCAACTGATCTTGAATTGAGAATTGATAATTGAAAATTGAGAATTATGATGACTAAGATAAGGAAAAAACATCTGATAGGATTATCATTCATCATTTGTTATATATCATTTAGCATGACGCTGGGATCCTGTTCTGACGAGCCGGACAAAAGCAATTTCTACACCTTTACGGGTGAGATGGCCAGCGACTTTCTGAAGAACCGCAGGCAGTACAGCAAATTTACAGAGATTGTAGAGCGCGCCAACGTGATGAAAGTGCTATCCTCATACGGACACTTAACATGTTTCGTTCCTTCAGACAGCGCAGTGAATGTCTATCTGCGGGCGCGCGGCCTGACAAGTGTGTCGCAACTCTCCGATGCAGACTGCGACACGATAGCCCGCACACATATAGTGAATAACATGTACACCACGATGGAAATGACGCAGGACCGTCTGGCTACCTGTAATATGCTGGGGCGCTACCTGGCCACCTCACAGGGTTTCGACAGCGACAGCAATGCCGTTGTATTCCTCCAGGGCACAGCACACATCATCTTTGAGCTGAAGGACGACTCTGTGGAAAATGGTATCATGCAGCCTGTCGATATGGTTATTGAAAAGTCAAACAGCTATATTGCCGACATCCTGCGAGAACATGCCGCAACAAGCGAGTCACCATTCGAGACCTTCTACAATGCCTTGGTAGCCACTGATGTCATCAGCCAGATGACCCTTGTAGAAGATGAGGACTACGATAAGGATGCGTATTCCAAATACTACTACACTTCCGACTTCTGGAAGGAAGTGGCATGGGTTCCCGACCAGAAACTCTATGGCTACACTGTCTTTGTGGAGCCCGATGAGGTGCTGCAGCGGAAGTACGGCATAGCCAAAGGCGACATCCGTGCCCTCTATGATCTGGCATGCAGCATCTATGACAAGGTATATCCCAAAGATGTCAGCAAGGAAGGTCATAGCTTTGAGAACCTGACAGACAGCATCAACCCACTGAAACGCTTCATGCAGTATCACGTGGTGACGCGCTATACCGCCGGTACCGCAGATTTGACACCAATGGATGTCAATATCGGTGTCGTGCAGGGGGCATTCGGTTTCGATGAAACACTCATCAATCCCATAGAGTGGTTCCATACACTGTTGCCTCATACCCTGGTAAAGATTGAGAAAGCCACCGTGACAGCATGGCTTGGCAACGCCACGAAGGGTGAGCGCTACATCAACCGCCGCTACGACAATCAATACAAAATAGAGGGGGTCCATGTTAGCCCGACCATCGAGGCAAACTTCGACCATGATGCCCTGAACGGCCACATGTTCTTTGTTGACGACCTTGTCGTTTTCAGCGACGAGGTTCAGAACAAGATCCAGAACATGCGAATCCGACTCGACTTCTCAAGTGTCTTCCCCGAAGTGATGTCCAATCACCTACGCTTTGAGGGCGATCCGACACAGGATGACAACTCCGGTGTACCTGACGATGCCTCAACGCCTAAGAACGGCCGCAACTACTACTTCCCCATGGGTTACCTGGACGGTGTAACATTCTCAAACTGCTATGTTGTACTGCGCCGACCACACATCAACTTCTGGTCGTGGCAGGGCGACGAGTGGAACCTCTTCGGCGACTATGACTTCGAGTTCCGCATACCGCCCGTACCCTACAGCGGCGACTGGCAGGTGCGTCTGGGTTTCTGTGCCCTGCCCACCCGCGGTGTGGCGCAAGTGTATTTCGACGGTGTACCACAAGGCATTCCGCTCGATATGACACAGTTCCTCAACGACGAAGCCTTCTTGGGTGACCGTTTCGTATTCGACGAGGAGCCTAACAACTATGACCAGATGACCGATGAACAGAAGGCGGCCGAGCAGAAAGTGCTCAAGAATCTTGGTGCCTACCGCGCACCACGTTCCCTGTTCCACTTCAGTACATCGTCCAAGAACTACTTCGTTGGTAACTACCGCACGCACCGCCGTGTGCTATGCCAAACCTACATGGACGCGAACAAGGATCACTACGTGCGGTTCCGTGTGGCGAGCGACGGTAAGCAGGGTAACAACAACGAGTTCATGCTCGACTACTTGGAGCTTGTGCCTAAGAGCGTCTATGGCGTCGACGGCGAGGGCGAGATGGAGGACGACCTCTAAGAAGTGAATAGTGAAAAGTGAAAAGTGAAAAGTTTAAAATTATGACAACTAATCATATATATAATAAGGTGATAGGGCTGGCAATAGCCGCCCTCACCTTCGGCGCCTGCTCCGACACGTGGGACGACCACAACAATAGGGCTCCAGAGGGCGTAGAAGAGGGATCGCTATGGCAGGCTATCCAGCAGAACCCGGAACTGAGCAACTTCAGTAGTGTTGTCGAGGCTTGTGGCTACGACAAGTCGCTGGCCTCAGCACAGGTGTTCACCGTCTTTGCGCCTACCAACAGTTGTTTCTCCAAGGAAGAGGCCGACAAACTCATTGCAGCCTATCATGCCGAGAAGGGTAAGGTTGACGACAGAGACAACAGCACCATCAAGGAGTTCCTGCAAAACCATATCGCTTTGTACAACTACTCCGTGTCTCAATCCAGCAACGACACCATCATGATGATGAACGGCAAGAACATTCTGCTCACTTCCAGCAAGATTGGCAACAGTCCGCTGACCAGCAGCAACAAGATCTATGACAATGGTGTGCTGTTTACCGTGGGCAGTCAGGTTGACTACTTCCCGAACGTGTTTGAGTATATGCGTCGCGATGCTGAGTTGGACAGTCTGTACAGTTTCTTTTACAATGAGCGTTTCTACCGCAAGGAGTTCCAGGCCAGCAAGAGCGTGGAAGGCGGCATCGTGGACGGACGTACCATCTACCTCGATTCTGTGTTCCGTCAACAGAACGATCTCTTCGACAGCCAATTCCTCAATGCCCGCCTGAACAATGAGGACAGCACTTACTGGATGCTGATGCCCACTAATGAGGTGTGGCGTAAACTCGTAGACGAATACCAGAACTATTTCAACTATGACAACACGGTCGACAAACGCGACTCCGTATTCTACACAAACACCCGCATGGCCATCATGAAGGGAACAGCCTTCAGCCGCACCATCAACACGGATGCCATGCTGCTGGATTCGGCCATGTCGACCAATGCCGTACTCTTCTACAACTCACGCAAGTACACATGGGGAGCCGACGATCTGCACTACTACCAGTACTTCAACCCGTTGAGCGGTATCTTTACCGGCAATACGAATATGGCGTGCAGTAATGGCATAGCCATGAAAGTTAATGACTGGAAAATTGACAAGCGTGAGACTTTCTTCCAGACAAAGATCATTGAAGCTGAAGGCCAGGGAAGCATCCGTGAAGTCAGCAAGGTTGTGGACAAGGTCACTACCAAAGAAGACGGCTCGAAAGATACGACCTGGATTGAAACCATTGTACCACGCAACCGCTATGTGGAATCGGGTAACACCTATTACAATAAGGTGTCGAACAACGGCTTCGTAGAGTTCGAGCCAACACGTACCACCGTGAACCACAGTGTGACATTCAATATCAAGGATGTGCTCTCGAACATTGGCTACGATATCTATGTAGTCACCGCTCCAGCTCTGGCCAACGACAGCAATGCCACCGACATACAGCGACTACCCACACGTCTGAAATTCACCCTCTACCATCACACGCAGGACGGAAAGACGGTGAAGACGGGCAACAACGAGGGTGTGCCCTTGGTGAACAATACCGCTGTGGTGAACCAGCCCGATGAAGTGGACTATATCAAGGTGGCCGAGAACTTTATGTTCCCCGTAGCTTCCTATGGTCTTGAAGAGGATGAACCACAGGTATCGCTGAAGGTTGAGAGTTATGTCACTAGTACACAGCAACGCAACAACGAGTACACACGTACCATGCGTATCGACTGTATCATCCTGAAACCACATGAAGAGTGAAGAGTGAATAGTGAAAAGTGAAAAGTGAAAAGAATTATGATTACCAAGATATACGGAAGAAATCTGACAGATATGCTGTCTGTCGCTTTCCATCAGTCTTTTAGGATGGTGCTGAGTCTGGCGCTCCTTGCCATGCCATTCTGTGTTTCGGCCCAGGATGATACAGACGACGAGGAAGAGCCTGCACGTAAACGTACCATCGTTGAGAAGCAGAATCAATATGAAACTCGGACGGTTCGCGGCCTCATCGTGGATGCTGCTACGCGGCAACCCATAGCAGGTGCCATTGTGAAGGCCGACGGTCTGAATGGCTACAGTACCCTTACAGAAGACGACGGCACCTATTTGCTGAAGGTACCCGTGTTTACGACGGCCCTTTACATTACTTCGCCTGACCACAACCCTGTCAGGCAGGGTCTGCTCATCGATGAGCAACAGAAGGAGTCGCGCTTGTATCCCACATCATTCAGTAGCGAGTATCAGGCTGAGATCAACGTAATGAACGACTTTACTGCCAGTGACTTCAAGTACACCAATTCCGTGAACATCAAGGAAGAGGTGCAGAAGCAACTTGGCGCAACGGTGTACACGCAGCAGCGTAGTGGTGCGCCCGGCATCGGCAGCGTGATGTTCATTCAGGGACTCAACTCTCTGAATGTCAACGCACAACCGCTCATTGTGATCGACGGTGTTATCATTGATCAGCAGTATGGCCGTTCCATGCTGCACGACGGATTCTACAATGACATCCTGTCGAACATCAATCCCAATGACATCGAGAAGGTGACTGTGATGCGCAATGGTACGGCACTCTATGGTGCGAAAGGTGCCAATGGTGTCATCCTCATCCAAACACGTCGTAACAAGTCGATGGCTACGCGTATTACGGCTAACGTGTCGGCTGGCGTGGTACTCGAGCCGAAGTTCCTCTCCGTGATGAGTGCCGAGCAGTATCGCAGCTATGCCTCAGAACTGTTGAAGACTACCAACACCACCAATCGCGAGTTCAAGTTCCTCAACGAGAATCCCGACTACTATTATTACACCCAGTACCACCAGAATACCGATTGGAAAGACCTTGTCTACCATACGGCCATGACCCAGAACTACGGCATTAACGTGGAGGGTGGTGATGATGTGGCCAACTACAACTTGTCGGTAGGCTATGTCGATCAACAAAGTCCACTGAAGTATAATGACATGGGCCGTCTGAATATCCGCTTCAACACGGACATCAGTCTCACCGAACGCTTCGGCGTCCGTTTCGATGCGTCGTTTGCCAAAAGCACACGCAACATCCGCAACGACGGTGCGCCGGAAAGCTACGACGAGGGGACACCGACGTCACCTGGTTTTCTGGCTTATGTGAAGAGTCCTTTCCTAAGTCCCTACAGCTATGGCCGCGGCGTACTCAGCAGTTCGCACTTCGACATTGAAGAGGAATCTTATCTGACAGAAGCGCTGGCAAACTATAACGGTTACAACTGGCAGTTGGGCAACCCCGCCGCCATCAATGAGTATGCCGACGCAGAAAACAAGAACCGTTTCGAAAACTCCATGCTCAACCTGACGGTCACCCCGACGTATCGGTTCAACACGAACCTTTCACTATCGGAGCACTTCAGCTACAATCTGGTGAACACCAGGGAGATGTTCTACATCCCCATCAACGGCACGCCCAGTTACTATGTCAGTTCCATTGGTGCCTATCGCGAAAACGAAGTACGCTCACTGGCCTCGAAGCAGAACTCCGTCATGAGCGATACCCGCATTGACTGGCAAAACCGCTACGATGCCCATTTCGTACACCTCTTTGCTGGAGCCCGCATCAACTGGGAGAGTTACACCATGAACTCACAGTTAGGCTATGATACCGGTAACGATAAGACCCCATTCATGAGTTCCAGCTTAAAGAATGCCGACGATGCCAGTGCCAACGACAACTGGAACTCACTGGCCTGGTATGCACAGGCATCTTATAACTTCAGGAACCGCTACTTCCTGCAAGCCAACCTCACCGTCGAGGGTTCTTCACGCTTCGGACAGGACGGCGGTGACCTCCGTCTGTTTGATGCCGCATGGGGCATCTTCCCTGGTATACAGGCTTCATGGGTCATGAGCAATGAGCCTTGGCTGGCCAAGGTCAAAGGCATTGATTACCTGCGTCTTACTGCCGGCTACGATGTCAGCGGCAACGATGATATCGACTACTACGCTGCCCGCAGCTACTTCCGCGCACAGCAGTACCTGCATGCCATTGCAGAGCTGTCGTTCAGCGGCATCGGAAACACCGAGATACAATGGGAGACCACACGCCGTCTCAATGCCGGATTCGAAACCAGTCTGTTCAATAACCGGATGGCCCTGTCGTTCAACGCATTCAAGAGCTGGACAAATAACCTGCTGACACAACAGTCTTTGGGTTTCCTCTCCGGACTGGATAAGAACTGGTCGAACGGCGGCAAACTGGAGAATACCGGTTTCGATGTCAATGTCACCTACAAGGTGCTTAATCTCAAGGACTGGCAGTTGCAGGTGGGCGGTAGTCTGGGTCACTACAAGAACAAGATTACTGAACTGGCAGACAATGCCCAGTATATGGACAGCGAGGTCTATGGAGCCACCGTCCGCACCCAGGTAGGCCAGGTGGCCAATGCCTTCTACGGCTATAAAGCATTGGGTGTGTTCTCTACGACTGAAGAGGCACAGGCCGCCAGTCTGTATGTCTTGGGCGACAATGGTGTTGACAAGAACTACTTCGGTGCCGGCGACATACAATTTGCCGACCTTGATGGTGACCATCAGATTACAACGGCCGACCGCACCATTATCGGTGACCCGAATCCTGATATCTATGGTAACCTCTCCGCAACCTTGGCATGGAAACGGCTGAAATTCGACATGCGTTTCAACTATTCTGTAGGCAACGATGTCTACAACTATATGCGTGCACAATTGGAAGGCGGCTCGCGTTTCATGAACCAGGGGACAGCACTGCAACGCCGCTGGCGGGCTGAAGGACAACAGACCGACATACCGTGCATCACCTTCCAGGATCCCATGGGCAACTCCCGCTTCAGCGACCGCTGGATAGAAGATGGCAGCTACCTGCGACTCAAGAGTGTCACGCTGAGCTACGACCTACCTCTCAATTCGGAATACATACAGGGTCTGCAGTTCTGGATTCAGGCCAACAACGTATTCACGTTCACCAAGTACTTAGGCGCTGACCCCGAGTTTGCCATGACAGGCAACGTTATCGGACAAGGCATAGACCTGGGACGCCTGGCTCAAAGCCGCTCGCTGGTGGCTGGTGTGAAAATCAACCTCTAAGTTTAGAGTTTAAAGTTTATAGTTTAGAGTTTAAAGTTTATAGTTTATGAATACAAAGATAAACGATAAGAAATCGGCTTGCGGACGTAAGAAATGGGCGAGGATTATGATGGCAGGACTAATCTCACTCCTCACTCCTCACTCCTCACTCCTCCTCATCTCCTGTTCCGACTTCTTCGAACAGGAATCCAATGAGATTATCTATGCTGGCACAGACCATCTGAACAGCTCCACCGACTCCATCTATTCCGTCACTGGCATCCTGAAGAAGCTCCAGATCATAGCCGACCGCACCATACTGCTTGGTGAGGTGCGCGGCGATCTGACCAGTATAACCAGTGTGGCTTCGAGCGATCTGCGCGATGTCGCCCTGTTCCAGATTGGTGACGACAACCAGTACAATAACCCCCGCGACTACTACGCCATCATCAACAATTGCAATTACTTCATTGCACATGCCGACACAGCACTGAAGAACAACCGCAATGAGTCTATCTTCATGAAGGAGTATGCAGCGGTAAAGGCAATCCGCGCATGGACTTACCTGCAGATGGTTTTGAACTATGGCAAGGTCGTGTTCGTCACTGAGCCGATTCTCACAAAGCATGAGGCAGAACTCACCTACCCGACCTACGACCTCGATGCCATATGCGATTACTTCATCAAGGACCTGCAGCCGCTGGCCGAGCGCTACGGCCGCGAGTATCCCGGCTATGGTTCCATCCGTGGCAACGATGCACGCTTCCTGTGGTTCCCCATCAATATCGTGATGGGCGATCTCTACCTGTGGCAGGCCAGTGCCTCCGGCGATACCGAACTGTACCGGCAGGCCGCCCTACGATACTATCGATACATCAGTGAGCGCAATGGTCAGAACTCCACCTATCCCGTCGGTGTCAACCTCTACACCTGGGTACCGGGTAGCACCACGTGGCTCTCCCTGAGATACTGGGGGGGAGGCTTGGATACCAATGAGAGTTACATGCCCAACAGCGAACTCATCACGATGATACCGTGCGACTCCACCCGTTCTGAGGGTAACTACAGCGAGCTGCGCAACCTGTTTAACTCCACTGATGAGAACGACTATAAGTACAGTCTGACGCCCTCACAGCGCATACAGGAAATCTCTGCCGCACAGTGGCACTGCTGCGTGGGTACCAATGGCACCAGCGTGATCTATGCGCCAAAGAACCTCTCACTGCACCGTTCAGGCGATCTGCGCCTCGTCACTTCTTGGGGCGAGGGCTACACCAGCGACAGAATCACTGGCGAACGCATTGAGACACAGCTCATAACAAAGTATGCCAGCCGCAATGTTCACATCTACCGTAAGATGATGGTTTACCTGCGCATGGCTGAGGCCCTCAACATGGCCGGCTATCCGCGTATGGCTTTCCAGATTCTGTCGAAGGGTCTGAACAACGACGTTATTATCAACGAGGTATGCCCATATTACAGTGAGAGCGACTCCACATGGCTGCGTCAGTTAGACTTCCCCACCTCGCGCTACGGCATTTTCACAGCCGAGGCCCTGGCGTACAATCGCAGTACCAACAACATGAACACCATTGGCATTCATACCCGTGGGTCGGGTTTCACACCGCTGAATGAGTATTACCAGTTCCCCGATTCCATCGAGGTCGACGGCCAGAAGCAGGCCGTACCCTTGGCTGCCCAGCAGGAATATGTCAGCCAGTTGCTGCTCACCGAGGAAGCGCTGGAGTTTGCCTTTGAAGGCACACGCTTCTACGATGTCATGCGGTTCGCACTGCGCAGTAGTGATCCCGGTGAATTCATGGGCAACATTATCTCTGCCCGTGCTGGTAGCGGCAATGCTTCAGAGGACATCCGAAGCAAGCTCCGCAACCAGGAAAACTGGTATCTGAAGTGGAACGGAAAAATGGGGCCTGCGTTATGAAACACTTACTGACAGCCATCCTATTGGCATGCGCACTGACGGCGTATGCACAGCCGAAAACCGCGAATGGCAGTTTTAAGGCAGGCGAGAACACTTTTCTGCTGAACGGCCAACCATTCGTGGTAAAGGCGGCTGAGGTGCACTACCCCCGCATCCCGCGCCCTTACTGGGAGCACCGCATCCAAATGTGTAAGGCATTGGGCATGAACGCCGTGTGCATCTACATCTTCTGGAACATCCATGAGCAGCGTGAGGGACAATTCGACTTCACAGGCAACAACGATGTGGCAGCGTTCTGCCGGCTGGCACAGAAAAACGGGCTTTACGTCATCGTGCGCCCCGGCCCCTACGTCTGCGCCGAATGGGAGATGGGCGGCTTGCCTTGGTGGCTGCTGAAAAAGAAAGACATTAAGCTCCGTGAGCGTGATCCTTACTTTTTGGAACGCGTAAAAATCTTCGAGGAGAAGGTGGGCGAACAGCTGAAGCCGCTGACCATTCAGAACGGTGGCCCAATCATCATGATTCAGGTAGAGAACGAGTACGGCTCGTATGGCGAGGATAAGCCCTATGTCAGCGAGATCCGTGACTGCCTGCGTGGCATCTACGGCAAGGAACTGTCGCTGTTCCAGTGCGACTGGTCGAGCAACTTCGAGAAGAACGGCCTCGACGACCTGACATGGACGATGAACTTCGGTACTGGTGCCAACATCGACGACCAGTTCCGTCGTCTGGGTCAGTTGCGTCCCGATGCACCTAAGATGTGTTCTGAGTTCTGGAGCGGTTGGTTCGACAAGTGGGGTGCACGTCACGAGACCCGTCCTGCCAAGGATATGGTGGAGGGTATGGACGAAATGCTGTCGAAAGGCATCAGCTTCTCGCTCTATATGACTCACGGAGGTACCTCATTCGGCCACTGGGCAGGTGCCAACAGCCCAGGCTTTGCACCTGACGTCACCAGTTATGACTACGACGCCCCCATCAATGAATATGGCCAGGCTACACCGAAGTTCTGGGAGCTGCGCAAGATGATGGAGAAATACAACGACGGCAAGAAACTTCCCGCCGTGCCCAAGGCTCCCATGCCTATAGTGACCGTACCTAAGTTTGAGCTGACGGAGTTTGCACCGTTCTATCGCAACCAGCATCTTATCCCCAGCGTCAACCCACAGACTTTCGAAGAGATGGACTTAGGTTGGGGTATGACCTATTATGTGACAGCACTTCCCGAGATTCCCATGCAGAGCACACTCACACTGGAGGCTCACGACTATGCCCAGGTGTTCATCGATGACGTATATATCGGAAAGATTGACCGCGTAAAGAATGAGAAGTCACTTACCCTGCCCCCTGTAAAGAAAGGACAGAAGCTGGCTATCCTCGTTGAAGCTATGGGCCGTATCAACTTCGGTCGTGCCATCAAGGACTTCAAAGGTATCGTTGGCGATGTCGTCATCAACGCAGAGGCTGACGAATATGGCAACGAAGCAGCGTGGACGCTGAAGAAATGGACGATGACACCTATTTCTGATGATTACAACCGAGCTGCCCGTTCTTTCGACTCTGATGCCTATCCTAATGCCTTCGGAAAGCCTCTTGCATTGGGGAATCGTGGCTACTATCGCGGCTACTTCGACCTGAAGAAAGTAGGTGACACGTTCCTGAACTTCGAGACTTGGGGTAAGGGGCAGGTCTATGTCAACGGCCATGCCATGGGCCGCATCTGGAGCATCGGTCCGCAACAGACACTTTATGTGCCTGGCTGCTGGCTGAAGAAAGGTAAGAACGAGGTCATCGTGCTCGACGTGGTTGGTCCTAAGGAGACTGTAGTCTGGGGACAGGCCGAGCCTGAGCTGAACAAGCTGCAACTGGAGAAGAGCAATAAACACAATAACATTGGCGACAAGCCCGACCTCAACAGCGCTACACCTGTCAGCGCAGGCGCTTTCAAGGCTGGCAATGGCTGGCAGACCATCCAGTTTGGTAAGACCGCCAAAGGTCGCTATCTCGCCATCGAGTGTCTCTCTACTCAGACGGCCAACGACCGCGTAGCCATCGCCGAGATTTATCTGCAGGGCAACGACGGCAAGCGCCTCTCTCGCGAGCCTTGGAAGACGAAGTATGCCAACAGCGAGGATGAAGGCGGCAACCACTTAGGCGACAAGGTCTTCGACCTGCAAGAGTCCACCTACTGGCAGACGGAGAAGGGTGCCTCGGCTCCTCACCTCCTTGTCATTGACCTCGGCTCAGAGCAAAGCGTAAAAGCCCTTGAGTATCTGCCACGTGCCGAACAAGGCGCACCAGGCAGCGTGAAAGACTTCAAGATTTACATCTACTAAGACAGACGAGGGCGCGGAAATCCGCGCCCTCAGTTTGTTTTATATTGAACTTAACAATATCATATAATAGGCAGGGAGATGCCACAGATTTTCTGATAGACATCAAGCGCATAGACGTCGGTCATGCCGCTGATATAGTCGATGACGGCCATGAGACGTGTCTCGAGGTCGGGATTGTCAATGTCGTACTGACTGCTCACCCGACCAATGAGCTGCTGGGAATAGTAGCGTTCCGGATGCTCAATAGCCTCGACCATCAGTTCCATGAGGGTTGCCATGATGCGGTAACCGGAGAGCTCGACGTCGAGCACGGGCTGACTGCGATAGATACGTTCACGGGATATCTTGGTGCAGTGGCGATAGGCCTCACGCTGGATGGGCGCTACGGCATCGATGAGCGAACCACTGAAGGTGCCATTGAGTATCTCGTCCTCATGGGCAATGAAGGCGCTGACACACTCGTTTTCGAGTTTGCCGATAACACAGGCACGTAAATACTGTATCTTCTCATTAACATCAGTGAGCTGCTCCTCGTCAATACGGGCAAGGATGTGCTGCTGACTCTCAGCATCGAAGAAGGACAGCATGAGGTCGCACGTCTCCTGATAGGTGAGGATTTTCAACTTAAAGGCATCCTCCAGGTCCATAATCTCATAGCAGACATCATCGGCAGCCTCAACAAGATAGACCAGGGGATAACGGGCCCATCGCTCGTGGCCAGGCTCGGAAGAAATCTGAGGGATGCCCAGACGCTGGGCCAGCGCCTCATAGTGGATACGCTCTGTAGTAAAGAAGCCGAATTTGTTTTTTGTGGCACTATATGACGGGAAGGGATACTTAACGATGCTGGCGAGGGTGCTGTAGGTCATAGCGAAACCACCCACACGGCGTCCCTTGAAGCTATGAGTAAGCAGGCGGAAGGCGTTAGCATTACCATCGAAACGGGTGATGTCGGACCAGAACTCAGGCGACACATGCTGCTGCAGATAGGCGCCCTTGCCCTCGGTGAAGAAGGTCTGGATGGCTTTCTCACCAGAATGGCCGAAGGGCGGATTGCCCAGGTCATGGGCCAGACAGGCAGTGGCCACAATCTGTCCTATCTCCGCAACGAGGGTATCGGCAAGAGCAGGATCACGACGACAGAGATGGCGAGCCACATCATTGCCTAACGACATGCCGACGCTGGCCACCTCGAGGGAATGGGTGAGGCGGTTGTGTACAAAGACGCTACCAGGCAGTGGGAACACCTGCGTCTTGTTCTGCAGACGACGGAAGGGTGCTGAGAAGATGAGACGGTCGTAGTCACGTTTGAACTCCGTACGATCGTCATGACGCTCCAAATGACGGGACTCCTGTCCCAGACGGCAGTTTGATATAAGCTGTATCCAATCCATTAACCTTCAAGTGTGATATGTTCTACCTCGACAGGTTCGTGAAGGAAGATACGTGCCGACTCACTGAACTTGTCAGGATTTTCAGTAGTTAGATAACGTGCGGTGGCACCTGTGGAGCAACGCTGCTTCATGTCAGGATGACGCTGCAGATAAGATGCAAGGCTGTCGGCCACAAACTCGCCCTGAGGTATCACACACACGCCCGCAGGCAGGTACTTTAATATCTTTGGCATCAGCAGCGGATAGTGGGTACAACCCAGAATGATGGCATCGATGGCCGGGTCGAGGTGCATAATCTGGTCGATGCGCTTCTTGACGAAATAGTCGGCACCAGGCGAGTCGGCCTCATTATATTCTACCAACGGCACCCAAAACGGACAAGCCACACCCGTGACGCTGATGTCGGGATGCAGCTTGGTAATTTCCATGTTATAGCTCTCGCTACGGATGGTGCCTTCGGTGGCGAGCACGCCCACATGACGGCTCTGAGTGATATTGCCGATGATCTCGGCAGTGGGACGGATGACGCCCAGCACACGGCGGTCGGCATCCCATTGGGGCAGGTCTTTCTGCTGAATGGTGCGCAGAGCCTTGGCCGAGGCGGTGTTACAGCCCAGCACCACCAGATGGCAGCCCATCTCGAAGAGACGGAGCACGGCTTGACGCGTGAACTGATAGACGACATCAAAAGAACGGGAGCCATAGGGTGCACGAGCATTATCACCCAAGTACAGATAGTCGTACTCGGGCAGGCGCTGACGAATAGCATGCAGGATGGTAAGACCACCATAGCCACTGTCGAACACCCCTATGGGACCTGGTCCTTGTGGTAATGTCATCTCTTCAGTCGGCGAATCACCTCTTCGTTGAGGTCAACACTCAACATCGGCTCGACAAACGGGCAGGCATTGGAATCGGTGTTGACCACCACAGCCAGGTGTTTATTACGGGCCAACGTGGCGATGGTCTCGTTAAGACGGATGCGCAACGGAGCCAGCAACTCACGTTCGGCCTTGGACAGGTCGGCCAGCCCCTGCTGCTTGAACGCCAGATTGCGCTGCATCATGTCCTGCAGCTCGCCCTGCCGCTTCAACAGGATGGTGCGGGGAAAGTCTTTCTGTCCGTCGAGGAAATCCTCGTACTTGCGATTAAACTCCTCCTCGACCCGCTGCAGCTCTGCCTCGTAAGCCTGACGAAGTTTGTCCAGCTGATCCATCACCGACTTATATTCAGGCATAGACACCAGGGCGGAGTCATAGCTGAGATAGCCGATGATAACGTTGGGCTGTACCGTAGAAACAGGAACCTCCTCCTGTGACGAAACAGGCACAGCGAGGAGGATCATGAGTATCAGTATGAGGGTATGCTTCATATTATTTCAGACCGAGTTTTGTCTTGACCAGAGCGGTAACATCGGTAGACAGCGTTGTGCTGATATAGGGAATGCCGGCACCCATCTCCATGATATAGACATAGTTGCCCTCCTGGCCCACAGCCTTGATGGCATCGAGCACCTTGCTGGTGATGGCCTGCATCTTCTCCTGCTGAGCCTTGTCAAGAGCGTTACGGTTGTCCTGATAGGTCTGCTGGATACGCTGGTAGAGGTCGTTGAGCTCCTGGTTGCGGCGCTGCTTGATGTTGTCGGGCAGTGTGCTCTCTTCCTTCTCGAAAGCCTCAGCTTTCTTCTGCAGTTCGTCCTGCATACTCTTCAAGTCGGCCTCATACTGCTGGGTAAGCTTCTGAATGTCGGCCTGTGCGGTAGTGAACTCAGGCATGGCCTGAATGATTTCCTGTGAATTAACGTGGCCGAACTTGGCCTGAGCAGATGCGGTGAGACCGCAGAAAGCGCAAATAGCGCAAATGATAAACTTTTTCATTTTGACTTAATTGTTTTTATTGTTTATTTTTTTGTTATTATCGGAGTGTCGATATATTATTAATAAGAATATCCCAATTTCTTCAGCACCTCGTCGGAGATGTCGATCTTGGGTGAACCGAAGATGATGCCGGCATCGCTGGCACGGTCGAGCACCAACTGATAACCACGGAGGTCGGCCACATCCTTGATGGCATTATAGACCTCATCCTGAATAGGTGTCATCAGAGCAGTGCGTTTCTTGAACAATTCACCGTCAGGACCGAAATACTTACGTTTCAGGTCACTAGCCTGCTTCTCTTTCTCCATGATGGCATCCTGCTTGGCTTTCTTCTGTTCTTTTGAGAGGAACACTACCTCATTCTGGTAGTTCTTGTACATGGTCTGGGCCTCAGTGGTAAGCGCATCGACCTCAGCCTGCCATTTCTTTGACACCTGCGAGAGTTGCTCGTTAGCTCGTTCGTAGGCAGGGATATTCTTAAAGATATAATCCATGTCGACCAAAGCAAACTTCTGGGCAGAAGAAGTCAATGTCACACAGAAAGCGCATAAAACGCAGAAAAGAACTTTTTTAATCATAACTCTCTGTTTTAATTATCAATTCTGAATTTCTATTCTCAATTATATTAGAACTCTTGTCCCAGTACGAAGTGGAACTGTCCGCCACCACGCTGCCAGCCACCACTATAGTAGACCTTGTCGAAACCGTAGGCCCAGTCGATACCCATCAATCCAACCATTGGCAGATAGAGACGTACGCCGAAGCCTGCGGAGCGTTTCATGTCGAAGGGATTGAAATCGCGTGTCTTAGCCCAAGCATTACCACCTTCGAGGAAGCCCAGTCCGTAGATGGTGGTGTTACCCAACATAAAGGGATAACGCAACTCGAGCGTGAAGCGGTCGTAGGCATAGGCATCGTAGGAACTATAGCGACTGCCTGTCCACTCTCCACCCATGACATAAGCCGTTGATGAGATAGAACCGTTGTCATATCCGCGCAGACCAATGGTCTCTTCTGCATAGCTGGTAGAATAGCCACTCATACCGTCACCACCCACATAGAAGGTCTCGAAGGGTGACTTCTTATTCTTATTATAGGAGCCTAAAAGTCCAAACTCCACACGTGTCATCAGCACGAAGCACTTCTGTCCACTGCTAAGGGCGGTATAGGTGCGGTTCTTAAACTTCCACTTGTGATACTCCACCCATTTATATTTCTCAGCCTGCTCGTTCTGCCAACGGTCGTAGTCATTGTTATAAGTGGTCTGCGTGGCCAAATTAGCATAGTCTTTGCCATCGAAGAGTGACCAAGGCGGGGTGAGTGATACAGACACCATGAACTCTGAACCCTGACGCGGGAAGAGGGGGTTGTCCGTCGAGGTACGTGACAGAGCCAGACTCAGGTTAATATTATTACAGTTACCATTAGAGATAAGGAAATACTGCCAGTCTTTCAGCATATAACGTTGATATGCCAGCGTGGTTGACAACTGGAAGTAGTCATCGGGCCAGCGCAGACGCTTACCCCACCCTAACGAGACACCAATAAGTTGAATATACTTGTCATCGTCGAGATAGCTCTCATAGTTATTGTAATAACCATTATTATAATAACCCATACCTGAGTACATATAGCTCAGGGAGTTGAGATAGGCCGAGTTGTAGTAGTTGCTCGACACGTCGGTCTGCTTAGAGTAATAGACACCGACGCTGAGGGCGTTAGGACGCTTGCCACCAAACCATCCCGTAGAATAGCTGGCGTTATAAGAACGATAGTAACGACCGTTGGTCTGGAAATTCAGTCCAATCTGCTCGCCATCACCAGCAGGCAGGAACCCACGATGTAACTTATTCTTACCCAACAAGTTGCGTAAAGAGAAGTTGTTGAACTTGATACCCACACGACCAATGATACCTGTCTGACCCCATCCTAACGACAGTTCCAACTGGTCGTTGGACTTCTGTTCGAGATTCCAGTCGATATCAACGGTACCATTCTCATAGTCGGGCTTCACATCGGGAGATACCGACTCTGGGTCAAAATAACCCATCGACGCAATCTCACGGGCAGAACGCATAATAGCCTCCTTGCTGAAGAGGTCACCAGGCTTGGTACGCAATTCACGACGTACCACTTCCTCGTAAAGACGATCGTTACCATAGATGTTCACCTTATTGAGGTGGGCTTGAGGACCTTCCTGGATACGTACCTCCACATCGATGGAGTCACCTACAACATTGATGTCGGTGGGTTCAACGTTGGAGAACACATAACCATTATTATAATAATAGTTGTGTACGGCATCATCGTCTTCAAACAGGCGCTTATTCATGAGCTTCTGGTTATAAACATCGCCGCTCTTCATGCCCAGCAGGCCATTAAGATCATCGGTATTGAACACCGTATTACCAGCCCACGAGATGTTGCGCAAGTAATATTTGTCGCCTTCATCAATGTGAAACAGCACACTGACATGTTTCTCATCCACATTCCACACAGAGTCTTCGATGATGGCGGCATCACGGAATCCCAGCTCGTTGTAATAGTCTATGAGGTTGCGCTTGGCTTCTGCATAGCGTTCTGGGGTGAATTTCTTCTTCGTCTTAAAAAGGTTCTTCAGCTTGCCAGCCTCATGAAGGGTCTTCAGGGCACTCTTGGAAAAGAACTGTCCTTTAATCTGACTATCGGATAACTTATCGTTGCCCTCGAGGATAATCTCCTTGACACGCATCTTGTCTTTCTTGTCAATATAAACGTCAAGAATCACTTGGTTCTTGCCAGTGATATCATCACTCTGGCGGATATCAATCTCAGCATTCTTATAACCTTTGTCATCGAAATATTTCTTTGCCAGGATGGTGGCACGGTCAATGACATTCTTGGTGAGACTGGTACCCTTAGCCATTCCGAGTTTGCTTTCCAAGTCAGAACGTTCGCCCTTCTTGACACCATGATACTGAATATCACTGATACGTGGACGCAGAGACAAATGGATGCAAAGATAAACTTTCGAGTCGACAATAGAGTCGGCAGTGATTGATACTTCTGAGAACAGGCCGTGCTTCCAATAGCGCTTCACTGCCTCTGTGATTTCACTACCCGGCACTTCGATGGACTGACCCACATAAAGCTGAGACAGGTTTATAAGCACAACATCCTCGTAGTCGTCGACACCTTTGACGGTGATACCTCCAATCTCACACTGACGCGGTGTGCCGGCATATGAGATATCGGGATTGACAATCTTGTTTTGCGCGAAGGCTCCAATAGGCGTAAAGGCAAAAAGGCAGAAAGGCAGAACACCCCTCACCAATCCTTTTACCTTATCTATGATACTAAAACAGATCACTTTATTATCTTCTTTATTTCTTTTTTACTTTTCACTTTCCTCCTCTTCCACCTGAGCCTCTGTCTTTCCATAACGACGCTGGCGACTCTGGAAACTCTCTATAGCCTTGTGAAGCTCTTTTTCATCAAAGTCAGGCCAATAGGTGTCGCAGAAATACAGCTCTGAATAGGCTATCTGCCACAACAGATAGTTGGAGATACGCACCTCGCCGCCTGTGCGGATGAGCAAGTCGGGGTCGGGCATGAAGTTGGTGCAGAGATGCTGGCTGATAAACTCCTCGGTGATATCTTCGGCGCGGATGCCACCCGTCTTGATGTTCTTAAAGATGTTCTCGGGAAGTTCATCCATGTCATGTACCTCACTGACAATCTGCTTCACAGCATTGGTAATCTCCCAGCGGCTGCTATAGCTTAAGGCTACTACCATGGTCATGGCATCGTTCTTGGCTGTATGTTCCTCTGTCTCGTGCAATTTCTGCTGCACAGCATCGGGCAGGCGCTTGACATCGCCAATAACGCGGAAGCGGACATTGTTCTTCATGAAGATCTCATCCTCCAGCGAGCTAAGCACCAGTCCCATCAGGGCTGCCACCTCGTTGTCGGGGCGATTCCAGTTCTCAGTAGAGAAGGTGTAGAGCGTGAGGAACTTCACACCCAGTCGGGTGCACTCTGAGGTGATGCGTCGCACGGCCTCTACACCAGCCTGATGGCCGAAGGTGCGCTCCTTGCCACGCTCCATGGCCCAGCGACCGTTGCCGTCCATGATAATGGCAATGTGCTGTGGTATGCGGGTCATATCTAATTGATTATTCATAATCACTATATTGTTTTCTTATTCTCTGTCGTTATGACATGTCTTGCATTTCTCCAGAAACTCATAGGTCAGTGCGACTTGTATGGTGGAGTAGCAGTCGGTATTTTTAAACAGTTCGGTGCTTTTGATGCCGTAAGGGTCGCGAATGCCATCAAGCTTGTCGCTGCCCGAGATGTGCATCATCCACTCTAACGAGAGGTTAAGTCGACTCTGCAACTTATATTTCACACCGAAGCCGATAGGCATTTGAAAAGCCACTACCGACTCATCTGCCTTGGCGAAGGCCAGACCAGCGCCTAGGGCGATATAAGGAGTGAGAGGCTTGGCGCCATAATATTCGCGTCCCGTGCCATAAGGCCAGAAGTTATACTCGAATTTCAGGCTGAGGTCGGCCAACTTTGTCTTGAAAGACACTGGCTCCATAGCACCGGGCTGGTCAGCAGACTCTGGATACCAGGTGTTGGCATTCTTCGAGTAGCCTTTCAACGTTCCATAGTTCAACTGTGCACTCCATGCCACCCTTGGGTTACTCTTGTATTTTGCCACAATACCACCCATGGGTTGGAAGTCTTTCAGCAGGCTGCCGTTGAAGTCGCCCAGATAGTTCATGAGACCTACGCCAGCTCCAATCTCCATCTTATACTCCGGCTCGTCCTGTGCGCAAACAGCTGCTGGCCTTATAACGGCTAGCAGCAGAAAGCAGATGCTCAAGATGGACGATGAAATGGAGAATTTCATGTAGGCAGTGGTATGAGGTTTAACGTTTCCAGACCTGTCCGGCATTGGTCACCAGCCAAAGGTTACCCTGTTTATCGGCAGTCATGGCGAACGCTGTGCCTTGGATATCGCTAGGCAGTTCGTAATTGCTATTCTGATGCCAAGTGAGACCTTGGTCACGTGAGGTGTAAACAATTTTGTTACTGCCTAAAGCATAAAGCACTTTATCAACATATGCAATCGACAGGTTGTTCTGCTGAGGCAATACGAAATAGTTGCCGGCCTCAATGGGCATGTACACCCATTGACCTCCCTTGTAATCGCCACCATACTGACTGACTTTGCGCCAGAAGCACACATCGCCCTGTTGGTTGGTACCTGCCATCAGCACGAAGTCAGCAGAATCGATAGGAGTATAATTCCAATATGTCATGGCAATCTGGCTGGTAGGCAGCAAGGAGGCATCCTCGTCGAGAGCCTCATCCTGCCAAGTGACGCCATTGTCAACAGAGTGTTTCATCTTTCCATCGCTACCCTTTGCAAAAAGCTCGGCAGAAGCAGAACCCAGCAAGAGGCTGAGGTCGGCTGTGGCGACATCCTGCCAGTTGTCCAGGTCACTAGATTGCTGCACCTTGGTGCCATTCATTCTGTAGGCAATGCCATCTTTCACCACAACACCTCGATCAACCAATCTGACGCTGTCGGCAAAAGCAACGAGAACCTTGTCTGCCCATCCTTCAAGTGCTGTCTCAGTAGCCGTCTTCTTCCATCCCAGCTTCATACCATCGGTCTTACTGACTGTGAGCGTCATGGTGTAGTCACGCTCATAGGTCAAATCAGATGAGTATACACGAATAATACGGGGAGTCGTGAAGTCAATGGAGTCATAGGCGCTGATGAGCGCATATTTGCCATTGGAAGGATCTTTCATCGTAGCGATACTGTTATTCTTGGTTGAGATACTGCTGAGAAGCACATGGGCAAGGTCTGTACCTTGCGGCAGTTCAATATTGTTGTAGATGAGGTTGTTGACCTGATCTACAGTCATGTAATAATTTGAACCTGTCAACACCGTCTTGATAATAGTATCATTTCCTGTGTTTGACGATGTGGTTTGTGTATAGCAGTTCAGAGAACCTAAAGTGATGGCAGTGACAGCCGCATCGCTATAGGCTACATCAGAGTCCGTGTCATTGTCTTTGAGGCACGATGTGACTGTCAGCGAGAGTGCGAATAGGATGTACAGCACCCGATAATTTCTTTTCATTGAGTCTTCTTTATTCAATTTTGCCTGCAAATTTACGCACAAAAAAGCAAAAAGCGGCCAAAATGACCGCTTTATTAAATAAAATATATCTTTATAGCCTATATTTTAAGTTGTTTTTAGGTTTGTGCGCGCGATTTTGCGTCCAAAACCATATTTTTTAGTGTTTAAACTTGTCGGTTTTCACTATCCTGACGTCGCTGGTATCGGCAGAACGACCAAGTAAGAAGCGATCGATAAATGCCTGAACCTCTGGCACCTGACTATCGGGTAGCTGACAATGTCCATGACCGTCAACAATACTCCACCCCATGCGGTCAGCTACGCCAAAACGCTCCCAGACCTTACGGGCTGCCTGTGCAGAGGGCAACATAGCTTCATCGGCCAGCCATTTATAGTCGGGGTTGCCCAATAACAGCAGGGCACGAGGGAAGACGAGCGCACACAACTCATGCTGGTCATAAGGCAGGCGATAGACCGAGTCACCATGGAAATTCTCGAGCTGGCTCTCCTTAAACCAGTGATAGTCTGTTCTGTCAAGGCTCTCCACTTCATCCAGAGTGTGTGATACACGCCAGGCAGCAGCACCACCGCCACCAGGTTCTTGAGCAATAGTCAGCGCCACACGTTCATCGAAAGCACCGCAATAAAGGGCCATCTTTCCGGCATACGAACAACCCGTAACACCAATATGCTGAGTGTCAATCTTCGTTACTTCAGGACCTAATTGCTGCAGTCCGTCGATGATACGGCTCAATCCCCAAGCCCATTCGCTATAAGCGCCATTGTCCTTCAAATCAGGATAGAGACGGTCGAAATTATGTTCTCCTCTTTCATGGTGGCGGCCAAACTGTCCGTAGTCGTTCACTTGTTTTTCGTGGAACACCATTGTAGCAATGGGTCTATCATCAAACAGTTTTCTGGGCAGGGAGATACCACTGGTGCCTATCATAACAGCATAAGGTGCCTGACCTGTTTTGGGATAACGAATCTCTGAACGCAAGGTCAGTGTCTGTCCATTGACAGTAACATCGACTATCAGCGTGTCACCATCCATGCGAGCCTTCACCTGCTCGGGCTTCACCGCAGGTTTCTCTCCAATGCCGTAATGCTGAATCTGGGCTGCGATCTCAGCACGGCGTTTGCCCCAATCTTTATATTTCTTAACACCTTTCAGAGGATCGGGTAACTCTCTAATAATGGGCAGTTTGTCTACGGAAGGCAGGGCTGGTTTCTTGTAAAGAGCAAAGGTATTCTCCGCTTTAAAAACCAGTGGTACTTCAGGTTCATCAGCCATACCCGACAAGGGTGCCATGGCCAGCAATAATTTGATGATTGATTTCATAAAGATGTTATTGGTTGATATTATTTAATTAAAATCTTCTTTCCGCCTTTGAGATAGATACCTGGTCGTAGAATCTTTTGATGCACCTGACGGCCCAACAGGTCGTAAGTCGCAGCGTTTTCTACAGGATCATTGTTAATAGCCTCAATACCAGTAATATCCTCATTAGTCAGATAGATATCTTCCATCTTAAGAGTAACTACTGCAGTACTATAGAAACTGACGATACAAACATGTGACGGACTGATTTTACGACCCGAACGCACCATATCGTTAAGGTCTATATATACCATCGTATCATTCTTGCCGATTGTCTTGCTAAAATAGCTGGAAGACGAAGCATCGTTCTGAGCGAAGATGCGCACTGTGCAACTTTGCTTCTGGACAGGTTCCTTAAGCTTGATTACCAGATACTTATAATCAGACATGTCTGCACCTGCATCATATGCCCAACCTATCTGCGATGTGGCTTTCATGGAGAATGTGCTGTCTGCCTCAGTGAAACTGGCATTACCCTTGAAAAGGGTCAGACTCTCCTGCTTGAAGGGGAAGAACTTCACGTCGAGCATGGTGGTATCCTTCTTCAGTTCGTTGCGCAGGAAATCCATATAAATGACTTCGACAGCACCACTACCCTCATACTTGGGCGAAAGGACGCCATTATTGATAACAAGGTCTTCACTATTGAAAATCAGACTTCCAGACACGTCTTCCTTATGATTATCTTTGAAGGTAGCCGTGGCAGAAATGTTATGGCCTATGTACTGACCGGGCATAGCCGACATGCTTTCAGGCACTTCCATGTTGACACTCTTTGCCAGATAGAAATTCTTATAACCATAAGTCAGATTATAGGCTGTGTCACAAAGCAGCTCCTTACCCATCAACTCAAGGGCGGCAAAAGCGTAGCGCTTACCCAAGATACGATAGCCCAGGGCACTAAAGTGCCAAGGATCCTGACCATTGCCAGGCAGTCCTTCGGAACTGATGACATGCGAAGTGGGAACCACGCTGGGCATACGATCCACTTGCACGTTATGACCATAACATGAACCACCATTTTCCTGACGCAGGGTCTCACCAACGAACAGGGGGACACTGTCGGCAGAAAGACCGAGGTCTGTCAACATATCGTTATAGATTTTCTTGACCATATTGGGCCAGTTAGGGTCTCCGTTGTTCGAGCAACCCTGATGCAGCAAGATACCCTTAATGACACCCGATTCCTGTGCCTTCTTGGCCATGTCGATGAGACGTCCATAGGGATTACCGCCGTAATGGTTTTTGGCAATCTGTGCCCACCACTCATTGGGGTTCTGGTTCAATTTCTGCTGGTATTTGTCTTTATCGAACATCTCAATAGGACTACCACCCATGGCCACAGCTACCACACCCACCTTCACGTCGGCAGGAAGGGCGGCTACCATGGTGCGACCAAAATAATCAGTGGGGCCGAGTTTGCCTACCGGACTGACAATTGGACATTTGGCAACATACCACTTTCCCAAGGTACGCGACGGCGAGGAGAAGTTACAGGTAGCCAGCATCTTAAATCGTGGGTCCACGGAATTATCTATTGACTCCCATTGAGCATTGCCTTCCATGTTTGACTGTCCGAAACACAGGTAAATATAAAAGTTGGGATCTACTTCGGCGTTAGCCTTTTGTGCTTGTGTGGCTCCCATCAAAGTCAGGGCACCCATAGCGATTGCAAGTATTGGTCGTTTCATATTTATTAGTGATTTGCGTTATTGATGAATGACGGTGCAAAATTACGAAGAATCCTTGATTAATGATTATTGTTTTGTTTCATGCATTATTACAATTGTCGCATATCACCCTTTTGCACAGGTTTATTCTTTACCCCTTTTATCATTATGAGACAAAAAAAAAGAGCGCGGTATGAATCGCTCACCCCGCGCTCCTTTCAACGAATGTTGGTGTTCATCAGAGTAACAATACTCAGAATAGTGGAAATAGCCACTAACGCCAACAGACTCGTTGTCTGTAAATCTAATAACATAATCTTTACCTTAAATCTATTAACTACTAACCTAATGAATAACGTGCGTAGTCGTCACGACTACAATACAAAGGTAATACTTTTTTGACAATCAAACATGCTTTTGTGCAATTTGTTTGCGCAAACAGCATGAATTATTGATTTATGTCAATTTCTCTCTTTGTATATAACCTTATTGGCGCCACTAGTAATTTTTAGGGCTTCTGGATGCTCCTTGATGAAAGAATCAATATGACGTACACGTTTTTCTTCAAGAACCTCATCCATTGCTATAAGGATACCTGTCTCTTCCACATCACCGAAGCCATAGTTAATGGCCGTGCCAAAGAGCTTCATGGTAGGAGAAAGGCTCATATAAGCATTAACCAATGGAGGTATATTATAACCCAATGCACGAATTCTCTGATTGAGGATGCGATAATCCTCCTTGAAATCATTCTCAGTAAAGATGGCTGCGAGCTCACGCTCATCAGTCTCAATCTTCAGCGGCTTAAGAGGAATAACCAATTCGTCTTTATCAGAAAAATGCTTCTTTAGGAAATATAGAATCATGTCACGACCTTCACGTATATAACTTGGATACATGGTCATCTTTCCGAAGAAATACTTCACATTGGGCATGATGACAGTCAATGCTCCAAGGCCATCCCACAGGTTGTCGAGGGCAAACAGACTTTTGGCACCCATCTTAGAACTCTGATAAGGCAAACTAACAAACGAGCGACCCAACTCGATGGTATATGGCATGTATTCCTTGAGGAATTTTTCTGAGAAGTGGAACATATGACTAGTTGCCAAAATAGGCTGTCCATTCTCATCAAGTTGCCATTTATTTCCCTCCAAATAACGATAACCACCAATAATCTCCTCAGCCTCTGGATTCCACACGATGAGTTGCTTATAACAATTATCACAAGTATCGAATTCATCGATATCCACTTCCTTGCCAGTACCTCCACCTGCCTCACGGAAAGCAATCTCACGCAAACGTCCAATCTCTTGCATCACATGCGGCGCATTATGGGCCGTAATGATGTAGATTTTGTTGTTGCTCTTGTTAGTCATGCGCAACTGAAGGTCGGGTGTCAGTTCCTTTTTCAGAACATCTACAGGAATCGGGTCAATAATTGGCTGTTCCATCGTTTTAATTGTTTGCTTTGAGTCTTATTTATGGGAGTTTATATACTTCTTCTTTAACAAAATTTGCCCATTCCATCGATGTTTTCTCACTAGTAAACGTCTGCCAAGGTATGGGCTTGCCAATCGTTATGGTAAATGTATTACCCGTGTTTTTAAACATCTCATCAACCAAAAACAGCATCGCAATATTCACTTTCTTTATGTGACGATCGCAGATGTTTGAGAGACGGTAAAAGAAATTGCTGTTGCGGCCTTCGAAATAGATAGGAACAACATCTCTATGGGTCTCTATACTCTTGGTAATAAATGTTTTTTTCCAATCCAAGTCACGGATAACACCATTTCTACGACGTGAACAAAGTCCAGCGGGGAACATCAGGATATGGGTATCACCCTTGAAGCCCGCCTCCACCATAGCAGGAAAGTCACGTCCGTTCTTGCCAGTCTTATTGATAGGAATACAAAGTGGAGCCAGACCTGGGAGGTTCATGAGAAGATCGTTGACCAAATAACGGAAGTTATCATCATAATGCTCACCAATGACAGAACCAATAGCCACACCGTCAATACCACCTAAAGGATGGTTGCTGACAAAAGTATAACGACTCGGATCATCCTTAGAAGGCAGATTCTCTATTCCTTTCACCTCGATACGTACCTTTAGGAAATCAAGTGTGGCTTTGAGCCATGGCGTACCTTTCAAATCGCGGCTTTGCCATAGATGTTCATTAATCTGATCTTCATGAACAATATGTTTCAGCCACCACACCAAAGGACGTGGTACCCATCGGGCTTTCTTACCCATCTTGTTTTTGAGAATCTGGTCTATGTCAATCGTCTTCTCCATCTACTTCTATTCTATAGACTATAGAAATTGAACTGCAAAATTACAGAAAAACTTTTGCTTTCGACATTTTTTTTTATTTTTAATGTACATTTTTACACATATTAAGTTCTCGTGTTGCATTTTTGACATTCATAATCATGCAAACTGCATTGCACAAATATTGGCAAATGTGTAAAAAACAGGGGCCGAAATGGGTCAGGAATAAAAAAAATAATATTTTTATAAAAAAAAGTGGGGAATTGTGGAGGAATGTGGGGGAAAATGATTAACTTTGCACCGAAGTCTCATTATAATATGGAACGTATGCGATTTTTAGGTAATATAGAAGCCAAAATAGATGCCAAAGGACGCGTCTTTCTACCTGCCACTTTCCGAAAAGTGTTGCAGGCAGCAGGCGAGGAGGTATTGGTGATGCGCAAGGACGTACACCAGAAATGCCTCGTGCTCTATCCGGAAAGCACCTGGAATCGCAGAATGGACGCTCTTATACAGAAAGTCAACGAATGGGACGATGTAGGACAACAGGTATTGCGCCAGTATGTTTCCGAGGCTGAAGTAATGTCGCTTGACGGCAATGGACGCTTCCTGATACCTAAGCGCTACCTGCAAATAGCTGACATCGTACAGGGAGTCAGATTTATCGGCATCAATGATGCCATCGAGATATGGGCTGTAGAAAAGACACAGCAACCGTTCTTGCCGCAAGAAGAGTTTGCGGAAAAGCTGAAAGCAATCATGACAACCACCCAATGACAAAATGGTTAAGACAGCAGAGACGTATCACATTCCTGTCCTTTTGAAGGAAAGCGTCGACGGGCTGGACATCCAGCCCGACGGCATTTATGTAGACGTTACTTTTGGCGGAGGTGGGCACTCTCAGGAGATACTCAGACGACTGGGGGGAAACGGCCATCTTTATGGCTTCGATCAAGATGCCGATGCAGAGTTAAATATCGTGAACGATGATAGATTCACCTTTGTTCGCAGCAACTTTAGATATCTGAAGAATTGGATGCGCTATTATGAGGTGGAGCAATTAGATGGACTACTAGCCGACCTGGGAGTATCATCACATCATTTTGATGACGAGTCACGCGGTTTCTCGTTCCGTTTCGACGCGCCGCTTGATATGAGAATGAATAAACGTGCTGGGATGACGGCCGCAGACATAGTAAACACATACACGGAAGAGCAACTGGCCGACGTGTTCTACCTTTATGGAGAACTGAAAAATGCTCGCAAGCTAGCTTCTTCCCTCGTGAGAGCAAGACAGGAGTCGCCAATTACTACCACAGGACAACTGTTGGAGTTGACGGAAAAACTCTTTGCCAGAGAGCGAGAGAAAAAAGAAGAAACAAAACTGTTTCAAGCGCTACGTATAGAGGTAAATCACGAGATGGACGCCTTGCGAGAAATGCTGAAAGGAGCCTGTCAATTGCTGAAGCCAGGAGGTCGTTTGAGTGTCATCACCTACCACTCGTTAGAAGACCGTATAGTGAAAAACGTGATGCGAGCTGGCAACGCAGAAGGGAAGGTGGAACAGGATTTCTTTGGAAAGACTAAATCACCATTACACCTTATTAATAATAGAGTGATAGTACCCTCGGCAGAAGAGTTGGAACGCAACCCAAGAAGCAGAAGTGCAAAACTGAGAATAGCAGAAAAAATATAATAAAGATGAAGGAAGAAAACAACGAGCTACAAATGACCGTTGAGATTGGCAGCGAACAGTCTCAGCCAGAGTCGTCATCTGCCAATCCGGCTCAAGATGACAAGCTGGAGGAGGCACAAGCACAGGAAGATACATCATCGGCCCTTCAGCGCATCAAAGAGAAGGTGAGCGAGGATGATACAGCACCTATAGGCTCACTGTCATTGAAGCAGATTGTTGGTGGTGACTATCTGTTTATAGCGGTCCGCCATCATATATGGCTCATTATGCTCATTGTGTTGTTGTGCACGGTATATGTTGGTGTGCGTTATCAATGCGAACAGGATGTACTCGAGATAGACCAACTGGAAAAAGATTTAGTAAATGCGAAATACAAAGCCATGTCTAGTTCAAGCAATTTGACAGAGCTATGCAGACAAAGCAATGTGCTGAAGGTGTTACACGAGAATGCGGACACACTCCTAATGATGAGTGACCAGCCGCCGTATATCATTGATGTGGACGAGGATTAAGAAAAGGAGAATAGAGAATGAGCAAATTTAACAGCGAAAAGGTGCTGCCGCGATATTTATTCCTGGCTGTGATGCTAACCATTATCGGGTTGGCTGTTGTCACAAAAGCAGGAATAACGATGACGGTTAAAAAAAGCTACTGGGAGACGGTGGCTAAGCGTTTACGCAGCGATAGCGACAGCGTACGTCCTAATCGTGGTAATATATTGAGTAGCGATGGTCAGTTGTTGGCCAGCAGTATACCCGAATATAAGATTTTCATGGACTATCAGGCCGGTAGCAAAGAGGATACTGCCTGGGCACGAAAGCGTGATAGTATCTGGTATGCCGACCTTGACAGCCTGTGCATTGGCTTGAATCACATTTTCCCCGAATGGACCCCTGAGCAGTTCAAGGCTCGACTGGAAGAAGGAAAACATAAAGAGATTACCAACTCCAAGACTGGTGAAAAGACCATCGGTGCACGCCACTGGGCAGTATGGCCTAAGCGCATCAGCTATAACACCTATTGTGAGGTACAAGAATTGCCGTTCTTTAACATGCCGTCAAACAAAGGCGGTTTCCATGCAGAGAAGTTTGAGGCCCGTCGCCGTCCCTTCGGCTCGTTAGCAGAGCGTACCATCGGTGATATTCGAAGCTTTGAGGGTGGAAAAGATACAGCCCGTTTCGGCATAGAATTGTCATATGACTCTATTCTACGTGGCAAGTACGGCATTGAGCGTAAGGAGAAGGTATTGAACAAGAAGGTATCCTTTACCGTGAAACCTCCCGTTGATGGAGCTGATATTGTGACGACCATCGACGTAGGCATGCAAGACCTGGCAGAGCAAGCTGTTATTGAAGGTCTGAAGAAATGGAACGCATCAATGGGTGTCGCAATTCTGATGGAAGTGAAGACTGGCGATGTGAAAGCCATTGTGAATATGCGCCGTGGTGCCGATGGTGAATATCACGAGCAGTTCAACGATGCCATCAGCTATCGTTGCGAGCCTGGCTCTGTGTTTAAGGTAGCATCATTCCTCGTGGCACTCGACGATGGCGTCATCCCTGGCGACACCAGTTTCCAAATACCTACCGGTAATGGTATCATGAAGATGCATGGTGCCAACATGAAAGACCATAACTGGCATCATGGCGGCTACGGTACCATCAATGTGGCCCGTGCCTTGGAGGTAAGTAGTAATATTGGCGTGAGCTACGTGATTGACAAGTTCTATGGATCTAACCCCACGAAATACGTGGAGGGGCTGTATCGTGTAGGTATCGGTCAGGATCTGAAGTTGCCTATTGTGGGTTATCTGCCTCCCAATATCCGCATGCCGGACACGAAGACCAGCAACAAAGCCTTATATTGGAGTAAGACGACGCTGCCTTGGATGAGTATTGGCTACGAGACCCAGATAGCACCCATTAACACCGTGACATTCTATAACGCCATTGCCAACAATGGCCGCATGATGCGTCCACGTTTCGTGAAGCAGTTCCTAAAGGAGGGACAGGTGGTGTATGAGACGCAGCCCGAGGTCATCAAGGAACAGATAGCTAAACCGCAAGCCATCAAGACGATGCAGACCATCCTGCGCCATGTGGTGAGTCAAGGTCTGGGAAAGCGTGCAGGCTCTCATTCATTCCAGGTATCAGGAAAGACTGGCACAGCCCAAGTGGCAAAGGCAGGCGGCTATAAGTCAGGCACTGTAGAATACTGGCTGTCGTTCTGTGGTTACTTCCCCTCAGACGATCCACGTTATACTTGTATTGTATGTATCAAGAAGATGGGGTTGCCAGCCTCTGGCGGCTTGATGTCGGGTGGCATATTCCATCATATCTCTGAAGGCGTTATGGCCAAGAGTCTGAAACTGCGTGTAGAGGATGCACGCGACTCTTTGTTAGCATTTGCACCTGACGTTAAAGGCGGCGACAATGCTGCATCAACATACATATTGAACGAGCTGGGCATCAAGAATGCTGCTACTCCAGAAACACCAGTCAAAATAACAGAAGGCAAGATGCCTGATGTAATAGACATGGGAGCCCGTGATGCCATTTACCTGTTGGAACGTCAAGGGGTGAAAGTACAGTTGCACGGCATGGGACGTGTTAAACGTCAAAGCATCGCCGCCGGCAGCGAGTTAAAACAAGGTATGGTTTGTGTATTGGAACTACAATAAAGAACTATGGATATGAAACTAAGTGAACTACTGAGAAATGTTGAGGTTACTACTTTGGAAGGATCTTCCGAAGTAGGGATTACCGCTGTTGACATAGACTCCAGACAGGTTAAAGAAGGACACCTGTTTGTGGCCATCAAAGGCACACAGACCGATGGTCATCAATATATCTCAAAGGCTGTTGAGCAAGGAGCCGCTGCCATTCTGTGCGAGGAGATGCCTGCCGAGAGGAAGTCAGGCGTCAGCTATATTCAAGTACCTTCCACCGAGACTGCTATTGGTCCTGTGGCAACGACTTTCTATGGCAACCCCACCTCAAAGCTGATACTTGTAGGTGTTACCGGCACCAACGGCAAGACTACCATCGCCACCTTATTATATAATATGTTCCGCAAACTGGGCTATAAGTGCGGGCTGCTCTCTACTGTATGCAATTATATTGAAGACGAGGCTGTTCCTGCCAGCCATACCACCCCCGACCCTATTGAGCTGAACAGCTTATTGGCTCGAATGGTTGCAGCTGGTTGTCAGTATGCATTTATGGAGTGCTCCAGTCATGCCATCGCCCAGCAACGCATTGGTGGACTTAAATTTGCTGGTGGCATCTTTACGAACCTGACACGCGACCATCTGGACTATCATAAGACAGTCGAGAATTATCGTGATGCCAAGAAAGCCTTCTTCGACATGCTGCCAAAGGGTGCTTTCGCTATTACCAACGCTGATGATAAGAACGGACTTTATATGGTTCAGAACACCAAAGCACAGGTAAAGACCTATAGCATTCGAACCATTGCCGACTTCAAGGCCCGCATCGTGGAATGTCACTTCGAGGGAATGTATCTGGAGGTTGACGGACACGAGGTTGGCGTGCAGTTCATTGGCAAGTTCAACGTCAGCAACCTGTTGGCTGTATATGGTGCTGCGGTGATGCTGGGTCAGAAACCCGAAGATGTACTGCTAGTGCTGAGCACTTTGAAGAGTGTGGCAGGTCGCTTGGAGCCCATTCATTCGCCTGAGGGCTATACAGCTGTTGTCGACTATGCCCACACCCCCGATGCATTGGAAAATGTGCTGAAGGCTATCCACGAGGTGCTTGACGGCAAGGAAGGAAAGATTATCACCGTTTGTGGTGCAGGTGGCAATCGCGACAAAGGCAAGCGTCCGCTGATGGCACAAGAAGCCGTTAAGCAGAGCGACCGTGTGATAATCACCAGCGACAACCCCCGTTTCGAGGAGCCGCAAGATATTATCAACGACATGCTGGCCGGTCTGGACCAGAAACAGATGAAGAAAGTCATCAGCATCGTAGACCGTAAGGAAGCCATCCGCACGGCCTGCATGATGGCAGAGAGAGGCGATGTGATTCTCATTGCCGGCAAGGGCCATGAGGACTATCAGGAGATTAAGGGTGTGAAACATCACTTCGACGATCGCGAGGTGGTGCGAGAAATCTTTGGATTGTAATAGTGTCATAACGAAATAACGAAAATATATGCTTTACTATCTGTTCCGGTTTTTAGAGCAATTCAACATCCCAGGTTCTCACCTGTGGAGCTACATTTCGTTTCGTGCGCTGTTGGCTCTCATCCTCTCGCTGGTCATCTCGGCATGGTTTGGTGAGTTCTTCATCAAATGGATGAAGCGCCGTAAGATCTTTGAGACAGAGCGCGACCCCGCCATCGACCCCTTTGGCGTGGAGAAGAAAGGTGTGCCCACCATGGGTGGCATCATCATCATTGTCAGCATTCTGGTACCTGTGCTGTTGCTTGGCCGAATCCGCAACGTCTATCTCATTCTGATGGTAATAACCACCATCTGGCTGGGATTCCTGGGCCTTATGGACGACTATATCAAGATTTTCCGTCGCAACAAGGAAGGCTTGAAAGGAAAATACAAGATAGTGGGTCAGGTGTCTATCGGTTTTATCGTCGGACTGGTGCTATACTTGAGTCCTGATGTGGTGATGCGCGAGAATATCAGTGTACCTCAGCAGGAAAACAAGACAGAGATAGTAAAGCACGAAAGCGAGGCGCATAAGTCGCTGAAGACTACCATCCCATTTACCAAGCATCATAATCTGAGTTATTCTGAGATTATGTCATTTGTAGGAAAGCATAAGGTTGCTGCCGGATGGATACTCTTTGTCATCATGACCATCATCGTGGTGACAGCCGTTTCGAATGGTGCCAACCTCAATGACGGCATGGACGGTATGTGTGCGGGCAATTCTGCCATTGTGGGCGTAGCCCTGGGCATTCTGGCCTATGTGTCGTCACATATAGGTTATGCCTCCTATTTCGATATCATGTACATCCCCCATAGTGAGGAACTGGTAGTCTTCCTCAGTGCCTTTGTAGGTGCCATGATTGGTTTCCTGTGGTACAATGCCTTCCCTGCCCAGATTTTCATGGGCGACACAGGCTCCCTGACCATTGGTGGCATTATCGGTGTATGTGCTGTGATTATTCACAAGGAGTTGCTGTTGCCCATCCTCTGCGGCATCTTCTTTATCGAGAGTCTAAGTGTTATCATCCAGACGCAGTGGTTCAAGTTCATGAAGCGCAAGGGACAGCGTGTTCGTGTGTTCCGTGCCACACCTATTCACGACAACTTCCGTAAATTGGATAAGCAACTCGATGCTACGTCGCGATATATCCTGAAGGGCTGGCCTCACCGTCCCTTCCACGAGTCAAAGATTACCATTCGCTTCTGGATTGTCACCATCATTCTGGCAGCACTAACCATCATAACATTGAAAATACGATGAAAAGAATAGTTATTTTAGGAGCAGGAGAAAGTGGAGCCGGAGCAGCTGTTCTGGCCAAGAAAGAGGGTTTCGATGTGTTCGTTTCCGATATGTCGAAGATTGCCCCTCGTTATAAGCAGATGCTTGATGACCATCATATTCTGTGGGAGGAAGGTCAGCACACCGAGTCGCTGATACTGAATGCCGACGAGATTATCAAGTCGCCTGGCATCCCCGAGACAGCACCTATGGTGGTGAAAGCCAAGGAAAAGGGTATTAATATCATTAGTGAAATTGAGTTTGCAGGCCGTTACACCAAATCGAAGATGATCTGCATCACTGGCTCTAATGGTAAGACCACCACGACTTCGCTCATCTATCATATATTCAAGAAGGCAGGCTACGATGCCGGTCTGGCTGGCAACATCGGTAACTCACTGGCGTTGCAGGTGGCCGAGGATCCACACGAGTATTACATCATTGAGCTGTCATCATTCCAGCTCGACAATATGTACGACTTCCGTGCCAACATCGCCATCCTGCTCAACATCACCCCTGATCATCTGGACCGTTATGGTTTTGAGATGCAGAACTATGTCGATGCCAAGATGCGTATCATCCAGAACCAGACAGCACAGGATGCCTTCATCTATTGGAATGACGACCCCATTATCCAGCGCGAGTTGAAGAAATACGACATACAGGCCATCCAGTATCCATTTTCTGAACTGAAGGAGAAAGGCTCTATCGGCTATATCTCTGAGGGCGAATATACCATCGAGCAGCCCGAGCCTTTTAACATGGAGCAGGAGCAGCTGAGCCTGACAGGCCGTCATAATATCTATAACTCCCTGGCTGCTGGTATCGCTGGCGATATCGCCGGTATCAAAAAAGACGTTATCCGTCAGAGTCTGAGCGACTTCCCTGGTGTGGAGCATCGTTTGGAGAAGGTGGCCACCGTTCGTGGTGTGCACTATGTCAACGACTCCAAGGCTACCAATGTCGATGCCTGCTGGTATGCTCTCGACTCTATGAAGACCAAGGTAGTGCTCATCGTGGGTGGCAAGGACAAAGGCAACGACTACGACCCCATCAAGCCACTCATCCGTGAGAAGTGCTCTGCCCTAGTCTATCTGGGGGCTGACAATCAGAAGCTGCACGATAATTTCGATGCGCTGGGACTGCCCGTTCGCGACACCCATTCTATGAAAGATTGTGTGGCCGCCTGCTACGAGTTGGCTCAGCCTGGCGAAACAGTACTTCTTTCCCCCTGCTGCGCCTCGTTCGACCTCTTCAAGAATATGGAGGACCGCGGTGAACAGTTCAAGGAACTAGTGCGCTCACTATAGGCCCATTAGCCCATAAGGCCCATAAAATAAGAAAAAGAAAAAATGGAAAAGAAAATAGGCAATCTCTTCAAGGGCGACAAAGGTATCTGGACAGTGTTCCTTTTCCTGTGTCTCATCAGCGTTGTCGAGGTCTTTTCGGCTTCGAGCACGCTGACCTATAAGACCCATAACTACCTGAGTCCGCTCATCTATCACTGTGGCATGATTCTCGTGGGAGTCGTCGTAGCCATCGTCACGCTAAATATCCCGTGCCGCTACTTCAAGCTCATCACGCCACTCATGCTACTGATTACCTACGCCACCCTGCTGTGGGTACTCATTGGTGGTGAGAGTATCAATGGCGCCAACCGCGTCATTCAGTTGCCGGGCTTCACGTTCCAGCCTTCCGAGATTGCCAAGGGTACCATGGTTCTGACGGCAGCACAGGTGCTGAGTGCCATGCAGCGCGACGACAATAGTGGCGCTGACCCCACCGCCATGAAGTATATCCTATGGCTGGTGGTTCCCGCTACCCTCCTCATTGGTTTGGAGAATCTCTCTACCGCCATTCTGCTCTTCAGTGTCATCTTCGTCATGATGTTCCTGGGCCGTGTACCCATGAAGCAGATGGGCAAGCTCACTGGTGTGCTGGTACTGCTGGCAGGTTTGTTCCTGGGATTGGTCTTCTGGATGGCCAAGCTCGACAAGGAAGGTCAGGCTCTGGAGCAGGCTGAGGCCAACGGTCAGACCGAGCAAGTGGTGAAAATCGACAAGAAAGACAAGTCGGCATGGGAGAAACTGACCCACCGTTTCTGGACGTGGAAGAACCGTATTGCCGGTAAGGAGGATAACGACGTGCCTGCCGAAGAGTATAAGGTGACTGACAAGAACTTCCAGGTAACTCATGCCAATCTGGCCATCGCCACCTCAGGCATCATAGGCAAAGGTCCTGGAAACTCCGTTGAACGCGACTATCTGCCACAGGCCTTCTCCGACTTCATCTATGCCATTATCATCGAGGAGATGGGACTAATAGGCGCCATCGCCGTGGTGTTCCTCTATGTCATCTTGCTGTTCCGCGCTGCCCGCATAGCCAGTCGGTGCGAGAACAACTTCCCCGCCTTCCTCGTCATGGGTCTCACACTCTTGCTGGTGTTCCAAGCCATCATCAATATGTGTGTTGCTGTCGACTTCGGCATTGTCACCGGACAGCCTCTTCCTTTGGTGTCTAAAGGTGGCACCTCTACTATTGTTAACTGTGCCTATATAGGAGTCATCCTCAGCGTTAGCCGTAGTGCCAAGCGCAAGGACCTGTCAGATAAAACTCAAACGGTGAAAGCATGAAAGAGTTAAGAGTCATCATCAGTGGAGGCGGAACCGGTGGACATATATTCCCCGCCGTCTCAATAGCCAACGCCATTCGCGAGTTACGTCCCGATGCCAACATCCTTTTTATCGGTGCTCTGGGACGCATGGAGATGCAACGTGTGCCACAAGCTGGCTACAACATCAAGGGTCTGCCCATCCGTGGTTTTCTCCGTCCGTTGTGGAAGCCCGCCAATATCGGCGTGGCCCTCGACTATCTGAAGAGCAAACGCTTGGCCAAGCAGATACTGCGCGACTTCGGGCCACAGGTGGCTGTGGGTGTTGGCGGTTATGCCAGCAGTGCTGCTCTGGGAGCAGCTAACAGCCTTGGCATTCCCACGCTGATACAGGAGCAGAACAGCTATGCCGGTCTGGCTAACAAGAACCTGGCATCAAAGGCCAGCAAGATATGTGTGGCCTACGAGGGCATGGAGCGTTTCTTCCCTGCCGACAGGATTATGATGACGGGCAATCCCGTACGCCAGTCATTGCTTAACACCACCATATCACGCGAGGAGGCCTTGAACACCTTTGGTCTGAAAGCCGACCGCAAGACCGTGCTGCTGGTGGGAGGCAGTCTGGGTGCCCGCACCATCAACGAGAGTGTTCTTTCCCATCTCAAGGAGATAGCAGAGTCTGGTCTGCAGTTCATCTGGCAGACAGGTAAATTCTATAGTGAGCAGATTGCTGCCGAACTCAAAGAAAAAGGACAACCCGAGAACCTTCGCGTGATGGACTTCATCAGCGACATGGGTGCCGCCTATCGTGCTGCCGACCTCGTTATCAGTCGTGCCGGTGCCAGCAGCATCTCCGAGTTCTGTCTCATCGGCAAGCCCGTCATTCTGGTGCCCAGCCCTAATGTGGCCGAGGATCATCAAACCAAGAATGCGCTGGCGCTGGTCAACAAGGATGCCGCCCTCTATGTGAAGGACGGCGAGGCCAAGGAGCAGCTCATCCCACTGGCCATCAAGACAGTGGGCGACGACGCCCTCCTGAAATCGCTCAGCGAGAATGTGCTGAAGCTGGGACTGCCCGACTCGGCACGTATCATCGCTCAGGAAGTATTGAAACTTGCAAAAGCAGAATAAATAAACTATCATGGAACTGAAAGATATTAAAGCAGTATATTTCATTGGTGCCGGTGGTATCGGCATGAGTGCCCTGGTGCGCTATTTCATTCATAGCGGACTGGTAGTGGCAGGTTACGACAAAACACCCTCAGAACTGACACGCCGCTTGGAGAAAGAGGGCGCGCTGATTCATTATGAGGAGAACATCGACGAGATTCCCCATCTGTGTAAGAATCCTAAGCACTGCCTTGTAGTTTACACTCCCGCCATCCCTGCCGAACACAAAGAACTGCAGTATTTCCGTGACAACGGCTTCGAGATTCAAAAGCGAGCCCAAGTGCTGGGCACCCTAACCCGCCAAAAGAAAGGACTCTGCGTAGCAGGCACCCACGGCAAGACCACCACATCGAGCATGTGTGCCCACATCATGCACCAGAGCCATCTGGACTGCAACGCCTTCCTCGGCGGCATCACCAAGAACTACGGCACTAACTATATCGTCTCCGACTCCAACTATGTTGTCATCGAGGCCGACGAGTTCGACCGTTCCTTCCACTGGCTCTCGCCCTGGATGACTGTCATCACCTCTACCGACCCTGATCATCTTGACATCTACGGCACCAAAGAGGCCTATCTCGAGAGTTTCCGCCATTATACCGAGCTCATACAGCCCGGTGGCGCTCTTATCATCCATCGCGACCTCGAGATGAAGGAGCACCTGCAAGAGGGTGTGCGCCGCTTCGACTATGCACTCACCGAGGGTGATTTCCATGCCGAGAACATCAAGATTGAGAATGGCGAGATAACATTCGACTTCATCTCACCCATCGAGAATGTACGCAACGTGCAATTGGGACAGCCTATACCTATTAATATAGAGAATGGCATCGCCGCCATGGCTATGGCTCAGCTGGCAGGCTGCACGGCAGAAGAGTTGCGCTGCGGTATTAAGACCTATGGAGGTGTTGACCGTCGTTTCGACTTCAAGATCAAGACCCCCAATCTGGTGTTCCTCAGCGATTATGCTCATCATCCCAAAGAAATCTATCAGAGTGCACGCAGTATTCGCGAGCTCTATAAAGACCGTCATATCACCGCCATCTTCCAGCCTCATCTCTACACTCGCACTCGCGACTTCTATCAGGACTTCGCCGATGCGCTGAGTCAGTTGGACGAGGTGATACTGACAGAGATATACCCTGCACGTGAACAGCCTATCGAGGGTGTCACGTCAAAACTCATCTTCGACCGTCTGGCTCCTAACGTCGAGAAGCAGCTTGTCAACAAAGACGATGTACTGCAGTTGGTGAAGAGTCGTTCGTTCGATGTACTTATCGTTCTTGGTGCTGGCGACCTTGACAACCAGGTGCCCCAGATTGCCAGGATACTCAACAGCAAGAAGAAATAAAAACAGAACGTGTTAGGAATGAGCTGGAAAAAAGTTGCATTGGTACCCTTAGCCCTCCTGCTGGCTGCCTATATGGTGCTGGCTATGACTGCCTTCAACAAGCCCGATGAAGAGCAGATATGTCAGGGAGTGGACATCCATCTGGAAGAAGATATTGTCGAAGGATTCCTCTCTGTCGACGATGTGAAGCGCATGCTGACCCTGGATCATATTAACCCCCAGGGACGGTCCATGCCTCAGGTCAACCTGCGTCTTATCGAAGAGACGCTGCAGGCCAAGGAGCTCATCGAGAACGTGGAGTGCTATAAGGGTCAGGAAGGTCAAGTGTGCATCAACATCCGCCAGCGCATTCCTGTCATCAGGGTGATGAACAACAGCGGTGAGAACTTCTATGTCGACAGTCACGGCAAACCTATGCCTGGCACCGACTATCCCTGCAACCTGATAGTGGCTACAGGTCATGTCAGCAAGCCTTACGCTGAGAAATGGCTCACCCCTATTGCTAACATGGTGCTGCGCGACCCCTTCTGGAAGAACCAGATTGTGCAGCTCAACGTGCTGGCCGACGGTTCCCTGGAGATGATTCCCCGCGTGGGCAACCATGTGGTCTATCTGGGTCAACCCGTCGATATTGAAAAGAAGCTGAAGCGTCTGCGTCAGTTCTATGCCAAGGCCCTCAACGTCATTGGCTGGAACAAATACAAGCGCATCAACGTGGAGTTCAGTAATCAAATAGTGTGCAAAAGGAAATAAAAAACCAAATAGAGTATGGCAGAATTTAAGGATTTTATTGTGGCAATTGAGCTCGGTTCAGCAAAAGTGACGGGCATTGCCGGACAGAAGAAACCCGACGGCAGCATCTCGGTGCTCGCCCTGGTCAGGGAAGACTCGTCTTCGTTCATCCGCAAGGGTGTGGTTTACAACATTGACAAGACGGCGCAGTGCCTCACGTCCATCATCAAGAAGCTGGAGGCGCAGCTGCAGACGCGCATCACCCAGGTCTTCGTAGGTGTGGGCGGACAGTCTATCCGTAGTGTCAAGAACACTATTACGCGCGACCTTCCTGCCGACACCATTATTACGCAGGAGATGGTTGTTGAACTGATGGATGCCAATCGCGGCATGGATTATCCTGACAAGAAGATTCTGGATGTGGCTGAACAGGAATATCGCGTCGACACACAGATGCAGATGGACCCTGTGGGCATCCGTGCCACACGTCTGGAGGGCAATTTCCTGAACATCCTCGAGCGCACATCGTTCTTCCAGAACCTCAATCGCTGCTTCGAGACGGCCAACATCAAGGTGGCCGACATGTATCTGGCTCCCCTAGCCCTTGCCAATGCCGTACTCACCGAGACGGAGAAACGTTCCGGTTGTGCGCTGGTCGATATCGGTGCCGACACCACCACCGTCTCTGTCTTCTCAAGAAATGTGCTGCGCCATCTGGCTGTCATACCTCTGGGTTCTAATAATGTCACCATGGACATCGCCTCGCTGCAGATGGAGGAGAGCGATGCCGAGCAGATGAAGCTGAAGTATGCGGTGGCCTATACCGAGAACAGCGAGATTGATCCTGAACTGAAATACTCTATCGATGCCAACCGACAGGTTGATAGCCGCCGCTTCATCGAGATTGTCGAGGCACGTGTCGAGGAAATCATCGAGAACGTGCGCTATCAGATACCTTCCGAGTATTACGACAAGCTGCTGGGCGGTATCGTCATCACTGGCGGTGGCTCTAACCTGAAGAACATTGAACAGGCCTTTGCCAAGTACACCCATATCGAAAAGGTGCGAGTGGCCAAGTTCGTCACCACCACCATCAACACCAGCAACGAGCAGCTCAAGGCCCACAACGGCATGTACTGCACCGTACTGGGACTGCTGGCCAAGGGCGACATCAACTGCGCAGGCAACTATATCGACCCCAACGGCAACTTGTTTGAGGAACACGAGCAGCAGCCCGTAGCCCAGGAACGTCGTCCCCGTCAGATTGGTGATCTTGAGACAGGCACCATCCGCACGGCTCGCGAAGAGGAGCTGGCTGCCGAGGAGGCTCGCCGCAAGAAGGAAGAGGAAGAGCGTCTGCGCCGTGAGGAAGAGGAACGTCAGGCCGAGGAGGAGCGCCGTATCCGTAAGGAGAACAGTTGGTTTACCAAGTTCAAGAAAGGCCTCACCAAGTTCGGCAAGGATATTGTCAGCGAAGAGTAACAATTAAAAAACAACAACAATGGAAGACTTCAATAGAACAAACGAGATACTCGACTTCGGCGTTCCCGAAGAGAAGCACAGCATCATCAAGGTCATCGGCGTTGGCGGCGGTGGCGGCAATGCTGTCAACCACATGTACAGAGAAGGTATTCACGACGTTACCTTCGTAGTGTGTAACACGGATAATCAGGCTCTTAACGACTCGCCTGTGCCTGTCAAACTGCAGCTGGGCCATGAGGGTCTTGGTGCCGGCAACCGTCCTGAGAAGGCGCGTGCCGCTGCCGAGGAGAGCATCGACGACATCCACAAGATGCTCGACGACGGTACCCGCATGGCATTTATCACCGCTGGTATGGGTGGTGGTACTGGTACTGGTGCCGCCCCTGTCATTGCCCGCGTTTCTAAGGAGATGGACATCCTCACCGTGGGTATCGTCACCATCCCCTTCCGTTTCGAGGGTAACAAGAAGATTGACCAGGCCCTCGACGGTGTTGAGGAGATGCAGAAGCATGTTGATGCCTTGCTTGTCATCAACAACGAACGCCTGCGTGAGATCTATCCCGACCTCTCCTTTCTCGATGCCTTCGGCAAGGCCGACGACACCCTCAGCGTGGCAGCTAAGTCTATCGCTGAGATTATCACCCTCCACGGCACCATGAACCTTGACTTCAACGATGTCAAGACCGTGCTGCAGGACGGTGGCGTCGCCATCATGTCTACTGGCTATGGCGAGGGCGAGGATCGTGTGAAGAAAGCCATCGAAGACGCTCTCAACTCACCCCTGCTCAACGATAACGATATCTTCAACTCTAAGAAGATCCTGCTCAACATCTCGTTCTCACATCAGAAGGATTCGAAGGATAACTTCATGATGGAAGAGATGAATTACGTCCACGAATTCATGGATCGCTTTGGCAACGACTTCGTGTTCAAATGGGGTGTTGCCGTAGACCCAGAGCTCGGCAAACGTGTAAAGGTCACCATCCTGGCTACAGGCTTTGGCATCCAGAGCATCGACGGTATGGAAGAGCGTCTGCTTAAGCAGCAGACCCGTGAGGACGCCAACCGTCTGGCCGAGGAGGCAGAGCGTGCTGCAAAGCGTGAGGAGCGTCGTGGTCATTTCTATGGCGACAGCGACTCCGCCCGTCGTTACAAGCGTCGTCCCAACATCTATATCTTCAGCCCTGAAGACCTCGACAACGATGATGTCATCTCCGCTGTAGAGCAGACGCCCACCTACAAGCGAACCCGTGAGATCCTCGCCAGTATTGGCAGCAGTCAGGATATCATCGAGGAGGACGTCGTCCGTCACGATGCCCCTGATGTTCAGCAGGGAGTCATTAGCTTTGTATAATCACACACTAATTCTATCAATAAAGGGCACCCCATATGGAGTGCCCTTTTTCTTTTTTCATCCCCTAGCAAGCACCACCCTAAAGGGATGTCGAGCGACTCCCTAACTAGAAAAAATTATTTTCCTAACTAGCGAGATAAAATTCTCCAGTTAAGTGACAAAAAATGAAGTCGGACTAGCGGCACATGAAATGCCATCCATCACCCACCTCAAACCCTATACCATAGGGGCTTTCGGCATATAGGCAAGCGACAATCTGCAAAAAAACGTTAACAAAGAATCTTTTGTTCGAATTTTTCATGAAATATAATGAATTTTTATTATCTTTGCAGCAACTAACCAAGGTCGTTGGGAGGTAAAAAGGGTTCGCCCCCTTCAATGACATATTACAAACCTAGAACCCTGCCTTTAAGTATTATGAAAAAATTTTTGTTGTTAGGAGCAATGCTCGTTTGCGGTATGGTAGCAAAAGCTCAGTTCGTTCTGACTCCTCAGGTGGGTGCCACATTGGCTACAGCTACAGACTATGATGACTCTAAGATGAAGGTTGGCCTCGTTGCTGGTGCTAATCTGGAGTATCCTATTACCGAAGCATTCAGTGTTTCTGGTGGTCTGCTCTATACGATGCAGGGATCAGCCTTTAAGGATGCTGATGACAAACTTAAGCTTGATTATCTGAATGTCCCCATTCTGGCTCAGTATCAGCTGATGGATGGTCTGAAGGTTAAGGCTGGTGTGCAGCCCGGATTCCTGATGTCGGCAAAAATGGGTGATACTGATATTAAGGATGACTGCGAGTCTTTCGACTTGGCAATTCCTGTGGGCCTGTCTTACGAGTTCTCTGACTTTGTGATTGATGCTCGTTACAATCTTGGTACCAGCAAGGTCAACAAGGTTGGCAACAAGAGCAACAAAAACAGCGTCTTCATGCTGACCCTGGGCTACAAGATCCCATTCTAAGCATTCTCTTAAGTAATTAGATAAAAAGCACCGCTGCTCCTCGAGGAACAGCGGTGCTTATTCTTTGTGTGAAGGTGATTCTTAATCCTCGCCCTTGGCGACGATGGCCGAACGCTTCTCCTTGATACGGGCTGCCTTACCAGTGAGCTTACGCAGGTAGTACAGCTTAGCGCGGCGAACCTTACCAACCTTGTTCACTTCAATGCTGTCGATGTTGGGCGACTCGATGGGGAAGATACGCTCTACACCCACGGTGCCAGACATTTTGCGAACAGTGAAACGCTTCTTCTCTCCGTGACCAGCAATCTTGATGACTACACCACGATAGAGCTGAATACGCTCCTTGGTACCCTCGATAATTTTGTAAGCGACAGTCACAGTGTCACCAGCCTTGAAGGTGGGGTGCTGCTTGCCGGTTGCAAATGCTTCTTCAGCAACTTTAATTAAATCCATTTTTCTTTGATAATTAAATTTGTTGTATCGTTCCAACGCAACATAACAGGCAACTCTCCTATCTTCCTGCCAGCGATTACGCGGAAAGCGGGTGCAAAGGTACTGCTTTTTAAGTGAAAAGTGAAAAGTGAAAAGTGAAAAGTGCTCTTTGTTAACGTTTTTTAGGAATAAATTATCAAGGCTAACATGCAGACTATGAAGTATTTTTGCTATTTTTGCACAAAAATTTGATGTTATGAGAAAACTGTTGTTGCTTCTGGCTGTGCCTTCTGTGATGATGCTCACAGCCTGTTCGTCACACTACCAACTGACGGATGTGTCGCGTACTCGCATCCTGATTGACAAGACCTATGACGCTGCCCCTGATGCTGCTGCCGCTGCCTTTTTGGCTCCATATAAACAAACGGTAGACTCGGTGATGGGGCCTGTGGTGGGCGAAGTGGCCAGGGATATGGCAGCCGAACGTCCTGAGAGTACGCTGTCGAACCTGCTGCCCGATATCTTTATGCACATGGCGCAGCACTACAACGAGAAGCCCGACTTTGCCGTATATAACATGGGCGGTATCCGTGCAGCGTTGTCGAAGGGCAAGGTGACCTACGGAGACATTCTCGATGTGGCACCGTTTGAGAATAAGATCTGTTTCCTGACGCTGAGTGGCGACAAGGTGCTGGAGCTGTTCTCGCAGATTGCCATGCGTGGCGGCGAGGGCGTGAGCAAGGGCGTGCAACTGGTGATTACGAAGGACGGTCAGTTGCTGTCGGCCCGTGTGAATGGCAAGGAGATAGACCCGCAGGCCAGCTATCGCATCACCACCATCGACTATCTGGCTCAGGGCAACGACGGCATGCCAGCCTTCAAAAGCGGCACAGACCTGAACTCACCCAAGGACGACAAGAACAATGCCCGCTATGTGATTACCGATTACTTCCGCGAGATGATGAAGGCCGGCAAGGCTGTTGATGCAAAGGTTGAAGGACGTATCATTGTGAGGTGAAAGGCGAAGGGTGAAAGGTGAAGGGAGAAAAGATTCGTGTTCGAAACAATAATCATGGTATAGAAATGAAAAGAATTGCTATCATATCGATATTAGTTTGTTTATTCGTGGGTGTCGGCGCTAAGGGGCCGAAGAAGATTACCGTGTTGCACACCAGCGACACCCACTCGTGCATACTGCCTCTGAATAAGAACCTGGCCGACACGATGCTGGCCGACCGAGGAGGATTCCTGCGGCGCATCAGCATGCTGAAGCAGGAGCGGGCTAAAGACCCAAACCTGCTACTGTTTGACTGTGGCGACTTCTCACAGGGCTCCAGCTACTACACCATGTTCAAGGGCGACGTGGAGGTAGGACTGATGAACCAGATGCACTACGACGCCGTCACCATTGGCAATCATGAGTTCGACTTCGGCCTGGACAATATGATACGCCTGTTTAAGATGGCCAACTTCCCCGTTGTATGCTCGAACTACGACTTTGGCAATACGGAGCTGAAGGATATCGTAAAACCCTATGTCGTGCTGAAGCGCCAGGGTGTGAAGATTGGCGTCTTTGCCCTCTGTCCGCCACTCGAAGGCTTGGTATCTACAAAGAACTACGGCCCGCTGAAGTTCCTGAACCCTGTGGAGGTGACTAACAGCATGGTAGATGTACTGAGAAACAAGGAGAAGTGCGACGTGGTTATCTGTCTGAGTCATCTGGGCTGGGAGGTAACGGAGTATCCAGACAACACCCTCATCAAGAACACCAGCGGCATTGACTTGGTGCTAGGTGGACATAGTCACACCTATCTGAAGACCCTAGGCTACGAGACAGACAAGACAGGTAAGCAAGTACCCGTAGACCATGAGGGCAAACATGGAGTCTTTATAGGAAAGATATTGCTGACGCTGGAGAAGAAATAGGAGTATTACTCGAAATAAAGCGTAAAGAGAAACATCTTGGTACGCACACCGTCTACGCCATTGATACTATTGGCGTAGACTCTTTTGTTCACGTCAATGAGTTCGTTGACGTGATCCTTATCGAGGGCGTTGGTAAGTCCATAACAGAACTTCAGTTCAGGAATCAGCTTGAAGTAAGGCAGGTAGAAGTCACAACCCAGACCCACGTTCACCATCGCATCGAAACGTTTCAGACGGACATAGTCCTGGTCCTTGCCTGCCAGGTTGATCATTGGACTGAAACCTGCTACAACATAAGGCCGGTAGTTGTTAAAACGTGGTGCTGAGAACTTCAGGTCGAGAGGAATAGCCAGATAGCTGTTCTTCAGGTCTTGTGTCGTCTCACGTGGATGTCCGGCATCATTCAGGTCATTAAAGTCACGAAATACCAGATGCTTCGAACCGAAATGCATGGTTGGTGATATCCTAACGTTGAAGTTGTCGCTCAGGCGGAAGTCGCCCAGCACACCCACGCTGAAGCCTGGGTTCCAGTTGTCAACGTCACAAGTGATTGTACGCATGGTTCCGTCTTCTAACAACTGTGGACCCACATTGCTCATCTCGGCATCCTGCAGGTTCAGACCCATGCTGATGCCGAAATGGAAGGGACGCAAATCGATGTAAGGTTTATTTTGAACCTTACGCTTCTGCGCCGCTGCTGTCAGGCCGATAGCGACGAGCAATATGACTGTTATAAGACGTTTCATCATTATCAATAACGTGAAAAAACACGTCTTATTGTCCTGGTTGCTATTTCGACATTGTATAAATTGGCAAAAAAGATACCTAAAGTTTGGTATTGTTACGAAAAAAGTTCGTATCTTTGCATCACAATAATTAAGTATTAACTATTCAAACTTTAAGAATTATGGCATATGTAATTGGAGACGACTGTATCTCTTGCGGTACATGTCAAGGTGAGTGCCCCGTTGAGGCTATCTCTGAGGGTGCAGACAAGTATGTAATCGACGCTGATGCTTGCACAGAGTGCGGCACTTGCGCTAGCGTTTGTCCTTCTGAGGCTATCAGCCTGGGCTAATCCTTTTAGCTTTATAAAAAATAAAGGGAGTTCCGATTGGAACTCCCTTTTTGGTTGTATTAGTTTGCTGCTTTCTCCAGCGCCTCAACCACCTTCTTGATTTCGGCATCGTCGGGCTGCAGTTCCAGCAGTTTCTTTGAATTCTCGTAGGCTGCCTTGTTGTTCTTCTGCTTCACGTTGTAACGCATCAGGTAAGAGTAAGCGTCGAACAGACGGGTCTTATCGGTAGCGTCAACTTCCTCGTGAGCTGTGACGAGTTCGATGAGACGCTCGAAGTTAGCCTTAGCCAGACCAGTCAGGTCAGTATCCTGCTGAGCCATCAGGCGACCACGCTGCCAGAGAGCATACTCCTCAGCATCGGGGAACTTCACAGCGAGCTCTTCCCACATCTTGTCAGCCTTTGCAAAAGCCTCTGCCCTAGCCTCACCTTCGAGTGAGCGGGCGTAGCTGTTCTGCAGCAGACCCAGACCAGCCTGATCGGTAGCGTCAGCGTCTTCCTTAGCATTCAGGTATGACTGATAGCTCTCAATGGCGTTAGGATAGTCCTTCAGGCTCTTGTAGGAGTCAGAGATGCCTTTATAGAGGTCAGCATGCAGGCTCTTATCCTCACCAGGCTGTGCCAGAGCTTCCTTATATTTGGCGATAGCCTCTTCAAACTGCTCGTTGCCGAAGAGGGCCTTACCATAATTCTGATAGTCAAGATCAGAGAGCTTCACGCTGTCCTTGTCAACCTTGGTGAACAGCACCTCAGCATACTTCAGAGCCTCAGAATACTGCTTCAGGTCGTTGCAGTTCATCATGGCGAAGCGGTTCAGGGTGGCGTTCAGGGGCTCCTTAGCCAGACCAGCCACTACAACCTTCTGTGACTCGTCGTACTTACGAGCCAGCTGCAGGGCACGGGCATACTCAATGAAGTCCATACGGGTCAGCTCGCTGGTAGAAACCTTTGAGAAGGCCTCGATAGCAGTAGCATAGCGCTGCTGGCTGTAGCTGATATGACCAATGAGACGGTCAACGGGATAGCTGGGAACCTCGTTGCGCAACTCTTCAAGCTTTGCCACAGCACCCTCAGGACTTACCCTGCTATATACGATGGCATACTTACGGTATGCATCGGGGTTCTTGGGGTCAGCCAGGATAGCCTGCTCGTAGTTGCTGGCAGCCTCACCGCCTCTGTCGCCCATAGCGGCCAGGTCACCCAACAGGATATAGGCAGGAGCATAGTTATTCTTCTTCAGCGCATTGGCCTTCATGGCACACTCCTTAGCGTTCACAGAATCCTCAGCCTCGAAGAAGGCACGTCCGAATGCCACCAGGTTCTCGGCATTCTTCTTGTTCTTGCTCACGTAGTTCTTCACCTGCTTGTCATAGTCGGCAGGCTTGTTCTTGATAATCTCTTTCAAGGCATCAATATCGGCGCTTGTGCCGGTCTGTGCCATTGTGCTAGCGCTGCATCCAAACAGCAGAGCACCCATCAGTAAATATTTCATTGTCTTCATAATCATTTTGGTTTAAAATAGTGAGACTTGTGTTGTTATATCCTATGTTCTTTTGATGATTCAAATGTTAAAACGTTTAATCACTCTATCACCACATCCCTGACGGAGTATTCTGCACGGGCAGGGAAAAGACCTGCATTGAAGAAGATGAGCTGACCAGGGTTTGGCAGCCAGCAGAAATTCTTAAAGGCCCTAGGCACACCTGTAGAACGCGGGTCAATGCAGATGGCATAGAGGGTGCGGATAAAGGGATAGTAATTGTAGGCGATGTTATACTGGTCAGGGGTGTAGCTGTTGCTACGTGTAGCCTCAGAGGCTCGGCTTACCCGCATCACCTTGATAGTGCGGTTATAAATAAGATTGGTGGTGTCGCGCTGGTCGTTGAGCCAGATGCTACCTACCACACCAATAGCGTTCTCGTGGCTCTCAACATATTCCACCACCTCGGCACTGGTCATCGCAGCCTGTACGTTGCCATCGGTCTTCAGCTCTTTACCCTGCATGATGGAGTCGACCACAAATTTCAGAGTAGCCGATTTGGGATTGTCGAATACCACCTTAATCTTCTTCATATGATTGTCAGGGTTCAGTTCTTCCCATGATGTCACCTCACCCGACATAATCTTACGGAAGTTCTCGACGGTGATCATCGAGTCTGGGTTTGCCTTATTGACAATGAGTGCCAGTGCATCGTAGGCCAGCTCGGTGCACGTAGGCTTATATTTCAGTTCCTTCAGCGATTCTTCTTCTTTGGGAGTCAGTCTTCGGGTGGTAAACACCAGAAGCACTTCCTGGTTCATCAGTTTCTCGATAGCCTCCTGCTCACTGATGTAGAGCGGATATATGGAGTCGCGCTTGTTCTTCATATTGAAGATGTCCAGTTCCTCATCGATAATGGGACTGAGACTTTCATCGGCAGCAAAGTACTTACATTGCGCCATGTATCTATCGTCAGAAGGCTTGTTCCCACATGAGGGGAACAAGCCTATAAAGAGTGACAATCCAATTAAAAGAATATTGAATTGGGATCTGTTCATTTTTGTTTGATGCTTACTGGAGTTTGAAGGTGACAGGCAGAGTGAACTTCACACGCACAGCCGAACCGTTCTGCTTACCAGGAATCCACTTCGGCATAGCCTTCAGCACACGCACAGCTTCCTTATCGAGTGAGGGGTCAACCGAACGTACTACCTTTACATCGGTAATAGAACCGTCGCGCTCCACAACGAACGTACAAACCACACGTCCCTGAATACCATTCTCCTCGGCGATAACCGGGTACTTGATGCTCTTGTTGAGGTAATCCATCAGAGCCTGGTCACCACCCTTATATTGTGGCATCTGCTCTACAACGTCGAACACCTTGGTTTCTTCAACTGCAGGGGGAACCTCGTCCACCACTTTCTCGTTCACTTTCAGCACGTGCTCAGCTTCGTCACTACCCTGGTCATAGTCGATGGCACCGATGGCGACGTCGCTCTGTGCGACCTCATCCTGTGTCTTCGTTACCTGTTCGGGAGCGTCATCTTCCATTTCGTAGGCGGTGAACTTCTCAGAGTTCATGACAGTCTCTTCAGCCACGAGCTGCTCCAGCTCCTCAACTTCGTAGACCACCTCTTCCTCTTCCTGTTCCTCAGCCTCTTCTTCAATCTGCTCAAGCGTCACCTCGGTCTCGTGCTCTGCCTGTGCTCGTGCAATGGCTTCAGAAGCCACGTTGACGATAAGGAAGGTAGCCACGATAGCGATAAGTCCGGCGAAGAGTGCCAGCATAGCAAAGAGATTACGCTTGCTAGTATCCTGACGAAGGGCATAAGCACCGTAGGCCTCGTTTTTGCCTTCAAACACGAGGTCAATCCATTTTTGGTCTAATAGATCTATCTTTGACATAGTTCTTTCCTTTTTAATGGGTTATTCAATAGCGATGCCATTACCTGACAGAATCTCTGAATCTTTGTCGTTGATCTTATCGATCACGTACTTACCGATACAGCAAATCTGCATCTCATCGAGGATAGTCACCAGATTGTCGTAGTTAGAGTTGTCCAGAGGCTTGATGTTCACAGCCAGTGTGGGCACCATGTCGCTCTCGGTGTACTCTTTCATATCACGATCCACCTTCTCATATTTGGCCTTGACAAGCTCGTTGTTCTGTACCACGTCCACATGACCTTTCTTAATCATGATAAGTGCGCGGTTATAGACTGAGTCGTTGGCCTCCTGCTGAGATTTGGGCAGATTGTTGAACCAGGTATCGAGTTGCTTCTTGGCATCCATCAGCACCTTTGCAGGAGCGTGACGGTGGTTGCGGAGCACCTCGCGGATACCTTCCTTACCCCATGTGGTCTCTTTCAGGAACTCGGGATTACCGAAGTCTTCCTTCTTGTCCACGATGTAGTAGTACAACTTGTCGTCGGCAGCCAGATACAGCGTGATGGTCTGCTCTGTCTTCGACTTATCCTTATCCTCAGCAGTCATGTTGTCATCCTTGGCAGGCATGGTCAGGTGCATAGCCTGAGGCTTTGCCAGGGTAGTACACAGCATGAAGAAGGTAATAAGAAGCATCATCATATCCACCATCGGCGTGAAGTCGACGCGGACATTCATCTTTTTCTGCTTGCTTTCTTTTTTCTTTGCCATAGCTTATTCCTCCAATTTCTTTAACTGTGTAACCAACTTGTAGCGGCTCTCGTTGATATCCTGCAGTTCGGCAATAACCATTTTCACTGCACTGTAGGGTGTGGTCTTGTCAGCCTTGATGCAGATCTCGAGCTTATTGGCAACGCCAATCTTCTCGGCATCCTCAAGGTCGTTATACCACTCCTTATAGCCATTCTTCATGGCCTTCACCCAGAGTTGGAACTCACTCATCTTGTCCTCACGATTCTGCAAGCTGTCGGTGGGGATACCCGTGCTCTTCAGCAGCTTCACCTGGTCCTCGTGTGTTCTTCCCAGGAATTCGGGCAGACTCTTCACGGGAATACCAACCTGTGGACTGACGAGGAACTCCTTCTTCTGCTCAGGTGTGAGCGTGGTCTCGCGCTCCTTCAGCATCTGCTCCAGAGCTTTCTCCAGCGTCACGGTCTTGTCTGTTGCCATCAACACGCGGCCCTCGGGGTCGATCGTGATGTCAAGCACTGCCGATGAAGATACCTTAGCCATAGTTGTAGAACCAGGCGTAACCACCTTCACCACCTCGTTCTTCGTGAAGTTTGCACTCAGCATGAAGAACGTCAGCAGCAGCACCATCACGTCCGACATGGGCGTCATGTCGATCCAGACGTCTGTTTTCTTAATTTTTATCTTACCCATAGTAGTAAAAAGTTTAAAGGGTTAGACAAAATTAAGCCTCGTCTGCGTGTGTAGCGTTGTAGGTCTGAGCCAGTGAATAACCAATCTCGTCGAGTGCAAACGAAATCTTATCGATACGGTTGGTGAAGAAGTTGTAAGATACAACAGCGAGCCAAGAAGTACCGATACCGAAGGCCGTGTTAATCAGAGCCTCAGAAATACCAGCAGACAGCTCAACAGAGTCACCACCACCACCTTGTGCCAGAGCCTGGAATGACTTGATCATACCTACCACAGTACCGAGCAGACCAGTCAGAGTACCCAGAGTAACGATAGTAGCAATGATGGGGAGGTTCATTGTGAGTGTAGGCATCTCAACGGCGATAGCCTCTTCGTGAGCAGCCTGGATGCGAGCAATCTTCACTTCCTTCTTCACACCCTGAGCGGCGTCAGCCTCTTTGTAAGCCATAACGGTAGCGCGAACAACGTTAGCTACAGAACCACCCTGAGCGTTGCAGTGCTGCAGAGCAGCGTCGAAGTTCAGAGCCTTCAGGTCAGCCTTAATCTTAGCGAGGAAAGCAGCGAGCTTCTCCTTACCGATACACTTGCTGAGAGCGAGTACGCGCTCGATAGCCATGAAGATAGTGGTGAGCAACAGAGTGTGGATCACAGGCACGATAACACCACCCTTGTAGATGGTACCCCAGATGTTCAGAGGAGAACCGGCGGGATCGCCACCTTCGAAGTTGCTTGACTGTCCGAAGTTCAGGAAGAAGTTCAAGAAAGCGATGATAGCGCAAATGACGATCACCCAGATAGCGTCCTTAATACCGACGCTGCTTGACTTTTTTGCTGCAGGAGCAGCAGGTTTTGTTGTTGCCATAATTTTTGTTTTGTTTTTAAGTTATTAAATGAATGACTTGTATTTTTTATTCGATTTAACGCTAGTTAGCTATAGAGACACCAATGGCTAAACGCCAATGGGCACTTTGACCTCGCAAAGGTAGCAAATAAAACGATTACTTCGGCAGAGTTTAACTACATTTAACGCTTATTTTAACGATTTTAGAGCCTCGGCAATCCTACGCATCGCTTCGCGTATGTTGTCATCGCTAGTAGCATAGCTCATGCGGAAGCAATCAGGATCGCCGAAGGCGTCACCTCCAACGGTAGCCACATGACCTGTCTCCAACAGATACATCGCCAGGTCGGTGCTATTCTCGATGGTCTTGCCAGCAGGCGTCTTCTTGCCGTAGAAACTGCTACATTTGGGGAACAGATAGAAGGCACCTTCTGGTACGTTCACACCCAGTCCTGGAATCTGACGTGCCAGCTCCACGATGAGGTCACGACGGCGCTCAAAAGCCTGTCGCATGTCCTCTACACACTGCTGACTCTGCGTATAAGCAAACTCGGCAGCTTTCTGACTCACCGAGCAAGGTCCGCTGGTGTACTGTCCCTGCAGTTTGTTACAGCCTTTCACAATCCATTCGGGTGCTGCGATATAGCCGATGCGCCAGCCCGTCATAGCATAAGCCTTGCTGACGCCGTTGACGATGATGGTGCGCTCCTTCATGCCAGGGAACTGAGCTATTGACTCGTGGTGTCCCACGTAGTTGATGTGCTCATAGATTTCGTCGGCCAGCACAAACAAATCTTCATGTTTTAGAATAATGTTTGCAAGTGCGCGCAGTTCCTCTTTATTATATACAGAGCCAGTTGGGTTGCTGGGCGAACAGAGGATAAGCAGACGAGTCTTCGGGGTGATGGCAGCCTCGAGCTGTTCGGGTGTCATCTTGAAGTTCTGCTCGAAAGTAGCCTCCACATAGACGGGGGTACCGCCTGCCAGCAGGGCCATCTGCGGATAGCTCACCCAGTAGGGAGCAGGGATAATTACCTCCTCACCTGGGTTCACCAGTGCCATCACGGTGTTGCAAACGCTCTGCTTAGCGCCATTGCTCACCAGAATCTCATTAGTGGTATAGTCCAGTCCGTTCTCGCGCTTCAACTTCTCCACGATAGCCTTCCTCAGTTCAGGATAGCCAGGAACGGGCGAGTAGCGTGAGTAGTTCTCATCTACAGCGCGTTTGGCAGCATCCTTAATATGGTCGGGCGTGTTAAAGTCGGGCTCTCCGACGCTCAGATTAATCACGTCAATACCCTGAGCTTTCATCTCAGAGCTTTTTTGCGACATAGCCAGTGTGGCCGAGGGTGCAAGTCGTTGCAAACGGTTGGATAATTGTGCCATATTTGTTCAGAATGTTTCTTTCAGCCTGCAAAAGTAATCATTTTATTGCTTCTAAACGAACTTTTGCGTCATTTTATTCTTTCCTTTTTACTTTTTTACCTTTTTTTCTCTCACCTTTCACTTTTCACCTTTCACCTATTTAAGATGCAGCGTGTGGCCCATGCGTTCCTGTTTGGTCTTCAGGTAGCGCAGGTTATACTGGTTGGGAGTCACCTCGATGGGTACGTTCTCTACTATCTCCAGTCCGTAAGCCTCCAGTCCTACACGCTTCACGGGGTTGTTGGTCATGAGTCTCATCTTATGTACTCCCAGATGGCGTAGCATCTGTGCTCCGCAGCCATAGTCGCGTTCGTCAGCCTTGAATCCCAGGCAAAGGTTGGCATCCACAGTGTCGTAACCTTCCTCCTGCAACTTATAGGCTGCCAGTTTATTCATCAGACCGATGCCGCGACCTTCCTGCTGCATATAGACGATGACGCCCTTGCCCTCCTGTTCTATCTTCTGCATGGCCTTATGCAACTGTTCACCACAGTCGCAGCGTCGCGAACCGAGTATATCGCCTGTCATACAAGAAGAATGAACACGCACGAGGATGGGCTCGTCTTCCTTCCATTCTCCCTTGATCAGTGCGAAATGTTCCTGTCCGTTGCTCTTCTGACGGAAGGGAATGATACGGAAGTGTCCGTATTCCGTAGGCATGTCAGCCTCAACACCCACCTCAATCAGCGACTCGCGCTGTAGTCGGTAAGCAATCAGGTCCTTGATGGTGATAATCTTCAGCTGGTGCTCCTTGGCAAAGACCATCAGCTCGGGCATACGAGCCATCGTGCCGTCATCGTTCATAATCTCCATCAGCGCACCAGCAGGATAGAGACCTGCCAGCTTACACAGGTCGATGGCAGCCTCGGTATGTCCACTGCGACGCAGTACGCCGTTGTCCTGTGCATAGAGCGGGTTGATATGTCCTGGTCGTCCGAAGGTCTCGGGTTTCGACGTTGGGTCGGCCAGTGCCTGTATGGTGGCTGCTCTGTCGTGTGCCGACACGCCAGTGGTGCATCCCTCCAGCTTATCTACGGTGACGGTGAAGGGAGTACCCAGCACCGAGGTATTCTCGCTGACCTGCCTGGGCAGGTCCAGCTCCTCGCTGCGGCTCAGGGTGATAGGTGCGCAGAGCACGCCTCGTGCATATTTCAGCATGAAGTTCACCATCTCTGGTGTGATCTTCTCGGCGGCACATATCAAGTCGCCTTCGTTCTCGCGGTCTTCATCGTCAACCACTATGACAAACTTGCCTTCACGGAAGTCGTCGATGGCTTCACTTATCTTGTTCAGCTTGATTGTCTCCATCATTTTGTTGTATTTCAAGTTTTGTATAGTCTTTATATGTCTCGTCAACCAATGTATCCTTCTGCTTTTCTGCCAACTCCTGTATTAACGGCAGCAGTCGGTTGCTGGTGTTATTAATCTCTTTCAGGTCACGATAGAGTCTGAAGCGGAAGCGCAGCATGCGGAAATAGAAGAAGATGCCCAACGGCAGCAGCAGTCCGCTGATGATGTTTAGCCACTTGCGGCCGAAAGGTCTGGTGTGGGCGTGAGTGGCCAGTATGGGGTAGTTGTTCAGCTCATGCAACACCCGTTTGTTGCGTGTGTATCCCAGGTCATCGATAGCCGTCTCCAACACATCATTGATATGTTCTATCTCATGATCGTCTCCAGCCTTGAAGAACACGTTGATGGGGTTAGGCCAGCGCAACAGCTTGTGACTCTCGGAATAGATGGCTATATCCTCGTTGATGGTCTGCAGCATGGTGGCATCCATACGGTATTTCGGCTCATCGATGATAACCTCCTTCCATGCGATATTACGTTTCATGCGTAGTCCCAGCATCCGCATCACCAGCATCTTATAGGCATCAATATTAAATACGGTGGAGTCGCCGTTGGCCTTATAGGTGAAGAATACCGCCAAGGGCGCCAGCACCAGTGTCGAGATGCTCTTGCCGAACCACACCGTCCAGTTGTCGTCGCGAGCCATACGCATGCCGGAGTTCTCGAATATGTAATAGACGATAAACACCAGCACCGAGATGATGACAGGCACACCCAGACCGCCCTTGCGGATGATGGCTCCCAGCGGTGCGCCTATAAAGAAGAAGATGATACACGACAGTGCCAATGTGAACTTACCAATGGCCTCAATCATGTGTATACGCTCATTGCGGTTGAAGTATTTCGCATAGTCGCTCTTCATATCCAGGTCGTTGGCAGCATTCTGAGCCTGTCGTGCAGCAATACGCGTCACATCACGCTGCTGGTCTTTATTCAGGTGGGCATAGAGGGTGTCGATGTCCGGCATCTCCTCCACTGGCGTGGCTTTCAGCCTTACCGAGTCTTCGGCAGGCAGCTGCGCTGCAAACAGCGTGTAGTTACATGCCTCGTGATAGAAGGCCCTGCCTATCGAGTCGTGTGCTAAACGGATAGAGTCCAGGTCTGTGAGTATCTGCACCACGTTCTTCGAGGTGGCGTCGCCAGCTATTCCTGCCATGTCGGCAAGGTTGAAGCCACCGTCAAAGTCCAGCACGATAGTCTTATGTGCAAAGGTCTCACGGCGGTAGGGCACCTCGGCAGTACCTCCCACATCCTGCGACCTCATGTTCTCAAACCACTCTCCACTCCATAGTGTCAGCAGCAAGTGCATCTTCTCCTCAGTAGACTGCAGCATACCTGAGTCTGCCAGGATGATGGTCTGGTCTTCGTAGGTGTGCGACTGTCTGTAGATCATGATACCGTAGAGCTTACCCGTCTTCAGGTCTTTCTTCTCTACGTAGAGGTTCGAGTTAGGTATGCCGTCGTAGAAGATGCCCTCTGGGATTTCCAGTTCCGGACTCTTCTGCTTCATCGATATCAGCAACTGTGCAAACTGTCTGTTAGCATAAGGCACCACGATATTCTGGAAAAAGAACGAGATTCCCGCAATCAGACAGACAAAGACAATCAGCGAACGCATGGACTGCATCAGCGAGATACCTGCCGCCTTGATGGCAGTCAGCTCCGAGCTCTCACCCAGGTTACCGTAGGCTATCAGCGACGACAGCAGGATGGCCAGAGGGAAGGCCTGCGGCATCAGTCCCAGACCCATGTACCAGAAGAACTGTGCCAGCACCTCCATCGAGAGGCCCTTACCAATCATCTCGTCCACATAGCGCCACAGGAACTGCATCATCAGTACAAACAGACAGATGAAGAAAGTTCCCAAGAACAGCAACCCGAACTGCTTGGTAATAAAAATGTCTAACTTTTTTATTCTAAACATGCTAACAGGCTGCAAAGGTAGTGATAAAAATTGAAAATTGATAATTGATAATTGAAAATTATCTGTTATTAAGCATTATTCATTATCAATTATCAATTTTCAATCCTTCAACTCCTCAGTTTTATTTCAGAACCCGCTCGACTGGTGCAGACGGTCCAGATTGCCGTCCCATAGCTCGTGCAGGTCGTCGATATCCTCGGCATAAGCATAATCCTCTACAAAGAGACACAGTTCGTCAGTCAGCTCGCTGCGACCTATTCGCATCTCCCAGAAGGCGTCGTCCTCTTCTTCGTCCACCCATCTGAGGCGTATATGACTGTTTTTCTGTCGTTCCACTATGTTGGCCTTCAGTGTGTGGTGTTCGCCGTAGGGGTTGCCCCAGGTGAGATTCAACACGCCGTTGTCCTCAACAACGCGGTCGGCCAACCATCGCTCCAGTCCGTGGTCAGTGCTCAACAGCTGCCACAGAAGATCCGGCTTGCGGGCTGAAAGAGGATATTCCAAGCTTAATCGTTGTTTCTGCATAATGTTCAAGTTAGTCATTCGCCATTAGGGAATTATGTTATTTCGGCTACAAAGGTACAAAAAAGGTTACAAAACACCGCTCAAAAGGAAGAAAAAAAAAACCAAATTCATAAAAAACGTTAACAAAGAAAACTTTTCACTTTTCACTTTTCACTTTTCACTTAAAAAGCAGTACCTTTGCACCCGCTTACGAGCAGATGGCGGGATAGCTCAGCTGGTTAGAGCGCATGATTCATAATCATGAGGTCGCCGGTTCAATCCCGGCTCCCGCTACTTACAACGAAATGCAGGATTGTGCCGAGGGATGTTTCTTCGGCACTTTTTTTTAAGGTATTAGTATATGCAAGACATTAGAAACATTGCCATCATAGCGCATGTAGACCACGGCAAGACGACGTTGGTTGACAAGATGATGCTGGCAGGACATCTTTTCCGTGAGGGACAGAATCTTAGTGACCAAGTGCTCGACGCCAACGACTTGGAGCGTGAGCGTGGCATCACCATCCTTTCCAAGAATGTGAGTATCAACTGGAAGGGCGTCAAAATCAATATCATCGACACCCCGGGTCACTCCGACTTCGGCGGCGAGGTAGAGCGTGTGTTGAACATGGCCGACGGCTGCCTGTTGCTTGTCGACGCCTTCGAGGGCCCCATGCCCCAGACACGCTTTGTGCTGCAGAAGGCCCTGCAGATAGGTCTGAAGCCTATCGTCGTTGTCAACAAGGTCGATAAGCCCAACTGCCGTCCTGAGGAGGTCTACGAGATGGTGTTCGACCTGATGTTCTCACTCAATGCCACCGAGGACCAGCTTGACTTCCCTGTGGTCTATGGCTCTGCCAAGAACGGCTGGATGGGTGAGGACTATAACAAGCCCACCACAGACATTACCTATTTATTAGATAAGATTATCGAGGTGATTCCTGCTCCGCAGCAGATTGAGGGTACCCCCCAGATGCTCATCACCTCACTCGACTATAGCAGCTATCAGGGACGCATCGCCGTGGGCCGTGTGCATCGCGGACAGCTCAAGGATGGCATGCAGGTTACCATCAGCCATCGCGACGGCTCTATGGAGAAGACCAAGATCAAGGAGCTCCACACCTTCGAAGGTATGGGCCATGTGCGTACCGACTCTGTTGACTGTGGAGATATCTGTGCCGTCATCGGACTGGATAAGTTCGAGATTGGCGATACCATCTGCGACCTTGAGAACCCCGAGCCCATGACGCCTATCGCCATCGACGAGCCCACGATGTCTATGCTGTTTACCATCAACGACTCACCCTTCTTCGGCAAGGAGGGTAAGTTTGTCACCTCGCGACATATCAACGACCGCCTGGAGAAGGAACTCGAGAAGAACCTCGCCCTGCGTGTGGAGCCTTTCGAGGACTCTACTGATAAGTGGATTGTCTCAGGTCGTGGTGTGCTCCATCTCTCTGTGCTCATCGAGACCATGCGTCGCGAGGGCTACGAGTTGCAGGTGGGTCAGCCACAGGTTATATATAAAGAGGTGGACGGTGTGAAGTGCGAGCCTATCGAGGAGCTCACCATCAACGTGCCCGAGGAGTTTGCCTCGAAGATGATTGACATGGTGACGCGCCGCAAGGGCGAGATGACGTCTATGGAGAGTCAGGGCGAGCGCACCAATATTGAGTTCGACATCCCCTCACGCGGCATTATCGGTCTGCGCACCAATGTGCTCACCGCCTCTCAGGGCGAAGCCATCATGGCCCACCGCTTCAAGGAGTACCAGCCCTATAAGGGTGAGATTGAGCGTCGTGTCAATGGCTCTATGATTGCCCTCGAGACGGGCAACGCTTATGCCTATGCCATCGACAAGCTGCAGGATCGTGGTAAGTTCTTCATCGACCCGGGCGAGGATGTCTATATGGGTCAGGTGGTTGGCGAGCATGTTCACGACAACGACCTGGTCATCAACGTCTGCAAGGCCAAGCAGCTCACCAACGTGCGTGCCTCTGGTACTGACGAGAAGGCCCGCATCATCCCCAAGGTGGTGATGAGTCTGGAGGAGTGCCTCGAGTATATCAAGGAAGACGAGCTCGTCGAAGTCACGCCTAAGTCCATGCGAATGCGCAAGGTCATCCTCGACCACGACCAGCGCAAGAAGGCTGCCCGTCAGTAAACATGAAACTTGAAACATAAAACAAAAGTCCCCCGCCTGTTGGCGAGGGATTTTTTATTTCATGATCCTATCGAAGATATCAAACAGGTATCCGGCTTTGTTTCTCACCTGCACAGGTTCCGCCTCCACCATATCCGACACCTTCGACTCCACGCAATATCCGTTGTCGTCGTAGTAGTAGCGCATCTCCACATCGATGCCCTCTAACGTCCCCTTGCAGTAGTTGAATATCAGGCTCTCACTCTTTGGGTCAGGGTCTGTGAGATACTCCTCGTAGCTCTCCTCGTACATCGACTCCCTTTTCTCTGTGATGAAGTAACAATGCTGAAACAGCTCGTCTTTGTTCACATGCTCATAGTAGCACTTCAGCCTGGTGGTAGAGGGAGGAATGTCCTCACTCATCTGGTCATTCACCATTATCTCTATCTCGTTTTTCACGCCGTCGCCCTTGTCGTTCTTTGCCATCTTCTCTTTAGCCTGGGCATAGGCGGCGCGAATCTCCTTCAGCCGCTGCGCCTTGGGTGTGGTGGCAGGGTTAGGTGCGCTGCCCACCTCCTCGTAGGGCGGCCGCGTGTTGACAATCTGGTTAAACAGCGCCAGCTCGTTTCTGCCCATCTCCAGGTCACCGTCCCATGAGCTCCAGCTGTGACTGTCCGCCGTGGTCTCCTCGTCCTGCACCTTATGTTTCTGTTCTATGCACCGTCCCTGTTCGTCGTAGTAATAGCGTGTCTCCACCTTGAAACCCGCATGTGTCTCCGCTTTCATAAACGAGAACAGCAGGTGTCCCTTCACTGGGTCGAACAGCATCTCGCGGTAGTTCGTATGTCCGTCTGCCATCCAGTTTCTGGTTATCAGGTAGCACACCGCTTTCCCTGGGAAGTCCTCCTCCCTGTCAACGCTGGCACGTTCAAAGAAATAGCGCGTCTCGGTATCCTCCTCCACGCTATATTCTGCGTCGGCCATCCCCATGTCTATCTGGCTGATGAACACATCCATCGGCGCCTTGCCACCCTTGCCGTTGTCAGCCGCCTTCTGGTGGGCATGGGCATACACCTCCCTGATATGCTTCAGTTGCTCCGCCTTATCCTGGGCGGCAGCCGTCAGCACTATCAGCAGCAAAGTCAGTATGATTGCACAGATTCTTTTCATCTCACACAGATATTAATGTCACACAGATATCACAGAACCAACGGTCGACGGCCGAAGGGAAAGTCAAATTATGCGTCGGCAAATACCTTGCCGTCATCCAGCACCACCTGTAGCTTCGTGTACTCACAGTGGAAGTCGTTCTTCAATCGCTCCAGATAGCGGCGACTCTCCCACAGGCACATCGGCAGGTCGTGCAGCAGGTAGTTGCCGCAGGCCTCAGGACGTGTGGCAGGCACCTCCGTCTGTGTCAGTATCCACTCCAGACAACGCATGGTCAGCTGTCGCATATCTTCTACCGAGTAGTTGCCCGTCATGATGATATACATCCCTGTCAGGCATCCCATAGGTCCCACATACACCACATCGTCCTTCGCCTCACTGTTTCTGAACCATGTAGCCATCAGGTGCTCCAGGCTGTGCATCGCTGCTGGGGCTACTGCCGGCTCCTTGTTGGGCTCCGTTATTCTCAGGTCAAACGTCGTAAACCCTTTGTCTTCTCTCGACACGTAGATACCTGGCTTCAGCTGCGTGTGGTCTATCGTAAAACTCTGTATTACCTCCATAATTACTAATTATTTTCACCTTTGACCTTCGGTCTAGTCTGCTCTCGCTCGGCATAGCTCAAACAAGTTTGCTCTGCTCTCGCTTACTAGCAGCCTTCACTTTTCACTTTTCACCTTCTCAACGAACGTTTTTGTCGTCTCAAACGACTTCTCCGCCACCGTATCCCAGAAGTTATGATACTGCGAGGCATCCGTGTCGCGCAGCGGAATATCGCTGACTACTCGGAACGAGATAAACGGCACCTTATTAATATAGCACGTCTGAGCTATGGCGCACGACTCCATATCGATGGCCTTCGCCTCAGGGAAATGGCCAATTATCTCGCGCATCTTCTCCTTCGAGTCCACAAACCAGTCGCCCGTCACTATCAGCCCCTTATGCAGTCTGATATCCGCAGGCTTAATGCTCAGCGCCTTCTTCAGCAGCTCAGGGTCAGCCTGATAACGTGCGGGGAGTCCCTGCACCTGTCCATATACCGTCGTGTCGTCGATGGCTCTGCCGCAATACACGTCGTGGTAGCACAGCTCCGAGCTGACGATGATGTCCTGGATGTTGATGTCGTCGCCGTTGCCGCCAGCGCATCCGCTGCTGATGATGCAGTCCGGCTTGTAGGTGTTGATCATCCGCTGTGCACCCAGCGCAGCGTTCACCTTGCCTATGCCACATTTCTCTACGATGACGTCACTATCCTTAAACACCTGCTGCAGCTGCCGCAGCTCCTTGTCCATTGCCACTATAATTCCTATTCTCATAAGCGTATCTAAACCTTATATTCGTTACTGAATTGACAAAATTAGCAACTATTTCTGAAACAACCAAACAATTAACATTAATAAACAGAAACAAAAAGTGCACCGACCCATTTACTGGGTCAGCGCACATCGTCTTTGACCTTCGGGCATCATAGAGGCAAACCCCTACGCTTGGTTATTTGACCCCTCGGGGTTCTTGGTCTATCCTCATTCCTCTTTCCCCCTTCCTCTGTATGCGGGAACTTATTCACTTATTCAGTTATTCACTTTGGACATTTAGGTTTTTCAAAACGGGAAGGGAGGGGAAAGATGAGGAAAATGGGTGACAAGACATGGTGGTGTGATAATTTATTCAAATTATATATTATGTTATATATATTATATATAATATATATAACATAAAAGTTCTATTTCAAGAAATCGAAGAATACAGATGTCCAAAGTGAATAAGTGAATAAGTGAATAACCTCAATGGGACAGGTACATTACATATTTATCTATACCAGAACTTACCCAGTTACCCACTTACCCAGTTATGACAGGAAGGTTTTAGTAAGCTAAATGAGCGAGTAAAAGTGCTCGCCGAAAATCAAGGGGGTTGAACTGGGAGAGAGAATAGAATTTATCTATTATTAATATTATATATATTATAATATATATAATATCTATAGTACACTATTTCCCAAATTGAAAAACCTTCCTGTCATAGGTGGGTAACTGGGTAAGTGGGTAACTTGCTCGACAATGGAAGAGGGCTTGATTGCTGATGTAAATTTTCTGAAAAATAATTGCTTATTTCTTGCATATGTCGCGAAAAATTCGTACCTTTGCATCATAGATGCAAAACAGACAAAAGCGTCTAAAATTTGCGGGATGGCCATACAGAAAATTTTTCTTAGTGCACGAGGAAGTTCTGCATAGTATAACCGCAAAATCGAGGAACAAAGGAATAGGTTTTAAGGAAGAGGAAAAATTTTTACAACCCTTAAAATTTATAACAATTATGGCACTTAAGGTAAAGGCAGTGGAAAGACTGCTGAAGTTTGACAAGGAATCGGCGGGCAAGTACCGCTATGTGATGAAGCCTGAGATGTACTCTACCCTGACCCAGGCGAAGGTCATCAAGGAGGCTGCCCTTCGCAGCGGCGTAAGTCAGGGCGTGATGAAGGCCTGCTGGGATGCAGCCGGTGAGGTGATCAAGGCATGGGCAACAGAAGGCCACAGCGTGGCTCTGCCTGGACTGGGCACCATGCGCTTCGGTCTGCGCGCCAAGAGCGTGGACGACGTGAACAAGGTGAAGGCTGGCCTCATCTCAAGTCGACGCATCATCTTCACTCCTGACGTCGACCTGAAGGACGAGTTGTCGAAGACTGCCGTGCAGATCACCTGCTACGACCGCGAGGGCAAGGAGGTGAAGCGCGTGACCTCGACTGACGAGGGTAACGTCGAAGATCCCGAAAACGAGGGTGGCAACGAAAACCAGAACCAAAATGGTAGTGGCACCCAGAACGGAGGCAACGGCGGCACCCAGGGCGGTGGCACCAGCGGTGGTGACAACACCGGAGGCAACTCTGGCGGCGAAGGTGGTGACGACGGGTACAACTAAGGTGAAAGGTGAAAGGTGAAAGGTGAAGGCTGCGAGTAAGCGAGAGGAGAGCCAAGCTCGCTTGAGCTCTACCGAGCGTGAGCAGACTAGACCGTAGGTCAAAGAGAATAGACCAAGGGGCCCCGAAGGGGTCGAATAACCTAGCATAGGGGCTTGTCCCTATGATTAAAGGGGCCCCAACCTTTAACCAATAACAATTAAAATTTTAATTAGCTATGAAGAAAGAAAGTTGGAAGACAGTTATTCAGATTATCGTATCGATACTGACGGCAGCGCTGACTGCGCTGGGAACGACATCTTGCATGGGAATCATGTAGGGTGAAGGGTGACGGGTGAAGGGTGAAGGGAGGATAGGCTCTGCCCTACCCGTCCGCTTCACTAGAACAGAACGAAGGCACCGACTCAGAGAAGAGTTGGTGCCTTTGATGTTTTATTTCTTATATTCACTTAATCACGACTTTTTTTCCACCAATGATATTAATGCCCTTCTGTGACCGAGCTGTACACGGCTCTGACTCATTTTTACCATAAAAAACTCCGCTAACTTCACAGCTGGCGGAGTACGTCAATCTCTATTAACTACGTACATATACTTTAAATAAGAACCCAGAGCTTACTGGGGTAAAAAAAACTCCGCGGGCTTCACAGCAGGTGGAGATGTCGTTTATGATATAAAACAATCTATAAAATGTGCTACACTATTTTGTATGAAAATGGCCTGCCTTGGAAGGCAGTTGAGCCTGTCCGCTTTCACGGACTGGCGTAATAATTTGTATGTTTGCGTAATGCACTTGTCTTAAGTTAATTTTTTTCGGTGCAAAGATACAAAATAGATTTGAAAAACCAAATAAAACAGAAGAAAATTTTGAAAGTATCTGCAAAAACGAGAAAAAGAGACGGAGAAATGAAGTGAAAATATATGTTCGCTAGTTTTACAAAATTATTCTTTAAAATTTGGATTGAATTGGAGGTTTTATTAACTTTGCAGGCTGGAAGCCTGCGAGCCTGCTCACGCTCGGCCATCGATGCAAGCATCATGGCACTCGCTTAACCGCAGCCTTGCAGGCTGATAAGAAAAGGAAAGAATGATGAAGAGACTGATAGTGGTGGTGATGATGGCGGGGGTGCTGATGGGCAGCTGCGTACAGCGGCCGCAGCACCTGACTGACGACGTGGTGCTGGGCTACACACCTGTGAAGAACCAGGACTCGTCGCAGCTGTGCTGGGCATACGCCATGCTGGCCGCCATAGAGACGGAGCACATCATGCGAGGCGACTCGGTGAACCTGTCCGTGGCCTTTATAGAAAGGATGATGGAGCAGGAGACGGAGGCACCATCAACAGGACGGGGCACTTGCCTGACGGCCCTGAGGCTGCTGCAGAAATATGGTGCCGTGCCCTATCAGTCGATGCCCACGACAGAGTATCTGCCGCCGCATCATGCCTATATGCTGGGCTGTGAATACACGCTGGGGGAGTTTGCGAGAAGTGTGTGTGCACCAGGGGAATACATTGGACTGATGTCGACGGACGAGGCACCCTACGGCGAGATGGCGCTGCTGGACGTGCCTGACAACTGGGACAGGGGTGAGTGTCTGAACCTGCCTATGGACTCGCTGCTGAGCACCACGGAGAGGGCCATCAGGACGGGACACGGCGTAGCCTGGGAGGGCGACATCAGCGAATGGGGCTTTAACTGGGAGGAGGGCTATGCCGTGACGTCGCTATGGAACGGCAGCACCTCGGACAATCATTGCATGGCGATTGTGGGACTGGCCCACGACGAGGAGGGCAATCGCTATTTCATCATGAAGAACTCGTGGGGAAAAGAAAATCCGTATGGAGGACTGATGTACCTCGCATACGGATATTTCATGAAGAAGACGATAGCGGTCTTCTTGAACAAAGATCTTATTTATTGAGCTTCCAAGTGACGCCGTCCTTGGTGTCCTTGACCTCGAAGCCGGCAGCTGCCAACTCATCACGAATCTTGTCGCTGGTGGCCCAGTCCTTGTCGGCCTTGGCCTTGGCACGCAGCTCCAACACCATATCGACAACCTTGCCGAAGGCTTCTTCGCGAGCGTTGTTGGAAGTTGATAGTTGAGAGTTGAAAGTTGAAAGAGTTGAGAGGCCGAGGATATCCTCCGTGAAGAGGTGCATGGTCTCCTTGAGCTCCTTGAGGCATTCGGCGCAGATGGTGGCCTTGTGGTCGACGAGCTTGTTGACGACGGTGCAGGCCTCGAAGAGGTGGCTCAGCACCAGCGGCGTGGCCAGGTCGTCGTTCATAGCGTCGTAGCACTTCTGGCGCAGGGCCTTGACTACTTTCTCGGTCTCGGCATCGCACTTGTCGGAAACCTGAATGCGCTCGAGGTCGGCGATGGCGTTCATCAGCTTCTCATAACCCTTCTCGGCAGCCTGCAGGGCCTCGTTAGAGAAGTCGACGGTGCCGCGATAGTGGGCAGAGAGCACGAAGAAACGGATGGTCATGGGCGAGTAGGCCTTTTCGAGCAAGGGATGATTGCCCGTGAAGAACTGCTCGAGGGTGATGAAGTTGTTGTAAGACTTACCCATCTTCTGACCATTGATGGTAAGCATATTGTTGTGCATCCAGTACTTCACGGCAGGATGACCCATAGAGGCCTGAGCCTGGGCTATCTCGCACTCATGGTGGGGGAAGACGAGGTCCATGCCGCCACCGTGGATGTCGAACATCTCGCCCAGATACTTACGACCCATAGCTGTGCACTCGCAATGCCAGCCAGGGAAGCCGTCGCTCCAGGGTGAGGGCCAGCGCATGATATGCTCGGGCTGGGCTTTCTTCCACAGGGCGAAGTCGGCCTGATTGTGCTTCTCGCCTACGCCAGCCAGCTCGCGGCTCTCGTCCTTGATGTTCTCAAGGCTGCGACCAGAGAGGATGCCGTACTTGAACTTCTTATTGTAGGCCTCGATGTCGAAATAGACGGAGCCGTTGCTCTCGTAGGCAAAGCCGTTGTCAAGAATCTGCTGCACCAGCTGCTGCTGCTCGATGATATGGCCTGTGGCGTGGGGCTCGATAGAGGGGCGCAGCACGTTGAGCGCATCCATATACTGATGGTAGCGGTTGGTGTAGTACTGGGCTATCTCCATAGGCTCGAGCTGCTCCAGGCGGGCCTTCTTGGCTATCTTGTCCTCACCCTCGTCGGCATCGTGCTCCAGGTGGCCCACATCGGTGATGTTGCGCACGTACCTTACCTTATAACCTAAGTGCTTCAGATAGCGAAACACCAAGTCGAAGGTGATGGCAGGGCGAGCATGACCCAGATGGGGGTCGCCATAGACGGTGGGACCGCAGACATACATGCCCACATTGGGGGCGTGCAACGGCTCGAAGCGCTCTTTTTGGCGCGTCAGCGTATTGTAGATAACCAATTTCGATTCCATAATCTGTTTTCTCCTTATTAATAATTGGGTGCAAAGTTACGAAAAAAATCCCTCTCGACTGCATTATAGCGGCAAAATTTGTACTCTTAGCCTATATTTTACGACAAATCGTTAAATAATTGTGATTTTTCTTGGCTGTTAAATTAAATTTGTTTAAATTTGCAAAGCCAATATAAAATGCAGCAACAATTATTAATAATAATATTTAAAACCTAAAAGTATGAAGACAAAAATGACGAAAATGCTTTCGTGCTGCTTCTTAGTTGCAGGCGGCTTGATGATGGCAGGATGCTCCACCGACGACGGCATCGACGTTGGTGAGGTAGACACTTTGTTGGGTGTGGGTACGAATGGTTTCACCATCCCTGGTGGTGGCTCCGATCCCATCCAGTTGATTAACATCTTCAAGATTGACGACAGCGACTGTATCGACACCATCTTCGGTGGCAACTATCGCTTCTACAAGGACGATGACGGCATCGACGCCACCGACGTGAAGATCGACCCCGTGAGCGTGGACCTGGATGCCAACAAGATTCAGACCTATAAGTTTGTGGTGCCTATCGCCTCGACCCACAACGCTCGCGAAGTGAACATGAGGAGAGCTGTCTACAACTTTAACAAGACGATTACCACCTTCGACTTTACGGAGAACAACCTGACGGGTGCCATCCGCGAATTGCAGAATGCTGAAATCGCCCCCGTGCCCTTTAAGCTGACTGAGCAGTTCTCTAATGCTCTGGCCAATGCTCTGGGTAAGTTCACGGAACTGGAGCTGGAGTTGCCCGACTTCTTCAGCTTCGAGAATAATGAGGTACGCGTGAAGATGAATGGCGAAGGCGAAGTGTCAATGCCTGTCACCGACGGTAAGATACATATCACAGAAATCAAGACCGGTTCTGACCTGATTATCACTGGTAACATCGTAGCCATGGACTTCACCAAAGCCAAGAAGACTTTTGGCACCGACATTCAGGAGCTGAAGTTCAATGCTTCTACTAATTTCAAGCAGGACCTGGCACAGGTGATTATCAAGGGTCTGGTATTCATTGATGTGAAGTACGACGAGAATGACCTGGCTGATGATATCATCACACAGATCATAGGTAAGAGCGATGACGACTTCTATATCAGCAGTGTGTTCACCCTGGGTGAGGGCTACAAGCCTAAGATGGAGTTCCGCGACGTAACAGGCCGTTTCTTCCCCGATATCGACCTGAGCATCGACCCCGTGAAGATTACCGATATCCCCGACTTCCTGACCAAGGACGGCGTAAATATCGACCTCGCAGACCTGTTCCTGGAGCTGGGTGTCACCAGCACCATGCCATTGCCTGGCACCGTGAGTGTGAAGATGACGCCAGTCATCGACAAGTCGAAGAGGGCCTCTATCGTGGTTAACGGCATCAAGATTAACCAGAACTCTAAGTCGAAGGTGCTGATTAGCCGTAAGGACAACCGCGCCAGCAAGAGCGGATATACCGACTACCACTGGAAGGGCGATGCCGACGGTTCTGGCGACATTGGCAACCTGCTGACCAATATTCCTGACGAGATTGAGTTCGACTGCGACGCCAAGGCCGACTCTGCCAACTTCTATAAGGTTTATCTGAACAAGAACTACAGCATCCAGCCCACCTACTTCATCGAGGCTCCCCTGTCGCTCAACGATGGCTCGTGCATTGTCTATGACGACAAAACCGATGACTGGAACAAAGACCTGAACGACAACGACATCGACCTGGACGGCACATCAACGCTGACCGTTGAGGGTGAGATTATCAACAACACCCCGCTGGTACTGGAGATCGACAAGCCCACTCCGATGGGTGTTGGTGGTACCGACATCAGCAGCATTGTCAATATCAACATGACCAAGGTAAGCGTCAGCCCCAACACTTCAAGCAAGATAACCATGGTGGTTACAACCACTGGCGACGGTCTGAAGAAGCTCGACGGTATCAAGTATTCAGTCTATGCCAAGTCGAACGGCGACACCACGCCGCTGAATGGTCGCAAGCACACCATCCAGATTAAGGACATGAAGGCTAAGCTGAACGGTAAGATTACTATCAATTTGGACAACTAAACCGTAGTGCGAAACAGAATATATTATCAAACACTAAAAGACTTCACAGATTATGAAAACATCATTTAGAAAATATATACTGGCCGCAGCACTTACGGCATCGGCTGGAACCATGATGGCGCAGGAACTGAACTCGGCCTACTTCACCGACGACTTCAAGTATCGCCACGACATGAATGCCGCCTATGGTAACGAGCAGACCTATATCGCCATCCCTGTCCTGGGTAACCTCAACGTTAAGCTGCAAGGATCGTTTGGCGTGGGCGACGTACTGTTTAAGAACCCCTACTACGGCAATCCGAAGTATCCCAACGCCAAGAAGACGGCTACCTTTATGCATCCGGGCATCAGCGCCGACGAGGCCCTGAAGGGACTTGACAAGAACGGCAACGACCTGATATTCGATATGGACATCCCCATCGTTTCTGTTGGTTTCAAGAGCTGGGGCGGTTACAACACCATCGAGATTATGGAGCGCACCCATCTGGGCATGCAGCTGCCATATGAGTTCTTCGACTTTGCAAAGAACATGAGTAACAAGGAGTATTCCTTCGACGACCTCGGCATGCGCGGCTGGAGCTATGCTGAGATAGCGTTCGGTCACTCTCGCAAGATTATGGACAACCTGCGTGTGGGTGCCAAGGTTAAGATTCTGTTAGGCGCTGCCTATGCCGACTTCTCCATGAATGGTGTCTCGGCCAAGATGGTTGGCGACACCTGGCTCATCCAGGGTAAGGCACGTGGCGAACTAATGATGGAAGGCGCTAAGTTCAAGAACGTAAAGGAAGAGTATAAGACCCATCCAGGTCAGTACTTTAACCGCGTGGACGGTGTGGACTACGACAACGCCAAGATTGGTGGCTTCGGTCTCGGACTGGACCTCGGTGCCGTGTATGAGTTCAAGGATATGGACCTCGACTGGCTCAATGGTGCCAAGGTGAGCTTGGCCCTGAAGGACCTCGGCTTCATCAGCTGGAGCAACACCATGGTGGCTGAGTCGTCAGGCGACCCCTTCGAGTTTACTGGTTTCAAGATGCGCTATGAGAATGGCAGCTTCGAGAGCGGTGGCGACGAGATCAGCGATGACTTCAAGGACTTTGCCAACCTGCAGGACAAGGGCACCGAGAGCGGTAAGACCAAGGCGCTGGCAGCTACCATGCGTCTGGGTGTGGAGTATCCCCTCCCCGTCTATGACAAGGTGAAGTTCGGCTTGCTGGGTACCCATCGTTTCGACGGCATCTACAGCTGGACCGAGGGACGCCTCAGCGCCAACTACGAGCCCCTGAAGTGGCTCAATGGCGGCCTCAACATGGCAGTGACCTCTTATTGCACCACCATGGGTTGGGTGCTCAATATCCACCCCAATGCCATGAACATCTTCCTCGGCATGGACCACATGATTGGTAAGACTGGTAAATCGATGGTTCCCCTCGACAGCAATGTCAGCTTCAACTTCGGTATGAACGTGGCGTTCTAACGTCGTAAACCATAAAAGCAAAGGAGCATGATGATTTTCATGCTCCTTTTTTTGGTTTTTTGCGCTTTTCTCACTATCTTTGCACCCGCAAACGCTGATGCCCTGATAGTTAAATGGATATAACAAGGCTCTCCTAAAGCTTAGTTCCGAGTTCGATTCTCGGTCGGGGTACTAACTATTTGTCAATTTTGTCCTATCATTGGATAAAATATTGTGGCATGGAAAACAAATAGTTTTGTAATTTTGCAGCCGAAATACTAACTACAAGAAGATTAAAAGAATGAAGAAGCTATTTGTTTTGCTGCTGACGGCAGTGTCATTGTCCGTTGGTGCACAGAATGATGATGTTGCCGTGAAGACCGGCACGTTTGGCAACGACTGGGAGTCGCTAAGCCAGTGGGAGTGTCCCGAATGGTTCATGGATGCCAAGTTCGGCATCTGGGCACACTGGGGCCCACAGTGTCAGGCCGAGGATGGCGACTGGTATGCACGTTTTATGTACTACGAGGGCAGTGGACAGTATAACTACCACGTGTCGCACTATGGCAATCCGAAGAACTTCGGACTGAAGGACCTGTGTAATGCATGGAAGGCCGACCAGTGGGACCCGCAGGAGCTGGTGAGCCTCTATAAGAGTGTGGGTGCCCGCTATTTCATGGCTCTGGGCAATCATCACGACAACTTCGATAACTGGAACTCACCCTATCAGGAGTGGAACTCGGTGAACGTAGGACCAAAGAAAGATATCATCAAAGGATGGAGCGACGCCTGTAAGGCCGAGGGACTACCTTTGGGTGTCTCTATTCACGCCTCACATGCCTGGACATGGCTCGAGCCCTCGCAGCGCTATGATGGCAACCTGACCAAGGACGACGGCACCGGCAAGTGGTGGGAGGGAATGGACCCTCAGGAGCTCTACGCCCAGAACCACACCCACTCCACGGGTTGGGACAACAGCGGCACCATACACTCGCAGTGGGAGTGGGGCAATGGTGCCTCACAGCCCTCGCAGGCCTATAAGCAGAAGTTCCAGAACCGTGTGCTGGAACTAATCAACGACTACGACCCCGACATGATCTACTTCGACGATACCGCCATGCCATTCTATGGCTGCGACGACCAAATAGGCAAGAATATCTTGCAGCACTATTATAACCACAGTGCCGAGGGCCACGACGGCAAGCAGCAGGTGGTGGTAACGGGAAAACAGCTCACCGACCAGCAGAAAGGTTATATGATGTGGGACGTGGAGCGTGGCATCCCCGACCGTCCGCAGACGAACTACTGGCAGACCTGCACCTGCATAGGCCAGTGGCACTACGACCAGAATGTCTATAATAATAATGGTTATAAGAGTGGTGCCACCGTCATCCGTATGCTCATCGATGTGGTCTCTAAGAATGGTAACCTGCTGTTGTCTATCCCCGTCAAAGGCAATGGCACCATCGACAGCCGTGAGCGACAGGTGTTGGCCGACATCAAGGCCTGGCTCGACATCAATGGCGAGAGTATCTACGGCACCCGCATGTGGAAGACCTTCGGTGAAGGTCCGTTGGCAGAGGCTGCCAACCCCATGAATGCTCAGGGCTTCAACGAGGGACAGGCCTACTCGGCACAGGATGTGCGTTACGTGCAGAAACTTTCAACTTTACGCTCGGCTTTGCCGCTTGGCTTGTCCAAGAACTCTCACCTTTCAACTGTCTACGCCACCATCATGGCCTGGCCCGCAGCAGGTGCTTTTACCTTCAAGGCATTCTCCATCGCTGAACCGTCGTATGTCGGCGAGGTGGACAAGGTGACCCTCCTTGGCGGTGGTGACGTGGCGTTCACGCAGGACATCAACGGCCTCACCATACAAGTTCCCAGTACAAAGCCCAACAATATCGCCCCCGTCTTCCGCATCACTTTCAAGACAGACGAGCGCAATGCCTACGACGTGCTGCAGGAGCTCATCAATGGTGTGGAAACTGTTGTTAATGAGTCCGCCACGAAGGTACAGGCCTATAACACTGGCAAGCTGAGTCCTGCCAAGCTCGACCAGCTGCGCGAAGCCCTCGCCAAGGCCAAAGGCGTGAATGTCGGCTCTTCTGACGATATGTGCATCTCAGCCCGTGAAGCCCTTGCTGCAGCCTACCGACTGTTCCTCAGCGATGGCGTCAATAAGGGTGGTGCCTTCAACGGCGCCATCGATGAGAACCTCACCACGCAACAGCTCATCGAGGCACAGGATTTTTCACGTGCTGCAGGCGGTAGCAGTCGTTTCGGTAAGCCCAAATACTGGACCGTCGAGAACTTCAACATCCCTAATGGCAGCGACGGCACCAAGCAGGGCCTCGACAAATATAGTGGTCGCGAGGCCCTGATGCTCGGCGTGTGGAACGATGCCTCGAAGAACACCACAGGCAACCTCTCTAACGCCCGCCTCTATCGTAAAATGACGCTTCCTGCAGGTAAGTACTACTTCGGCGCGGCCTATAACACCACTTATAATATGAGTGCCCAGGCCTATATGTTTGTCAGCACGCAGCTCTGCGCCACTGCCGACATCCCCACCCAGAGCATCGCCTACTATCCCATCAGCCAGTGCACAGGCGACCTCACCACACAGGGCCTCTACTTCCAGTTAGACGCCGAGACCGAGGTCTATATCGGCTTCCAGGCCGACCTGCTCAATGGCTCTGCCACTCAGGAGTTCCGTGCCGAGCAGGTGTGCCTCTACACCCCTAAGGAGGCTGGTGAGATGCACTCCGAGGCTAACGGCTGGGAGAAGTGTGTGAATCTGGGCGATGCCAGTCAGTATTTCTTTGCCATCTACGAACACGACACCGATACGGGTCTGGTACTCGGCACCGGCAACCGTCAGGGCTCGTCCTACCAGACCTTGTGGTACCAGTCTGACGTCTATCCCGAGGTCAACAAACGGGCCATCTTTACTATTGATGGCTTTGACTCCAACCATAACCCCATCAAGTTCAACCTGGCTGCCATACCGCAATATGCCGTCATCACCTGTGCAGGCTATCCCGATGTCTGTCTGCAGAGCAACGACGCACCTAACGAGTGGACCTACCGCACTGAGAACAACGGCGAGGGATGGGTCGATCGTGCCTACATAGTGGCAGGCTATGCCACTATGCCCGATGCCTCATGGCGGCTTTGCAATAGGGATGGCTTTCTGGGACGCTACGATGGGTCCAACGAGATCTGCGGCAACAACACCATCGACGATGCCGGACACTATGACATCTACGCCATCCTGCGTGGTAACTACGTCGCTGCTGCCGAGAATATCGCCAAGGCTAGTGAGGATAATGCCATCGATATCTCCTACGTCATCACCAATGCCGACGCCACCCGCTACAACAATTTCCACGCCAAGCAGCCCGTGGGATGGACACTCTCGCAGAGCGACGCCTTCGAAGTGGAGTATGCCAACTACCTGCCTGCCAAGGTGGGCGACAGCTACTTCAACAAGTGGCAGGGCTCTGGCAACCTCACCGACCGCACCATCTCTCAGCAGGTCAGCGGGCTGCCCAGCGGCAAATACCGTCTCAGCGTGCGCACCAGCGCTTCCACCATCCATAGTGGTGCCTGGCTCTTTGCCAATGCCGACAAGGCCGATATGACAAAGCTGAAGAATAGCACCGCCAGCGTCACCACCAACGTCACCGACGGCATGCTGACCCTTGGCGTAGAGCTGAAGAACTACACCAGTAACGACTGTAAGTTTGATCACTTCACCCTGGAGTATCTGGGTGACGAAGCCTCAGGCATCCATGAAATAAGAGGTCTGAACGAAGCTATACAAACATACTATAACCTCAACGGACAGCGAGTCGCCAAGCCTATCCGTGGTCTCTATATCATCAACGGAAAGAAGGTACTCGTCAAACCCTGATATACTTCTGCAGTCCCTAAGGGAGACAAAAAAAGAAACAGCCCGTAAACACTCTCTGTTTGCGGGCCGTTTTGTTACCTAAAAACACTCTTCTTACAGAGCCACCTTGCGCCAAAAGCGGTAGGTAATGTCCTCAAAGTTACCGTCCTCCGTCTGACGGTAAAGCCGCTGGTTGGTAGTGGGACTCTTCAAAGGACCTAAATGACGGATATAAGGCCCTATCTTGACATAATCAAAGTCGGTCTTTTTGATGTTGGAAGGCAGACGCAAGCGACCGCTGTACCAAGCCACCTTAAACTGTGGGTACGTCACATGGATATACTCTGCCAGCATGCATACTCCTTTCGGGTCGGCATCGCCTCCCATGAAAGCCAGACAGGTGATATCGTTGCCGAAGCGCTCGATGAAATCATCCAGCGCCTCGGTATTGAGTGGCAATCCGATGTCCTCCCATAGATACTGGCTGTGACAGCCTGGACAGCGACAGGGGCAACCGCTGATATTGATGGCCAGCGTCACCTCGTCGGGTATCTCCTGAAAAACAACTCCTGTATTTACGTACTTCAGCATGATGTTTTTTTATGAGTAATTAATAATGAGTAATTAGTAATTATGATTAGACATGCCGCAGACAAATGCGGATGACAAATGAAAGGCTTGCATGGTAACCATAATTACTAATTGCTAATTTCTAATTACTAATTTTTTCTGCGTGAGCATAGAAGCGGCGTGCGGCCTCTTCCTGACGAGCCTGTGAGAAGTTGCTGACACGCTTCAGATAACCAATGATACGGGTCATATAGTCCACATCCTTAGAGTGGCACTCAGGACACTCGTGCAGATAACGCTTGTCAATGTGGCCACACTTGTTGCAAACGGTGTTGGGGATGTTGAACGTGAAGTAGTTGCAGCCTTCCATAGCAGCCACCTTCAGCAGGTGCAGGTACTGCTCCTTCGACAGGTGCTCCTCCAGGTTCATGTGCAGAGCTGAGCCACCAGTGAGGTGCTCGATATAGGGTGCGCCGTGCAGCTTGAACTTATCGATAACGCTGAGTGAGTCGTCCTCAACAACATAGAAATAACTGTTGTAGCAGTCGCGTGGCACGAAGTAGCCATCCTCACGATCCCACTTGGCGTGCTTCACACCAACATTCTCGGCAGGAATCATCTCGCAGTTGAACATCACCTCCTTAGTGCGATACTGCTTGTTGTACTTCTCGATCAAGCCCAGGATACCCTGTACGAATGCCTTATACTCATCGTTGGGGGTAATCTTCAGTCCCATGAACTCGGCAGCCTCTACCAAGCCGTTGATACCGATGGTGAGATACTGGCGGTTGATGTTGATATAGCCTGCATCGAAGAGGGGCAGCATGCCGTGAGCCTGCAGTTCCTTGAGGTTCTCGTTGTAGGCTATCTGCACCTTATGACACAGGTCTATGATGCCACCCAGGTACTCCAGATAGTCCATCTTGTTGTTGACGGCATACTGGATACAACGGTTCAAGTTGATGGTGAGCACAGACTTAGAACCTGTTGACACGCCACCGGCACCCAGGGTATAGCTGAAGCCATTGTCGGTGATCTCGTTGCGCAGACGGCAGCAGCTCGACAGAGAGTCGGCATTGTCGCTCATATAGGTGAAGAACGAGTGGCCCTCGGAATACATCTCGGCGGTGAACTCACCCCACTCCTTATCCTTGCACTCGCCATTCTCGTCGACCAGCAGTGCCATCGTCTCTACGGGGAAGGTCAGCAGGGTCTTGGTGCGCTCCTTGTTGAACCACTTCATGAAGCGCTTCTGCAACCAAGAAAGACCGTCCCAGTCGGGCTGTGATCCATCGGGGAAGTAGAACTCGCCGAAGATGCTCTGGAAGTAGTACTTGTCGTAGTAGGCAATGTTCCAAAACACAGCCTGGTAGTTACGGGCACCAGTGGGCTGGTTCAGCGTATAGACAATCTGCTCGAAATAGTCGGTGATGACCTTGTCGATGGTGCGCTTCTTCAGACTCAGGTCAGCCTGCTGGTCAGCTCGCTTGTAGTAGTCCAGACCATACTCCTTACCCATGAAGTAGTTCATATACATGAGGAACTCGGGGGTGGCGCAGGCACCACTCAGCATGGAGCTAACCATAAACACCATGTTGACGAAGCCACCGGCAAACGACTTCATGTTGGTGGGGGCGGTAGAGTTGCCACCAATGGCCAGCGTACCACCGATGAGCCAGGGGTACATGGTGATAGAGGCGCAGTAGTTAGCCAGACTGGTCTCGTCGTTCTTATATATAAAGTGGTGTGTCAGCTTGTCGATATACTCGTCGGCCAGCTGCTTGCCATACATCTTCTTGATGCGCTCGGTGAGCAGACGGCGATTCAGACGGATGAAGTTTGATTTAGGCAGCTCACCAATCAGCGTGGCAATATTTTTGTGCTCCACGTTGGCATTGGCGTCATACTTCGAACCTGTTGCTGCGTTCACCGACTCCATATATTCGGAGAGGAACATCATCTTCTCCAATGTCTCACGATCCTCGGTATGCTCCTGACGATAAAGGATGAAAGACTTTGCCACCTTATAGAAACCTTCGCGCATCAGGGCTACCTCCACCTGGTTCTGAATATCCTCCACCTTGATATCATCCTTGATATCCAAGTGACTGATAATCTTGGAGATAGTACCCAAGTCAGCGGGTTCGTCAACACTCTCGAACGCCTTTGTAATGGCGTTCATAATCTTGTCTAAGGAGAAGCGGTCTTTAGAGCCATCTCGCTTCGTGATGGTAAAGTTCTTTATTTCCATTATTATGTTATTTTACGTTTGTTTTTAGGCCTATGACAGTGAATAGGTTTTCCGTTTTGGATAACTTTTTCATTTTTGGGTTGCAAAAAGTTTTCCATTTCTGCCAACCGAAATCGAGTGCAAAGATACAAAACTTTCGGAAAATAACCAATGCTTTTCACAAAAATTAAATGAAAAATTTTCGATTCCTTGACCTCGGAAAAGAAGGCCACTACACTGCCGCTTCCTTAAAGTCCTGGTAATAAACTCTATTACACCAACTTACTTGAATATGTGCTGTACGATACAGTCGCAGGATAGCAATAGAACAAGCTAAAGGATAACAATAGAATAAGCCGTAGTTTATCACATGATAAGATGAAGGACATCACATGATATGCTGAAGGATATCAGCTGTTGTCACCTCTGCAGCAACAGCGTTGCTGTGATATAAAAAAAGATGTACGCACATACTCATGCGCGTACATCTTTATATAAAGACAAACTATTTTTTCTGCTATTAGATGGCCTCAAGATCTTCTTTGCGGTCCTTCTTGCTCATGGTGAGATAAGCAGTAGGAGCTGCGATGAAGATTGAAGACAGTGTACCGAAGATAACACCCAGAATCATAGCGAAGGCGAATGAGCGGATGCTGTCGCCACCTAAGAAGAAGATGGTGAGCAACACGATCAACGTCGTCACTGAGGTATTGATGGTACGAGCCAGGGTCTGGTTCAGCGAATCGTTGAACAGGCTCTTGCGGTCACGCTTGTTATAGAGACCCATGTTCTCACGGATACGGTCGAAGACCACCACCTTATCGTTGATTGAGTAACCAATCACAGTCAGGATAGCACCAATGAACGTCTGGTCTATTTCGAGTGACATAGGCACCCAAGTGTGCAGCAGTGAGTAGAAACCGATAACTGCCAGAGCATCGAGGGCCAGGGCAACGATAGAGCCGATAGAGAAGGCCACGTTGCGGAAGCGCAGCAGGATGTAGAGGAAGATAGCAATCAGAGCCAGCAGCACGCTGATGATAGCGCCCTTGGTGATGGTCTTAGCCACAGAAGGACCTACCTTTGTAGAGCTGACGATGGTACCCTTAGAGTTATCCTCTTCGTTTGCGGGAGGTGTACGGAACTCATCCTTGGTGGTCTCGGCCTGGATAAGTCCAGCCTTAGAGAGCACGCTGTAGATGCTGTCCTCGATAACGTCGTCAACCACAGGGCTGTTCACGTCGTAGTCCCAGTTGGTAGAGATACGTACGGTGCGGTTAGAAGCATCACCCAAAGCGATGATGGTGGTGCTGGCAGGTGAACCGGGGTTAGAACTCTGCTCGTCGTTGGTAGAGAAAGCACCAGTGAAGGCAGCACGTACATCCTCGACGGGAACCTGCTTGTCGAGCACGACAACATAGTTACGACCACCGGTGAAGTCAATACTCTTGCTGAGGCCACGGACGAAGAAGCTGACAACGAAGATGACAGCAGCTACTGCCCATACCAGGTAAGAGGTCTTGAATGCACCCATGAAGTTGAACTTCGTGCCCTGCATGAGGTTCTTTGAAATCGGGGTATAGAAGGTGAGGTTCTGCCACTTGTCCTTCTTCATCTGACGGTCATAAACCAGACGGGTCATGAACACGGCGGTGAAGAACGATACGCAGATACCGATGATGAGGGTCGTTGCGAAACCGCGGATAGGACCTGTACCAAATACGAACAGGATGATACCAGTGATCAATGATGTCAAGTTAGAGTCGAAGATAGCCGAGAAGGCGTTAGCATAACCCTTGTTCAGAGCCTCCTTGATGTTGAGACCCTTACGCAGCTCTTCCTTCGTACGTTCATAGATAAGCACGTTAGCATCCACAGCAGTACCCAGTGTCAGCACGATACCGGCGATACCTGGCATTGTCAGTGCAGCCTGGAACGAGGTGAGGATACCCAAGGTGAAGAACAGGTTGAACAGCAGGGCGCAGTTGGCCAGCATACCGGGGATCCAGTTATAAAGCAGGATCATGACACACATCAACAGCACGAAAGCTACGATGAATGAAACGATACCCTGCTGGATAGACTGTGCACCCAGTGAAGGACCTACCATCTGATAAGAAGCGATAGACAGAGGGGCGGGCATCTTACCTGAGTTCAGGGTGTTTGCCAGGTCCTTGGTATCAGCCTGTGTGAACTTACCAGAGATCTGTGAGCTACCACTAGGAATCTCACCGTTAACACGAGGAGCGCTGTAAACAGCGTTGTCGAGTACGATGGCGATGGCACGACCCACATTCATCTTGGTCAGGTTAGCCCAAATACGGGTACCCTCGGTGTTCATCTGCATAGACACCACAGGACCGATGTTACCAATCTCGTTGCTATAGTCGTCCTTGGCGGTGGTTACTACGTCACCCGTCAGAGGAGCCTTACCCATGGGGTCAACAATCTTGATGGCATAGAGTGCCAGCACCTTGACCTTCTTACCGTTCTGAGTCTCGAGCTTAGTCACCTTGGCATCCCAGAACAGACGCATCTCCTTAGGAAGCACCGACTTGGCAACGTCAGAGTTGATGACCTTGTTGACATCAGCGGTATCAGTAACGTGAGCATAACCCACCATACAGAGGCTCTCCTGTCCGGCAAAGCGGGTATCGAGCACGCTGAGCAGGTTGACAACGTCATCCTGACCTTCCTGTACACCAGCTTCCTTCTGGGCAGCGGCAGCAGCCAGATCGAGAGCGTTCACGCTGTCAGCAGCAGCTTCCTCAGTAACTTCAGCCTCGGGCTCTGCAGCAGCTACAGTGGTATCAGCCACAGCAGCCTTCTTGTCAGCATTCACGTTGCTCATCTCAGCCATATAGGCGTTAGCCAGCTGTGCGATGTAAGGCAGAGCCTCCTCAGCCATATAGGTCTCGTGGAACTGCAGGTCGGCGCTACCAGCGAGGAGCTTCAGGATACGATCCTTGTCCTTCTGTGCACCAGGCATCTCCACCATGATACGGCTCTGACCGCTCAGCTTCTGGATGTTGGGCTGAGCCACACCAAACTTGTCGACACGGGTACGAACCACTGTCTCGGCATTGTCAATAGCGGCGTCCACCTCTGCATTCAGGGCAGCTATCACCTCATCGTCAGTGCTCTTGGTGTTCACCTTGTCACGCAACTGCTGTGTAGCAAAGATAGCGTTCAGGTTACGTCCACCACCGAACTCCTTCCAACGCTCTACGAAGTGAGCGATGAAATCTGACTGATTGTTCTTACCATCGGCCTTGGCGGCATCGAAAGCCTTACGATAACCCTCATCGGTGTCGTACTTGTTACCAGCGAGGAAGTTCACGATGTCAGGTACTGACACTTCCAGGATAACGTTCATACCGCCCTTCAGGTCAAGACCCAGGCCAATCTCCATCTCACGGCACTCGTCCAGACTCCATGCTCCGAGCCACACATGGTCTTCGGAAGAAACTGAGTCCAGATACTCTTCTGCTGCCTTGTTTCCAAGTTCTGCACGCAGTGCCTCGGCCTTGCTTTCATAGTGGCGAGTCACAAACGAGAAAGAAAGATAGAAACAGCACACCAGAATGAGTGCAACTGCAATAAACTTTACAATTCCTTTGTTTTGCATTTTGTTTGTTATGTTATGTATTATATAATTCGCGCAATTGAGCCTGCAAATATAGTGATTTTTTTACACATTGGAAAATTTTTAGGCAACTTTCATACATTTTTTAATGATTATCGTCCATTTTTAGTCTGCAAATCAGCGGATAATGGTCGCTGGCATCCATTTTATCGTCAACGAAGCAATGATAGGGTTCAAAGTGGGAAGAACACATCATATGGTCTATTCTTAGGTTGAATCCTTTCTGATTATATGACAAACCGAAACCATTGCCGGCAGACACGAAACAGTCTGTCAGTCCCTTCGCCATCATATGACGGGTATAGGATATCGGTGTGTCGTTGAAGTCGCCGCACACAATAATGGGATATGCGCTGTGTGCTTCCACATATTGGTGCACAGCCTCGGCCTCGGGGGCACGTTTCCGCATATTGTCTGCAAGCTTCTCAAAAATCATAATCATCTCCTCCTCGGCCTCATCCTGCTCCATCTCGCCTTTCAGTACTTCCTTATAGCGCTTCCGCTGGTCGGAAGAGAGATGGGTCGCCTCCAGGTGGTTGTTGATGACGATGATGGTATCCTCATTCACCTGCAGATAGTATGCCACCGACCCGTTACAACTAGACTGATAGTCAATGATTTCCTTACGGATGATGGGATAGCGTGTGAAGATGCCTAACGCATTCACCAGGACCTCGCTAAGCGACAGTTTTGTGGAGTCGCAATACGGATAAATCTCTTTCATCTTCTGAAAGCCGTTGCCGCCCTTGCCGCCCTGCACCTCCTGCAGGCATACGATGTCGGCATCAATACGCCGCAGGTAGTTAGCCACTGTGTCCACCGCCTTCTCATAACGATAGTTGCCGCCAAAGCCGCACACATTATACGTCACAATCTTGATACAGTCATCAGGACCGTCACTCGTCACATTGATAGGAAAATAGGTACGTATAGGCACATACGCGAGCGCGAATCCCACAATGGGGATGATGGAAAGCTTCCATCTGACCAGCAGCAGCACTACCAGCGATATGATATTTGCCACAATGAAGAAGGGGAAGGTCAGTCCGATGCAAGCCAACAGCGGTTCCGGAAACGACTCGGGGTGGATATGGTCACTATAGCCCACAGCCACCATCAGCAGCGCCGTCACCACGCTGGCTCCCGTCAGCATGCCCACAAAGGCTTTCTTAACGTGGTCTAACATGAGTGTGCAGAATCGTTATTTTTCATGACTGGCCTCAAAGAGCCTTTTCTTCTCCTCTTTCGTCAGACTGTCGTAGCCACTCGTACGGATCTTGTCGAGAATGGCATCCACCTCATCCTGACGTGCCTTCTTACGGGCATTATACGCCATATCGTCTTCAGGTCTCTTCCAGTCGTTCTTGGGGTTGTTCTTGGGGTTGTAGGTGCTTGCCACCCTCATCTGCTTCTTCTTATCCATGAAACGCCACAGAATGATGAGCAGGAAGCCCACCAACGCACCGCCCAGGTGAGCCATGTGGGCCACAGGGTCAGCCAGCAGGAATTTCCATATAAACAAGATCTCCAGCACGATATATCCCAACACCACCCATCGTGCCTCAATAGGTTTGATAAAAAAGAAACGCCAAAGAGAACGTGTCAGCGCACTGGCGGGACTGAGCAGCGTGATGAAGATAGCAATGAAGAAGAGGTTGTTCAAAATTGTCAGTACACCTTCTATCATAGGATGCGTGTTGACCAATTCCAACAGGATAAATGCCACGATAGTCAGGGGCACACCGATAACCCGCTTGGGGAACGTCATGCCAAAAGCCAGCAGGACGGCAAAGACCGAACCAGAGGCGCCAATGGTGCATGCCCCGTTCAGGTTGCTGTTGTGCAAGATGGTTATCACATCCTGGAAGCTGGAGCTGGGAAACTGTGAGATAGCCATGAAATAGAACTCCACAAACTGCACTATTTCTTGGCAGATGCCGGCACCGATACCACTCAGAATGTAAAATATTATGAATTTCTTCGGACCCCACGCATCTTCTATCATACAACCGAACATCCACAATGCAAACATGTTTCCAAACAGGTGATACCAGCTTGCATGCAGAAATAAATAGGTGACGAATTGCAGCGGATTGAAGTCGGAAGCCATGAAGAAATGCAAGGCACCCCACTCAGCCAGCGTCGAGCGCTCAGGAACCGTCAAGGTGGTGAAATACTCTATCATGAACACCACCACATTGATGATGAGCAGATACTTTGTTACTATAGGTATGTTTCGAAACATTTTCTATTGTTTAAAATTACGTTTATTACAAGAAATTTGCTCTTTCGGGCGCAAAATTACGAAAAATATCTGTTTTTTAGTACAAAAATGGGCCTTTAGGCATTTTTTTTCATTAAAAAAGTGATTTTTTTTTCTTTTTTGTTTGTTTTTCAAAGAATTACAATTATATTTGCGGAAGAATTTGGAAACAAACCATATTTTTAATTTAAAAACCTATCAAAATTATGAACAAAACAGAATTGGTAGAGAAGATCGCAGCAGGTGCTGGTCTCTCAAAAGTTGATGCAAAGAAGGCTTTGGACGCTACAGTAGCAGCTATTAAGGACGCTCTGAAGGCTGGTGACAAGGTTGCTCTCGTTGGTTTCGGTACATTCGCAGTTAGCGAGCGCCCCGCTCGTGAGGGTATCAACCCCGCAACAAAGGCAAAGATTAAGATTGCTGCCAAGAAGGTTGCAAAGTTCAAGGCTGGTGCAGAACTTGCTGACGCTCTGAACTAATATTTTGTAAAGAAAAAATGAAAAGGCACTTCCTTCGGGAGTGCCTTTTCTGTTTGTAGTATCTTACCGTTTTTATTTGGGCTGCTTGCCAATATAGGCCAGGATGCCTCCATCGACATAGAGCACATGTCCGTTGACGGCGTCAGAGGCATGAGAGGCCAGGAACACAGCGGGACCACCCAACTCTGCAGGGTCGAGCCAACGACCAGCGGGTGTCTTGGCACAGATGAACAAGTCGAAGGGATGACGCGAGCCGTCAGCCTGACGTTCACGCAGGGGAGCTGTCTGTGGTGTGGCGATATAGCCAGGGCCAATACCGTTACACTGGATGTTATACTCACCATACTCCGAGCAGATGTTGCGGGTCAGCATCTTCAGACCACCCTTGGCGGCAGCATAGGCCGACACGGTCTCACGACCCAGTTCACTCATCATTGAGCAGATGTTGATAATCTTACCCTCACGACGCTCCATCATCTCGGGAATGACAGCTGAAGAGCAGATAAACGGTCCTACGAGGTCGATGTCGATGACCTGCTGGAACTCTGCACGCTTCATCTCGTGCATAGGGATACGCTTGATGATACCGGCGTTGTTCACCAGGATATCAATCTGTCCCACCTCTTTATGAATGGTGTCCACCAGTGCCTTCACGTCGTCTTCCTTCGTCACGTCGCACACATAACCCTTCACATTCTCGATGCCGGCCTCTTTGTAGTTGTCCAGACCGCGCTGCAGGGCTTCCTGATTGATATCGTTGAAGATGATGGTCTTTGCGCCAGCAGCCACGAAAGCTTTGGCGATGTTGAATCCAATACCGTAAGAGGCGCCAGTAATCCACGCGTTCTTACCTTCCAATGAAAATAGATTTGCCATAAAATTTGTTGTTTGATATTTAATAAGTAATTTGAACTTTTCTATTCTGCTGCCTCCTGGACCTGTTGCATCACACGCAGGAAGTTGCCACCCCATATCTTCTGGATGTCAGCCTCGCTGAAGCGTCGTGCCAACAACTGACGGGTAAAGAGTGTCAGCTCGCTGGCATTGGCCAGTCCACAGATGCCGCCATCGCCGTCGAAGTCGGTACCCAGTCCCACATGGTCTATGCCCATCACGCTGATAGCATGCTCCAGGTGTGCCATCGCGTCGAGGATGGTAGCCTGACCATCTTTCTTCAGGAAACCGTTATAGAGGGTGATCTGACAGACGCCACCTTTCTGGGCCAGCGCCCGCATCTGGTCATCTGTCAGGTTGCGGGGATGGTCACACAGGGCACGTGCCGAGCTATGACTGCACACAATAGGTGTCTTCGACAGTTCGAGAGCATCATAGAAGCTCTTCTCGTGGGCATGACTCAGGTCTACCATCAGTCCCAGGCGGTTCATCTCGCCTATGACCTGTCGGCCAAAGGCGCTGACACCACCATGTGTCTGACTGCCTCGTGCCGAGTCGCAGATATCATTATCGCCATTATGACACAGGGTGATATAGACCACGCCGCGCTCCTTGAAATGGCGGATATTTTCTACTTTTCCTTCCAGGGCTAAGCCATTCTCTATACCTATCATGATGCTCTTCTTGCCAGCCCATTTGTTGTCCCACAACTGTTGCGGCGTGCGGGCCAGCGCCAGATACTGACTATTGCGAGCCACCATCTGCTCTATCTTGTCGAAGATATCATCAGCAAAGGTCTTAGGCGTAAAGCCTTCATGATCCTTCAACCACTTATCTTCAGCCTTCGTCCACCTGTCCTGCGGCAGATAGGCCACCATGATAGTGGCATCGAGGCGTCCCTCCGTCATCTTATGCAGGTCGACCAGGATGCGGGAGTCACGACTGCCGAAGTCCACGTTCTGTGGGAAGAACATCGGGGTGTCGCAATGGGTGTCGAGGGTCAGTATATGATGATGCAGGCACTTCACCTCCTGATGCTTCGCAGCCTCGTCAACGAGCCACTTAAAGATAGGCAGGCCACTCTCGCCCATACATTCGGGATGCCATTGCACACCCACGATAGGCTTGAACTCCGTGCTCTCTACCGCCTCAATCACACCATCGGCAGCTTTTGCCACCACCCGCAGACTGGGACCAGGCTCGCCTACGGCCTGATGATGGAAGGAATTGACGTAACTCCTACCGCCGTATATATTATATAAGGTGGAGCCTTCTTCGATGGTGACGCTGTGCGTAGGCTCCGAGCGGTCAGCATCCTGCGAATGCTTGATGAGCCCATTAGATCCATTGGACCCCAGGTCCTGAACCACCTTTCCCCCCAGGGCGGTCACCAAGGTCTGGATGCCTCGGCAGATGCCTAAGATGGGCAACTGGCGGTTATAGGCCATGCGGGTTATCAACAACTCGGGCAGGTCGCGCTCGCTGTTGATACCTCCCAGTCCGGGTACTGGCTCCTCGCCTTGATAGAGCGGGTTGATGTCGGCACCACCACTCAGCAGCAGGGCGTCGATATGGTCGAGCGTATTGGCCAGCACGGCAGCATCTGCCACAGGGGGTATGACGACTGGCACACCTCCTGCTGCCACCACCTGCTTGTAGTAGCCCTCGCCGAGTTTACATGTCAGCTCGCCGTAATTGCCCGTGATACCAATGATTGGCCGATGCTGTGCCACAGGAAACGTCTGATGCATGTCGGCCATAATGGCGTTCAGATCAAACTGTTTCATATTATTCTATCTCCTCAAAGTGTACGGGAATCTCACGTTTGATGCTCTGCTCCAACGAGATGAGTGTCTCAGTAGCCATCACACCAGGAATCTCCTGCAGCTGGCCGTTGATGAGGTGCATCAGCTGCTCGTTGTCGCGGGCATAGAGCTTCACCATCATGGTGTAGGGACCTGTGGTGAAATGACACTCCACCACCTCGGGAATCAGCTCCAGACGCTTCACCACCTCTCTATACATGGAACCACGCTCCAGCGTGAGTCCCACATAGGTGCAGGTTCTGTAGCCCAGCGACTTGGGGTTGACATCGAATCCGCTACCTGTGATGACGTCGCTGTCTATCAGGCGTTGCACTCGCTGATGGATGGCGGCACGCGACACGTTACATTCTGCTGCTACATCCTTAAACGGGATGCGGGCATTTTTTGACAAGATGCTCAGTATTTTCTTGTCTAAGTTATCAATCTTATCCATTTAAAAAGTGTACTTTTGCATTTTGATAGCAAAAGTACACTTTTTTATTGAAACTTGCAACCTTTTTACGAAAAAAGTGCGAATTTATTTCTCTATACCTAACAATTCGACATCAAAGATGAGTGTAGAGTAGGGAGGAATCTTACCGGTCTGACGCTCACCATAGCCCAGCTCCTGGGGGATGTAGAGGCGCCACTTAGAACCTACAGGCATCAGGGCGATACCCTCGGTCCAGCCTTTGATGACCTGGTTCAGACCAAAGACGGCGGGCTCACCGCGCTGGTAGCTGCTGTCGAACACGGTACCGTCGATCAGCTTACCCTCGTAGTTCACCTTCACCTTGTCGGTCTTCGTGGGCACAGCACCGTTGCCCTGCTTCAGCACCTCATACTGCAGTCCGCTGGCAGTGGTCTTGATGCCGGGCTTCTTGGCGTTCTGAGCCAGGAAGTCCTTGCCGGCCTTCGTCAGCTTCTCGGTCTTCACATCCTGGTTGTGCTTCATCTTCTGGTCGTGGATGCCCTGCGCCTTCTTCATAGTCATCACCGTGGTGTCGTTCATCAGGATGTCGGTGAAGCCACGATAGAACAGGGGGTCAACCACTGAGTCAACGGCATTATCCAGCTCGCTCTTGATGCTGGCCAGCATACGGTCGGTCACCTGATTGGCAATCTGCATACCTGCCAAACGAGACTTCATGCGAGGGTCGTTCATATTATCCAGCGCCTCGTTGAAACCTTCGATAAAATCGGCCATATAGGTGGTGTCCACACCAAACTGACGCTGCAGATAGGGCAGCAGGCCGTTGGTCACCACCACACCAGCGGCATAGCTCAGCGAGTCGCTGCTATTGGCAAGCTTCACCGCCATCTTCATGGCAGGTGCCTTCTTGTCGTTCGTCTTCTTCTTAGCAGCGTCGACGTTGTTAAACGAAGCACTCGCCAGAACGGCGAGTGCTATAAGGATGAGTTTTCTCATACCCGCATTACTTTACCTCTAAGAGTTCTACCTTGAAGATCAGAGTTGAGAAGGGAGGGATGTTACCCTGACCATTGGCACCGTAAGCCAGGTTCTCGGGGATATAGATCTCCCACTCAGAACCAACAGGCATAGCCTTCAAAGCCTCGGTCCAACCCTTGATGACGCGAGTTACAGCAAACTCAGCGGGCTGGTCACCGTGGTTGGCAGAAGCGTCGAACACGGTACCGTCAATCAGCTTACCCTCGTAGTTCACTACCACCACGTTGGTGTCGACAGGCAGCACGCCATTACCTTCCTTCAGCACCTTGTACTGCACACCGCAAGGCAGGGTCTGCACACCTTCCTTCTTGGCATTCTCTGCCAAGAACTTGGCACCCTCTTCCTTGTTGGCGGCATACTTCTTCTCAGCGCTCTTGGCCTTGATGCTCTCAAACAGCACCTGAGCCAGTGAGTCGGCCTGAGCTACAGTCAGCTTGCAGTCCTTACCAGTAACGCTGCTGACGAAACCAGCCAGGAAGTTGTTCAGAGAAACGCTCTGGGTAGAGTCCTCACCAAACAGGTTGTAGTTCAGACCCTTCATCATGTTGTTAGAGATCTGCTGACCAATCTCGATACCAGCGAAGTAGGCGGCCTTCTTCTTGTCGTCACCAGCCTTTGCACCATCGTTCACACCCTGCAGGAACTCTGCGATATAGGTGGTGTCCACGCCCTTGGCGTTGGCCAGATAGTCCATCAGGCCCTGGCTCTGTACCACACCGATGGCATAGCTCAGGGTGTCAACATCATTCTTCAAACTGGGTTTGGGGTTGTTGCCACACGACATCATCGTTGCAACCACAGCGGCTACGATAGCCACAGAGAAAAACTTTTTCATTGTCTTTAATATTTTAATGTTTAATCTTTAATCTATTACATCACCTCAATCAGCTCCACATCGAAGATCAGAGTGGCAAAGGGAGGAATCATGGCACCTGCACCACCCTCGCCGTAAGCCAGGCGGTAGGGGATGAAGAAACGATACTTGCCACCCTCCTGCATCAGCTGCAGACCCTCGGTCCAACCAGCGATAACCTGCTGCAGACCAAATACAGCGGGCTCACCACGCTGTACGCTGCTGTCGAACACGGTACCGTCGATGAGGAAACCCTCATAGTGACACTTCACCGAGTCCTTGGCGGTAGGCTTCTTGCCGTTGCCTTCCTTCAGCACCTGATACTGCAGACCGCTGGGGGTGGTGATGACGCCTTCCTTCTTGGCGTTCTCCTTCAGATATTTCTCGCCTTCTTCCTTGGCAGCCTTACCCTGCTCGGCACGTGCGGCATTCATGGCAGCCTCTTTCTTGGCGAAATAGTCCTGCACAATCTGCTGTGCCTCACGATGCGACACCTTCAGCTCGCTGCCGCTCAGCACGTCCTTGATTGACTGTGCAAAATCATCCACGTTCAATTCCGTGGCACCCATCTGTGCCAGTTGCTGTCCGATGCCCAGACCCAGGGCATAACTTACTTTATCCATGCTTTCTCTTAAATATAATAATGTGTAATCTCAAAAATTGCGTGCAAAATTAAACATTTTCCATGATACGAGTATCATCCCAAGCCAAAAATTAGTTTTATTTAAGCCTTCAAGGCAAAAAAAAATCCCACAGGCATCGCTGCCTGCGGGATAAGTCTTCATACAAGTCATTCGGTTGAATATCTCTATTTCAGTCTGAACGTGACGGGAATGGTGAACTTCACACGGACTGTATGACCATTCTGTTTGCCTGGTGTCCACTTAGGCATCGCGTTGACAACTCGGATGGCTTCGGCATCGAGTGCGGGATTCACACTTTTGACAACCTTTGGATCGGAGACACTACCGTCTGTGTTGACGATGAACGTCACAACCACTCGTCCTTGAGTGCCCTTCTCCAAAGCTTCTTTGGGATATTTCACCTCACTATTCAGGAATTGCATCATACCTTCGTCACCACCAGGGAACTTTGGCATCTCCTCCACCACGTCGAAGACTCTCGAGGGGTCACTCGTTTCTTTTGCCACCACAGGTTGCGTCTCTACAGGCTTCTTCTCCACAGCTTTCTTCTCTGTAGTTTTCTTTTCTACAGTCTTCTTCTCGGCGGTCTTGACTGGCTGGACCTTCTTCACCTCAACGGTCTTCGAGCCCACTTTCACCTGTGCATTGGCGTTGCCTTTCTTCACCACCTTCTTCTGTGGCTGCTGCTGGCTGTTGTCATACACATAGTCGTTCACGGTTTCGGCGTTCAGCGCCAGGGCAAGACCCACGATGGGCAGCAGAGCAAGCACTTTCAGCCAGCTCATGCGTGTAGATTTCTTATTGGTAAGCATCATATTTATGCGGTTTTTAAGGGTACTGTGACTAATACCGTTGGCGACTGAGTACCCACAGGCGCGGACGGCTTTTTGGATAAGTAGATACTGATACTGACGCATATTGATGCCTTGAGAGAGTACCGCTGCATCGGCTTCATACTCGTGGATGGCGCGCAGATCCTGGCGCAGCATCCACATAGCAGGATTGAACCATTGCAACACGGTGAGTGTATCAACGAGGAGCACGTCGAGCGAGTGACGCTTGCTGATATGTCCCCGTTCATGGGCCATAATGGCCGGGTCCGGACTTTCGTAATCTTTTCGGTTGAGCACGATGTAGCGCATCCAGCTGAAGGGCGACACATCCTTGTCGGTAACGGCAACGATGGTGCCGTCGGCCTGCGGATGGCACTCGCTGCGACGTATCAGGCTCACCACCTGACCCACCGACCACAGCATCTTGCCCAACGTGACGGCGATGCCTGCAAAGAACAGCGCCAGCACCATCTCTTGCCACAGGGGTTGCGACTCCTCTACCACTGCCATCATGGGCAGTCCGGCAGTCACGCTACCCGTCGTCTGCGGCACCACTACCGTATGATGGACGGTGATGACACAGAGCGGCAGCACAAACGAGGCCACAGCAGTGGATAGCAGCACCACACGATTCATGCGATGCAACGTCTCGCGGCTCAGCATCAGGCGGTAGAACATATAAAATACCGCCACGCAGCCAGCTACCTTCAGGTCGTATATCAGAAACTCCATCATACTTTCTTGATTTGAGGTTTATAACTTAACCTTTTGATTCTTCTATTTGTTCTATGAGTTCTTTCAGTTCTTCTACCGATATCTTCTCTTCTTTTACGAAACTGCTGACGGCACTCAGGTACGAGTCGCCGAAATAGTTCTTGATGACACCGGCCAGGCTCGAACGTCCATATTCCTTCTCAGTCACCGTGGGGTAGTACTGGTAGGTAGTGCCATACTGCTTGTGATCCAGGAATCCCTTCTTCTCCAGTATGCGTACCGTTGTCGATAGCGTGTTGAAGTGAGGACGCGGCTCGTCGTAATACTCCAAGAGCTCCTTCACAAACATCGGCCCGTGCTCCCAGTACAGGTCCATGATTTCCTTTTCTTTCGTTGTCAGCCTTTTCATATCTGAAATTAATTCTATTCTAAAGTGCAACGCTTTATCTTTCATCAGAATTGCGTCAGTATCTGTATCCGCTGCAAAGTAACTAAAAAATTTAGTTCTATGCAACTAAAAGCTTTAGTTTTTAATGTTTCTTAAGAAGAAACTGCCCATTTTCTTAGTTGTTCACACAAGTTGTGCACTTTTTAAGTTAATCCGACTTGATAATGGCTAAATAGCTCAAAATAATTTGTACACCTCACTACCCTTCTCTAACTTTGCACCCGATGAAGACGACATACGGACTTTTACTCATCGTCACAGCCCTCATGTGCTGTCAGGCTGTCTCTGCCCAGAGACGGCTGGTTGTCGTAGATTACGAAACCAACGCACCCGTCGGCGGCGCCAACGTCGTAGGCAACGGACTCACTACGCAGGCCGACACCCTCGGCTTCGTCACTGTGCCCGACACCTGTCGCAGTCTCATCTTCTCACATGTCAACTACGAGAGCCGACTCATCAACCTCAACGAGGTGCACGACACCATCTTCCTCCTCTCAAAGCTTCTAAATATTAAAGAGGTGGTAATTTTCGGCAAGGCACCCGAGGTGGAAGACTACACCGAGCTCAACAAGCGCTTCCAACTGCCCAAGAGCGAGCTACAGCTGGCGGGTGCCCAGCCTAACGGCAACCTCTTCGGCCTCCTCGGCTACCTCATCCCCAAGAAATGGAAGAAGGGTCCCAAGAAGAATCGCAAGGAACGCCTACAGGAGATCCTCAACGATTATTGACCTCTTTCTTCATTTTTGCGGAACACGAATAAATTCACATGATAGGGCTTCTATTCAGGTCAAAATACCTCAAACCTTGCCCGATATTTGCTCATGGACTTCTCATGGACTTCTCATGGACCTCTCATAGACCTCTCATAGACCTCTCTATGCGAACTCTATCTCCAAGGCCAAGAATAAGCCATGAATGAGGTATGAATAAGGTATGAGTATCCTATCCCAAATGTCTTAAATGAGTAAGTGAGAAAATCGTCGCTACGATGACTGGGACGATGAGGATGAGGAGGACAACTTGCCAATCGAACTTATATACCTATTTTATTTTATAATAAAGCAGGGAACGCCGCATGGGTCTCCTGTTCTTTTTCCCGAAAAATTTTGCAGTTGCCTGAAAAAGTTGTACCTTTGCAGAAATAAAAACTATAAATATGGAAAAGATGAGACAATGGAGCTTGCTGGCAGCGATAGTTTGCTGGGGGTTGTGGGGACTGATGGTGACGTCGTGTAGCCAGAACGAGGAGGCCGACGACCTGATACAAGGACCTACGATACAGACGGCCAATGTGGAGAATTGGCAGATGTCGAACAAGGTGACGTTTAAGAAGTCAGGCAGCGGACACATCATTAAGTTCTCGGCACTGATGCCCCTACCCCAGTCGAACATCTACCAAACGGTAGAGAACTTGAACTATATTGAGGGAAAGGTGCTGACGGACAAAAACTACGGTAACAAGGCACTCTATGTGGACCGTGATGAGTTTGTGAGCACGGAATATATCATGGAGACAACATTCGACATACACACGAAGAAGATGGTGGTGGATGTGTCGAAAATCAACAATATTCAGCCCTACGACCCTAAGAGTGAGCCCTGCAAGCTGTATCTGGGCGACAGAGGTGAGTATATCGTGACGTCGAACCCCTATATCGTGAAGACTGGCGACATGCTGTGGGCTGAGTCGGAAGACGTGATAGACTATGCACGCCGCTGCTATGAGTATGTGGCTTCGAACTTCAAATATATCAAAGGCCCGTGGCGCACGCTGGAGCAGATACTGAAGGATGGCGGCGGTGAGTGCGGCGACTTCTCAACACTGGTGGTGAACCTGCTGCGCTATAAGGGCATACCCTCACGTCATAACATCTGCGTGACAGTGGGCGGCGGCTATCATGTGTGGGTGGACTTCTACCTGGAGGGCTATGGCTGGGTTCCACTGGATGCTACCTATAAGAATGGTAACCCGAAGGGCGATTTCTTCGGCAAGTACGACGGTGAGTGCATCATCCTGATGCAGGACTTCTGCTATGACTTCGGTTATGACTCGGAGAATGATCTGAACGTGGATATCCTGCAGGATTTTTATTACTGGTATTCGAGCGACAACGAAGATTGTAAGATAAATGCTGCACATAAGGTATCAAGACTCAAGAAGTTGGTGAATGAACAATAATTCTGTGGAACTGAACGACCTGAGCATTGGCTACAGGTCAAAGCAAAGCGTCAGAGTGGTGGCTGAAGGGCTGACGGCCCAGTTGCAACGCGGACAACTGACATGCCTGCTAGGCGAGAACGGCATAGGAAAATCGACGCTACTGAGGACACTGGCTGCCTTTCAGCCCAAACTCAGCGGCAGCATTATGATTGGGGGCCGTGAGCTGGAGAGCTATAGCGAACGTGAGCTGGCACGCACCATCGGCATCGTGCTGACAGAGAAACCCGACGTGCAGCAGATGACGGTGATGGAACTGGTGGAGATGGGACGAGCACCCTACACGGGCTTCTGGGGCCGACTGAACGAAGCTGACCGCAAAGCCTGCCATGAAGCCATCGCACTGATAGGCATTGAGCCGCTGAAAGACCGGATGGTGCAGACGCTGAGCGACGGTGAGCGACAGAAAGTGATGATAGCTAAGGCGCTGGCGCAGCAGACACCCGTCATCTTCCTCGATGAGCCAACGGCCTTCCTCGACTATCCCAGCAAGGTGGATATGCTGTTGCTGTTGAGGCGCATCAGTCGCGAGGCGCAGAAAACGATATTCCTGTCGACACACGACCTGGAACTGGCGCTGCAGGTGGCAGATACCATCTGGCTGATGACTAAAAGTGGAAAGAGGAAAGAGGAAAGTGGAAAGAGGAAAGAACTCCAGATAGGAACACCACACGAACTGGCACAAAGCGGAGCCTTGAGCCAGTTTATAGAAAGAGGTGGGGATGTGGCGTTTGACCGTGAGACACTAAGTGTCAGAGTCCTAACGCACGCTTGAGATCTTGGGTTGTCAGATGGATAGTGAGGGACTCGCGTGAGACGTCGCCCACATATTTGTAGTCCATGCCACGATTGGTTCTTACCAGTGCCTTGCAGATGAAGATTATGTCGTCGTCGCCCTCCTTCACCATATCAACCATAGCTGTCTTCATCTCTTTTTTCGCCAGTTTCAATGATTCGATGGAAACCTCGTCCTCATCGCACTCAATAGTGTAAACCAGGTTGGCGTCCTTCAGCCGGATGGACTTCATCGTCAGACCGTCGCCCAAATCCTCGGGCATATTGTTATCGGCCTCCTTAATGCCCAACTTCAGCATTTCTTCCACCGTGTCGTCGTCCATCTCGTCTATATCTACGTCGTCATCGCTGCTGTCGTCGCTGTCGATAATATCGTCATTCTCTTCCTTGCCTTTTTTGAGCTTATAGGCTGAGAACTCACAATTCCAAGAATCTCCCTTAGAGTTCTGCACTTCACAGCTTATGTAGCCTTCTTCATTGATAACGGCATTCACAACTTCATCAAACGGCGAGTCACCATCGGTAAACCAGTGCAACAGTCCGTCATGAAGAATCTCTTTAGACTCTTCGTCATCAATTAGATAATCGAAATGGTTTGCCAGCTCAATATAGTAGGTGACAGTATTTTCATCCGTCAGCTCCACACTGTTAACAGTCACATCTTCCTCGAGTTCATAGGGGCAAGTGGCGTTTTCACTTTCCACGATACTTTTCAGTCGGGAGGATTGGGCACACGCTGTAAGCAGCAATACTGCCATCAGCATTTGGGTTAGTTTAGTTGTTCTCATAGGTTATGTTTTGTTTGTTTAGAAAATGTCGCGAATAAGGATGTCCCAAACGGCAACGATATGGCAGATGCTGCCTGCGAGGACACAGAAATGGAATACGGTATGCATGTATTTCGTCTTGTTGAACGAATAGAACACGGCACCCGTGATATAGAAGATGCCCTCGAGCACAATCCACACAAAGGCATTGGTAGATACGGTGTCGAGGAGCGGTTTGAAGGCTACCAGCACGCTGAGTCCCATGATACAGAAGCAGGCCGTCTCGATGTTGGAATGGTCCTTGAGTTTGATGAAGCTAATAACGGTGCCAATGATGGCACAGGACCATACAAACGTGAAGAGCATCCAGCCCCACATACCATGATCTCGCATCGCCATCAGCGTGATGGGGGAATAGGAGCCGGCAATATGCCAATAGATGGCGGCATGATCCCACTTACGCATACGTTCTCGCCAGGGGTTCCTGAGCTTCAGGGCGTGATAGATGGTAGAGGCCAGGTAGCTGCCTGTCATACCTAAGAGGTAGAGGCCCACACCAATGCCGGCCCACATGCGGTCCATATTGCCCAGACACACCACGATGATAAAAGCGATGCCCACGGCGCCGGCCATGATAGCACCGCCGGCGTGGGACCAAGTATTCCAGATTTCTTCCTTCTTTGTGTACCTTATTGACATTTGAGGTTGGAGGTTTATGGTTTAGTCAGCGAGGAGGAAGTCGAGTTGTCGTTTCTCGATGTTGGCACGAGCCACCTTTATGCGGACGGCATCGCCCAGCTGGTATTTCTTATGATGACGGCGTCCTACCAGGCAGTAGTTGCGTTCGTCGAACTCATAATAGTCGCCATCGAGGTCGTGCATACCCACCAGACCCTCACAGTGGTTCTCGTCAATCTCGCAGTAGAGGCCATACGACTGTACGCCGCTGATATGCGCATCGAATTCCAAGCCCACTTTGTCGGCCATAAACTCCACCATCTTATATTTGATAGAGTCGCGCTCCGCATTCTGGGCAGTCTGCTCCATCTGACTACAGTGTTCGCACAGCTCCTCGTAGTGATCCTGATTGGCGCTACGTGCCCCGTCCTGATAGCGGGTGAGCAGGCGGTGCACCATCGTATCGGGATAACGACGGATAGGCGAGGTGAAGTGGGTGTAGTAGTCGAAGGCCAGACCATAGTGACCTATGTTATGCGTCGAGTACTTAGCCTTCATCATAGCCCGCAGGGTGAGTGTCTCCACCAGCTTCTGCTCACGTTCGCCCTGAGCATCCTCCATCAGCTTGTTGAGGTTCTTAGAGATGGCACCCTTGGTGCCGCTGGTCTTCACCTTATAACCAAAAGGTGCCAACGCTGTACGTAGGTTCTCCAGCTTCTGTGGGTCGGGCTGATCGTGGATACGATAGACGAAGGTCTTACCCTTGGTTTGAGCCTTTCCACCTTCCTCTTTCTTCTTTCCTCTATCCTCTTTCCTACCAATAAACTCGGCTACGGTGCGATTGGCCAGCAGCATGAACTCCTCGATGAGTTGGGTGGCATCTGTAGACTTCTTAAAGTAGCAACGTGTGGGCTTGCCATCGTCATCAATATCGAAGTGCAGTTCTTCCCTGTCGAACTTCACGGCTCCATTCTTGAACCGGCGCTCGCGCAACTTCTTCGCCATCTTATCAAGTAAACGCAACTCTTTGGCATAGGGATCAGTGTCACTTTTACTTTTCAACTTTCCACTTTCAACTTTCAACTCAAGAATCTCCTGCACTTCCTCATAGGCATATCGGCGATTACTCTTGATGACGGTATGAGCCAAGTGCCAGTCCTTGATGTTGGCCTCCTCGTCCATGATGAAGATGACGCTATAGCAGAGCTTCTCTTCGTCAGGGCGCAGCGAACAGATGAAGTTACAGAGGCGCTCTGGCAACATAGGGATGGTGCGGTCTACCAGATAGACGCTTGTGGCACGCTGTTCGGCTTCGCGGTCTATCGTGCTGCCTTCGGTGACGTAGTGAGAGACGTCAGCGATGTGAACGCCTACCTCGTAGAGGTTTGAGGTTTGAGATTTGAGGTTGGAAGTTTGGCGAATACTCAGGGCATCGTCGAAATCCTTGGCATCCTTGGGGTCGATGGTGCAGGTGAAGACATCACGGAAGTCCTCACGACGGGCAATCTCCTCAGCCGAGATCTCGGCGTTGATCTTTTGGGCGGCATCCTCCACCTTCTTGGGATATTTATAGGGCAGACCGTATTGTGCCAGGATGGCATGCATCTCCACGTTGTTCTCACCCTGCTTGCCTAAGACGTCGATGACCTCACCAACGATATTCTTCGACTCAGCAGAAGGCCACTGCGTAATCTTCACCACAGCCTTCTCGCCAGTCTTGCCGCCCTTCAGCTTCTTTTTGGGAATGAGGATGTCACTCACAAAGAAGTTGCCCTCGGCATTGAGGAAAGCAAAGTCCTTCTCCACCTGCAGGATACCTACCGCCTGGTCGTGCTTACGCTCCAGGATCTCGGTAACGATAGCCTCCTTGATATGGTTCTGACGACGGGCCATGAAAGCCACCTTCACACGGTCGCCATTGAGGGCAAACATCGAGTTGCGCTCTGCCACAAAGACAGGCTTGCCGCCATCGTCGGGCTGGAACGAGTTCTTGCCGTTGGCCTTGCGGATAAAGGTTCCCTCCTGCACCTGCGTCTTCAGGTTCAGCTTATACGAGCTGTCGGAGACCTTCGACAGATAGTCGTCCCACGCCATCTCCTCCATCACGTCGATGGCCAGCATCTTAGCAGGATGAGTATCTAGCTTCAGCGCCTTGAATATCTGTTTAAAACCCAGTGTCTCACCAGGATGGGCCTGGAACAATGCCTGTACGGCATCGGCAACCATACGTTTGTTCAATCGTTTACCGCCTTTTTTCCCCATAATCGTCGCTTTTTGGTTTATATTTGCCACAAAGATACATCTTTTTTTTGCAAAACTATTGTCCTTTAACTCCCTTTAACTCCTTTAACTCCTTTACTCCCTAAAAAAGTTGTAACTTTGCACCGTTTTTAATTCGAATTAAAATGAAAATAGCTTTAATCGGCTACGGCAAAATGGGTAAGATGATAGAAGAGATAGCCCTGAGCCGCGGCCATGAGATTGTGAGTATCATTGATATTGACAACCAACAGGAGTTTGAGAGCGAGGCCTTTGCATCGGCCGATGTTGCCATTGAATTTACGGCGCCACAGGCAGCCTACGGCAACTATCTGAAGGCGTGGGCCAAGGGTGTAAAGGTTGTTTCCGGCTCTACAGGTTGGATGAAAGAACATGGCGACGATGTCCGTCAGGCTTGTGAGAACGGCAAGACGCTGTTCTGGGCCTCGAACTTCTCGATAGGTGTAGCCATCTTCTCAGCCGTGAACCGTTATCTGGCCAAGATTATGAACCAGTTTCCCCAGTACGACGTTGAGATGGAAGAGACGCACCACGTGCATAAGCTCGACCACCCCAGTGGCACCGCCATCACCCTGGCCGAGGAGATTGTGGAGGCCATAGACCGCAAGGAGGCCTGGAAGGAAGATACGACAGACAAGAAGTACCTGCGTGTAGACCATATCCGCAGAGGTGAGGTGCCCGGTATCCATACCATCCGCTATGACTCGGATGCCGACATCATCACCATCACCCACGATGCACACAGTCGCAGGGGTTTTGCCCTCGGTGCCGTACTCGCTGCCGAATATACCAAGGACCATCAGGGTCTGCTGACCATCAGCGATATGTTTTCTTTCTAAGGGAGTTAAAGAAGCTAGAAGGAGATAGAAGAAGTTAAAAGAATTATGGAAAAAAGAGAAAAAGCCAAACTGAATATGAAGAAGCAGTGGGCCAAGTTCATCATTGTAATGGTGCTCTATCTGCTCTTCCTTTACTGGGTGAAATCGTGGTTGGGACTGCTGGTCATTCCCTTTATCTACGATGCCTATATCACCAAGAAGATTAACTGGAAGTGGTGGCAGGACCTTGAGGGTCCCATGCGCACGGTGATGTCGTGGGTCGATGCCATCGTCTTTGCATTGGTGGCTGTCTATTTCATCAACCAGTTCTTCTTCCAGAACTACGTCATCCCTTCATCATCACTGGAGAAGTCGCTGCTGACTGGCGACTACCTCTTCGTGTCGAAGGTGAGCTACGGTCCACGTATTCCTGAGACCCCGCTCACCGTGCCTTTGACACAGCACACCTTGCCTATCGGCGACCTGAAGTCGTATATCGAATGGCCCCATTGGGAATACCGTCGTGTTCCAGGATTAGGTAAGGTGGAACTCAACGACATCGTGGTGTTCAACTATCCCGCCGGCGATACCATCTGCGCTAACTATCCCTATCAGACGGAGTACTATCGCATGTGCTATGACTACGGCACAAAGATCTATCACGAACAGATTAATCCTCAGGCAGCACCCATCGACTCGCTGTCACGTACAGAGCAGATGAAGCGTTTTGCCGAATATTACAACTGGGGAAGACAGTATCTGGTGCTCAACAGAAATACGTTTGGCGATATCGGCTATCGTCCCACAGACCGCAGAGAGAACTACGTGAAACGCTGCGTGGGTCTGCCTGGCGACACGCTTCAGATTATCAATCACATCGTCTATCTGAACGGCAAAGCCAACAAAGAGCCAGACAACGTGCAGTACAGCTATGATGTGCTGTTCAACGACGGTGCTACCATCACCAGCGACTTCTGCGAGGAGAACGGCATCACCTGTGAGGATCTGGGACTGAGCGACGCAGACCGCAAATACTTCCGTAGCGAAGGACAGATACAGTTGACACAGCAGTTCCGCAACAACCGCGTCATCATGCCGATGACAGAGGCAACGGCTCAGGTGTTGGCCTCACGTAAGGACCTGGTACAGGCCATCTCGCCTGTGACAGAGAGCAACCCTGCAGAGCTCTACCCGCTGAATATGGTGAAAGACTGGACACGCGACAACTACGGTCCCATCTGGATTCCAAAGAAGGATGCTACCATCAAACTGAACCTGGACAATATCGCCATCTACGAACGTCCCATCAAGGTGTATGAGAAAAACGACCTCGAGGTGCGTGATGGACAGATATTTATTAATGGTGAGAAGGCTGACAGCTATACCTTTAAGATGGACTACTACTGGATGATGGGTGACAACCGTCATAACTCTGCCGACTCACGCTACTGGGGCTTTGTGCCCGAGGATCATATCGTGGGTAAACCTATCTTTATCTGGTGGAGCAGCGACCCAGACCGTGGTCTCTTCAGCGGTGGCATCCGCTGGAGCCGCCTGTTCAACTTGGTTGAGAATATCAAATGAAGAAGACCCTCCGATTCCTACTGGCATTCCTGATAGCCTTCGTGCTGATGATGGTTATCAGGATAGCGGGTGTCACCATCTACACCATCGACGGTAGCAGTCTGGAACCAACATTCCAGGCGGGCGATCGAATCATGGTGAACAGATGGAGCTACGGCCTGCGAGTAGGAGGAAAGGAGAGCTTCTTCGGTTATGGACGCATCGTTCGCCATCCGGTATGCAAAGGCGACCTGGTGGCGTTTGAACATCCACAGGACAACAGTCAGATTCTCATCTGTCGCTGTGCCGCATTGCCTGGCGACTCTGTCGTCCACGAGGGACAGACACTCATCGTGCCCAGCCTCAGCGACTGTGCCGATGGCGACTATTACTGGATGGAGTCTATCAATCCCGACAACACCATCGACTCGCATACACTGGGCTTCATTGCCGAAGAGCGTATCATCGGACGAGCCTTCATGGTGGTATACAGCCTTGACCCGCAAGAGTCGTTCTGGAAGGGCTGGCGCACCAGTAGAACATTCCTGCCCCTATGACCACCGCCCTGTTGTCAACCACATACTTCGGACCTGTTCAATGGTATCAGAAGCTGTATCGCTATGATAGCGTACTCATTGAACAGTATGAGACCTTCCCGAAACAGACCTTTCGCAACCGTTGCCTTATTGCCACTACCAACGGCATTCAGGCACTGACGGTGCCTGTTTGTCATGCAGGAGAACTATCCTCTTTCAACTTTCAACTTTCAACTTTCAACCAAAGAATCAGCAATCACGGCAACTGGCGCCATCTGCATTGGCAGGCTTTGCAGTCGGCTTATGGCGAGTCACCATTCTTTGAGTACTATGAGGACGACCTGCGTCCTTTCTTCACGGAGCACAACTGGGAACGCCTCACTGACTATAACGATGCCATCTGTCGGAAAATGTGCGAGCTACTCGATATCCACCCCACCATCCACCACACCACAGAATACACGCCCCACCACCCCGCCGATTTCCGGGAGGTCATCAATCCCAAGCATCCTGGCGATGACCCCGACTTCATACCCCGCCCCTATTATCAGGTCTACCAGCAGAAATACGGCTTCCTGCCCAACCTCAGCATCTTGGACCTCCTGTTTAACATGGGTCCGGAAAGTATCTTCTATCTATGAAACATTGGCTTGTTATCCTGTGTCTGTTATGCGGAATGACGGCCTTTGCACAGCAACAGCCGACATGGGAACAAGTATGGCACGACATCTCCAACCCTGAGGATATGGACGAAGAGGAGCTGACAGAGGATTATGAATGTCTGCAGCAACTGGCGGCACATCCCATCGACCTGAACAGCACCAGTTATGAGGAGCTGGAGCAGTTACCTTTCCTTTCTGAACAGCAGATAGAGGAGATGATGGAGTATCTTTATCGCTATGGACCTATGCGCTCTTTCGGAGAGCTGCGTATGCTGAAGTCCATGGGACAGCGTGAGCTGGCGTTGCTGCCTTTCTTCATCACGCTGGAGGAAAAGACAGAAGACACAACGTCCTTTCCACGATGGTCAACTATTGCCAGAGAGGGCCGACATACGCTGACGGCAACAGGACGCATCCCTTTTTATCAGCGGAAAGGCGATGAACAGGGTTATCTGGGATATAAATACCGTCACTCACTGCGCTATGAGTTCTCGTATGGCAACTATGTGAAGGCAGGACTGATAGGCGCTCAGGATGCTGGCGAACCGTTTTTCGGACAGCGTAACTCCTGGGGCTACGACACCTATTCTTATTATATACAGGTGCAGCGACTGGGATGTCTGGAGAATGCTATCGTCGGAAAATACAAGGTCTCTACGGGTTTAGGACTGGTGCTCAACACCAGTTTCTCGCTGGGAAAGCTATCCATGCTGCAAAAGCTGGGACGACAAACGAACACGCTGCGCGTCCACAGCTCACGTTCTGAGGCCGACTATTTCCAGGGGGCTGCGGCAACGCTGAGAGTATTACAACCGCTTTCCGTCACACTCTTTGCCTCTTACCGTCCACTGGATGCCACCCTCAATGATGACGGCTCGGCAACTACCATCATCACCAGCGGCTATCACCGCACACCGACGGAATACGAGAAGAAAGGCAACACCCACGAGACGGACCTTGGGGGCAGCATCAGCTTCAGACAGGGTGGACTGCATCTGGGGGCTCATGCTGTATTGACAACGCTGGATCGCAAGCTACAGCCTGATACCTCTGTCATCTATCGCAGATACTATCCGCAGGGTGAACACTTCTTCAATGCGAGCTTGGACTACGGCTATACGCACCACCGCTTCTCGCTGAACGGCGAGACGGCTACAGACCGTCATGGTGCGCTAGCCACCATTCATTCTCTTAGCTTTCAGCCATCGAGTGCGCTCAGTCTAATGGCGCTGCAACGTTTTTACAGCTATCGTTATACGGGCTATCATGCACATAGCTTCGGCGATAACTCCCGTGCCCAGAACGAGAGTGGCTTCTACCTGGGATTCTCGTGGACACCAATGGGACACCTGCACCTGCAGGGCTATGCTGACTATGCCTATTTCCCTTGGGCACGCTATCAGGCGATGGACACCTCGCATGCTTGGGACTTCCTGCTTCAGGGCGACTGGCAGTTACAGCGCTGGGGCATAAAAGCACGACACAGACTGCGTATGAGACAGAAGAATAATGAAGAAGCAACAGCACTGATTCCTGACAACGAACACCGGGGACGACTATCCGTTACCTATACCCATCCTACGGCATGGAGTACCAAGACTCAGTTGGATTATACGCATTCTGCCTATAAGACTACCTGCAAGGGTTATATGGTGAGTGAGCATCTGGGGTGGCAACAGAAAAACTGGCAGTGGAACCTGGCTACAGGTTATTTCAATACCGATGATTACAACAGCCGCATCTATCTCTACGAACATCAGATGCAGCACGACATCGCCTTCCCGATGTTCTATGGCGAGGGACTCCGCCTGGCTTTCTATGTTCGTACTGACGTTGTCAAGAACCTGCGACTGTCGGCAAAGCTAGGCTACACAAACTATTTTGACCGCTCTGTCATCGGCACAGGACAACAACAGATAGCACAAGCGCATACCACCGATTTGGACCTGCAGCTACGCTGGAAATTCTAAGTTCAAAGAAACATCAGGAGCATTCCATATATTCGCTGCTCGAAAATTTGGTATTTTGCGCGCTTATTAGTACCTTTGCACCCACAAACCAAACTGCATCGCAAAAATGAAAGAATTACCCTTGAAGTACGGATGTAATCCGAATCAGAAACCATCGCGTGTTTATATGGCCGATGGCTCTGAACTGCCCATCGAAGTCGTTAACGGCCGTCCCGGCTACATCAACCTGCTGGATGCTTTCAACTCCTGGCAGCTGGTGAAGGAACTGAAGCAGGCTACTGGTCTGGCTTCTGCCGCCTCGTTCAAGCACGTATCACCTGCCGGTGCTGCCGTTGGTCTGCCTTTGAGCGACACACTGAAGCACATCTATTTCGTCGACGACATTCCTGGTCTGGATGAGTCACCTATTGCCTGTGCCTATGCTCGTGCCCGTGGTGCCGACCGTATGTCATCCTATGGTGACTTTATCGCCCTGAGCGACACCTGCGACAAGACCACAGCCCTGATTATCAAGCGTGAGGTTTCTGATGGTGTCATCGCTCCCGACTACACCCCTGAGGCTCTCGAGATTCTGAAGGAAAAGCGCAAGGGTACCTATAATGTCATCAAGATTGATGCTAACTACAAACCCGCTCCCGTTGAGACCAAGCAGGTGTTTGGCGTCACCTTCGAACAGGGACGTAACGAGATTCAGCTTGACGACCCCGCATTGTTTGAGAATATCCCCACACAGAATAAGACCTTCTCTGCAGAGGCCAAGCGCGATCTGATGATTGCCCTCATCACCCTGAAGTACACCCAGTCAAACTCAGTGTGCTACGTCAAGGATGGTCAGGCAATCGGCATCGGTGCCGGTCAGCAGAGCCGCATCCACTGCACCCGTCTGGCAGGACAGAAGGCTGATATCTGGTGGCTGCGCCAGCATCCAAAGGTGCTGAACCTGCCTTTTAAGGAGGGTATCCGTCGTGCAGACCGTGATAACACCATCGACGTATATATCTCTGAGGATGAACACGATGATGTGCTGCGTGACGGTGCTTGGGAGCAGTTCTTCACAGAGAAGCCCGAGGTGCTGACACTGGCAGAGAAAAAGGAATGGATTGCCAAGAACACGGAAGTGAGTCTGGGTAGTGATGCTTTCTTCCCCTTCGGTGACAATATCGAACGTGCCCACAAGAGTGGTGTACAGTACATCGCCCAGGCTGGTGGTTCGGTGCGTGATGATCATGTCATCATGACTTGCGACAAGTACGGCATCGCAATGACCTTCACTGGCGTTCGTCTGTTCCATCATTAAACCCACAGGCTATGGCAGTAGGCGAAGACGATTTTCAGAGCATTCTTGAGAATGGTATTTCCTTCGGTAAGGGTGGCGAACGCAAGGACCCCAACGAGGGAAAGGTGAAAACCAAGGCCAAGAAGAAAAAGTATATTACGGGGGCTCATGGTAGTGGTTCTGCTAAGCAAAAAGCTAAGTATAGGGAGCAACGAGCCAACCGTAAACACTAAATGCGACAAACAGAAAAATTCCTGATACATCCGGTGCAGTCAACGCACCGGATTTTTTGTATTTTTGCGGTGTGAAAACCATTAATTAAAAACGAAGCATGAAAACAAGAATGATGCTGGCAACCTTAGCCGTTGTCATGAGTGCCACAAACGTAAAAGCACAACAAGTAAAGTATCCCTGGCAGGACACGAAACTGCCAAGAGCAGAACGTGTAGAAAACCTGCTGGGAATGTTAACTCCCGAAGAGAAAGTCGGTCTGATGATGAACAAGAGTGTATCCATCGACCGTCTGGGCATTCCCTCCTACAACTGGTGGAGTGAAGCTTGTCATGGTGTACGCCAAGGTGACTACACCGTGTATCCCCAACCCATTGGTATGGCTGCGGCCTTCAACGCACAGCTTGTACACGATGTCTTCTCGCAAGTGAGCGACGAGGCTCGTGCCAACTGGAACCGTACCGACCACAATGACCCGAAGCTTTTCAACGTCCCTATGGGTGTGACCTATTATCCTGGCAACCCTGAGCTGACGTTCTGGTGTCCTAATGTCAATATCTTCCGTGACCCTCGTTGGGGACGTGGTCAGGAGACCTGCGGTGAAGACCCCTATATGAATGCCGTCCTGGGCGTTCAGACTGTTCTGGGTATGCAGGGCAATAACGATAAGTACTTCAAGACCCATGCCTGTGCCAAGCACTATGCTGTACACAGCGGTCCGGAGCCCCTGCGCCACTCCATGAATGTGGACCCCACCAACCGCGACCTGTGGGAGACCTATCTGCCCGCCTTCAAGGCATTGGTAAAGAAAGCCAACGTTCGTGAGGTGATGTGTGCTTATCAGCGTTTCGAAGGTAAGCCCTGTTGCACCAGTGACCGTCTGCTGATTGATATCCTGCGTAACAAGTGGGGTTACGACGGTATTGTGCTGACTGACTGCGACGCCATCAATAACTTCTTCAATCGTGGACAGCACGAGACACACAAGGACGGACTCTCAGCTTCTGTCGATGCCGTATTGAACGGTACCGACCTGGAGTGCGGAAAGGTGTTTATGTCGCTAACAGAAGGTCTGAAGAAAGGCCTCATCAAAGAGGCTGACCTCGATGGACATCTGCGTAAGACCCTGATGGGCCGCTTCGAGCTGGGTATGTTCGACCCTGCCGAGATGTTGCCTTGGGCCAATATTCCCGCATCTAATATCAGTAGCGAGGAACACGACATCCTGGCCACTCAGGCTGCCCGTGAGTCGATGGTGCTGTTGGAGAACAAAGGCGTGCTGCCTCTCTCGAAGAGCATCAAGACACTGGCTGTCATCGGTCCTAATGCCGACGATGTGGAACTGCTGAATGGTAACTACGGCGGCACACCCACCAAGGAGCACCAGCACTCACTGCTCAGCGGCATCAAGGCTGCTGTGCCTGGTGCAAACATCATCTATCGTAAGGCCTGTGAGCTTAACGATGAATTTATCACTGTACCCCATCTGCAGGAGTTCAACGACGGCAAGGGTATGAAGGTGGAATTCTGGAACGACAGAAATACCAACTTCGAGAATCCCGTTAAGAGCGGTTACTATACCGAGCTTAACTTCTCAACCTTTGGTGCTTGGGGCTTTGCCGAGGGTGTCACCAACGATAATCTTGCTGTTCGCATCAGTGGCAAGTACACCGCCACCTTCACCGGCGAGATGAAGTACACCCTCTCTACCGATAATGGTTATGTGCTGAAAGTCAATGGACAGGTAGTTGAAGAGAACAAGGGCGGTGGACGTCGTGGCTTCGGCTTCGGAGGACGTCGCGGTGCTGAGTATAAGTCATTCAATGTTGAGGAGGGCAACACCTATGACATCGTCATAGAATATCGTCGTGGCAATGGTAACTTCGCTATGCTGCGTGGCGATATCTGCGAGCGTAAGCTGGCTGACTTTACCGACCTGGCTAATGAATTGAAGGTGGCTGACGCCATCATCATCATCGGAGGTATCTCGGCTCGTATGGAAGGCGAAGGTGGCGATAAGGCCGACATCGAACTACCTAAGGTACAGCAGCTGCTGGTTCAGGCTATGCACAAGACTGGCAAGCCCGTTATCTTCGTGAACTGCTCTGGCTCTGCCATCGCTTTCGGTAGCGTAGAGGGTGAATACGATGCGCTGCTACAGGCTTGGTATCCTGGTCAGGGTGGTGCTAAGGCACTGGCCGACGTCATCTTTGGTGACTACAACCCTGGTGGCAAGCTGCCTGTTACGTTCTATCGCTCTACTGCCGACCTGCCCGACTTCATGGACTACTCTATGAAGAACCGCACCTATCGCTACTTCACTGGCGTAGCTCAGTATGCTTTCGGCTACGGCCTCAGCTACACCACCTTCAACGTAGGTCAGGGTAAGCTCAGCGCCAAGAGCATGAAGAAAGATGGTAAGGTAAGCGTCACCGTTCCTGTCACCAATACCGGAAAGCGTGAAGGCACTGAGACTATTCAGGTTTATGTGAAGCGTCTCGATGATGCCGGTGCTCCCATCAAGGCCCTGAAGGGCTTCCAGAAGCTGAGTCTGAAGCCTGGCGAGACGAAGAAAGCCGAGATTGTTCTCGATGGTGAGGCTTTCGAGTACTACAACGAGAATATCGACGAGCTGAGCGTCATGCCTGGTCGCTATAAGATTCTCTATGGCACCTCGTCACTGGACAAGGACCTGAAGTCATTTGATTTTACCGTGAAATAACTCAATAACTAACCTTTTTTATCGATATTAATAATGAAAAAAACAATGCTTATGTTAGCGCTGATGACCTGTGCAATCACAGGTTCAGCGCAACCGAGTGCCAATGATGATGGGACTGTAACCTTCCGTTATCAGAACGACTCAGCCAAGAAAGTGCTGGTCGATGTACAGTTTGCAGGACAGAAAGAAATGACACGTGGTGCCGATGGTGTATGGAGTGTAACGCTGGGACCTGTTGCTCCAGACATGTATCCCTACTGCTTTATCGTTGACGGTGTCAGCGTGATGGACCCCCTGAACCAGCAGTATTTCCCCAACGAGGGTTTTAAGAACAGTCTGGTGGAGATTCCTTCAAAGAACGGAGCCCTGCCTCACGACATCCGTGAGGTGCCTCATGGACGTGTAGAGTATATACATTACTATTCTAAGAGTCTGGGAGGTACTAACAATGCTGTGGTCTATCTGCCTCCCCGTTATATGGAGGATCAGCAGAAGAAGTACCCAGTGTTCTATCTCATCAGCGGCACCACCGATACTGAGGAAGTTTACTACAAGGTGGGACGTGTGAACTATATCATGGACAACCTGCTGGCTGAGGACAAAGCCAAGGAGATGATTGTGGTGATGCCTTATGGCAACCCCACCAAGCTGCTAGCTCCCAAGCCCGATAATGCTCAGGCTGGCGGTGCTCCCCAGATGCGCTTTGGCGGCGATGTGTTCAGCAAGGACCTCATCAACGACCTGATGCCATATATCGAGGCAAACTATCGTACGAAGAACGATCGCGACAACCGTGCTATAGGCGGTTTCTCTCGTGGTGGCAACCAGGCTCTGATGAATGGTTTGTCGAACCTCGACAAGTTCTCTTACCTCTGCTCTTACAGCTCATTCACCTCGACAGATATTCCTAATGTCTACGACAAGGCCGCCGACACCAACAAGAAGATTCATCTCTTCTGGCTCGGCGTAGGTACTGACGATTTCCTCTATGGCAATGCTCGCGACTATATGCAGTTCCTCGACGAGAAGGGCATTACCAGCGTCAAGTATTTCACCACCGACAAGTTCGGCCACACCTGGATGAATGCCAAGTGCTTCCTGGCTCAGACGCTGCCGCTGCTTTTCAACAAGAAGGCTGCTGAGGCTGCCATGAAGGAAGCCAAGCCCGCTCCCGCCAAGACTGGTCAGGAGCAGCAGTTCACTGCTGGTGTCATGGCCCGCCTGTTCCCACGTCCTATCATCTCTCCAGAATACACACCAGACGGTATCACCTTCCGTTTCAAAGCTCCTGAGGCCAAGAAGGTAGAGCTGCTTTGCGAGATGATTCCTGAAAGCATCGTCATGGAGCGCGACTCTGACGGCGTGTGGAGCACAGAACTGAAAGACTATATCTTCGAGACCTTCAAATATTGCTTTATCGTTGACGGAACAGCCGTTGCCGACCCCAGCAATATGTATCTCTCGCCTGACAGAGGCTTCAAGTTCAGCATAGCCGACAATCCCCTGTCGCCCTTCAACTTCGCTTCTCAAGGTGAGATAGAGCATGGTCGCGTGGCTTATGACCTGGAAGCCAAAGAAGCATGGTATACTTCACCCATGCCTCGTCAGCAGGGCATGTCGATGCCTAAGATTATCCAGCTGATTCCTGGTAAGGATGATACCATGGAGAGCTGGTTCAAGATTGGAGGTGCCGACGCTATCATCGACCGTCTGCTGGCCGACGGCAAAACCAAGCCTTGCATTGTAACCACCAGCGCTATGGACTTTATGCCTCAGGGTGGTGGCGGTATGCGTATGCCTGGCTTCTCTCCCAGAGTACTACGTGCCGATGATTATCCCACATGGTCACAGCGTCGCCGTGCCCTCGTAAAACTGCTGCTGGAAATTGGACGTGAGGCCGATACTCAGTTCCCAGGCTTCGGTGGAGGCCGTCCTGGTGGCGGTGGTGGCTTCGGCGGAGGTCGTCCTGGAGGCGGTGGCTTCGGCGGAGGCGGCTTCGGTGGAGGCTTTGGTGGTGGTTTCAACCCAGCACCCTAAGCCAAGCAAATGGGGCCAATGAGCCCTATAGGCCCAATAAGTCTATACCCTATAAGTCCTATGAGTTCTCATAGGACTTTTATTATCTTACAAAGAAATACATGAAGGCAGCAAAGTAGTGGGATGATCAAGCTCAAGGTCGTCCTGAGCCCATGTCCTCAAGCGAAACAGACACAAACAGATGATGGTTTATATTTTCAACGAAAGTTGATTCATTTTCGTTGCAAAGATACAAAATTTATTAATTAAATAAGGTGTTTAGATAATAAATAATTAAAAAAGGTGCTACTTTTCGCATTTTTTAGTAACTTTGCGCCCTATAAATAAAAAAACGTCCTAAATATCAATTAGAATGGCTTATACACGTATGACCGCTGCTGAGGCTGCAGCATTGATTAAGAATGGTGAGCACATCGCCATGAGTGGCTTCACACCTGCTGGTGTGGCCAAGGCAACAACGAAAGAGTTAGCAAAGATTGCTGTGGCTGAGCATGAGGCTGGCCGCGAGTTCAAGGTGGCTATCTTTACAGGAGCATCTACTGGACAGAGCACCGATGGTGACCTGGCAAACGCTCAGGCTATCCTCTATCGTGCCCCTTACACCACCAACCCTGACTTCCGCAAGCATGTGAACATGGGTGAGATTCCCTACAACGACCTGCACCTGAGCCACATGGCACAGGAGTTGCGCTATGGTTTCTATGGTCCGTTGGACTGGGCCATCCTCGAGGTGTGTGATATTGAGGAGGTGGGCAACGACTATCACGTTTATCTGACAGCCGCTGGTGGCATCTCGCCTACGGCTGCCCATCTGGCCAAGCACGTCATCCTTGAGCTGAACAGCTTCCACAACCCCAATGCCAAGTATATCCACGACGTTTACGAGCCGCTGGACCCCCCATACCGCAAGGCTATCCCCATTGAGCATGTAGGCGACCGCATTGGTTTGCCATACGTCAGCATCCCCAAGGACAAGGTAGTGGGCGTTGTTGAGTGCAACATCCCTGACGAGGCCCGTGCCTTCAAAGACAGCGATCCTGTGACTGACAAAATCGGATTCCTGACAGCCGAGTTCCTCGTTGAGGAGATGCACAAAGGCCGCATCCCCAAGGAGTTCCTGCCCCTGCAGAGTGGTGTGGGTTCTACCGCCAACGCTATCCTGGGTGCCCTAGGTCAGGACAAGCATGTGCCCGACTTCAATATCTACACAGAGGTGCTGCAGGATGCTGTGGTAGGCATGATGCTCAACGGACGTGTAAAGGATGCTTCAGCCTGCTCGCTCACCGTTTCCAATGAGTGCCTGATGCAGGTTTACGACAATATGGACTACTTCAAGCAGCACCTGACGCTGCGTCAGAGCGAGATCAGCAACTCGCCTGAGATTATCCGTCGCTTAGGTGTTATCGCCATCAACACCGCCATCGAGGCCGACCTCTATGGCAACGTCAACTCTACCCACATCAGCGGTACGAAGATGATGAACGGTATCGGCGGTTCTGGCGACTTCATCCGCAATGCTTATCTGAGCATCTTCACCTGTCCTTCTGTGGCCAAGGGTGGTGTCATCTCTTCAATTGTTCCCTTCGTCAGCCATCAGGACAGCTCTGAGCACGATGTGAATATCATCGTCACAGAGCAGGGTATCGCCGACCTGCGCGGAAAGGGCCCCATCCAGCGTGCCGAGGCTATCATCGAGAACTGCGCACATCCAGACTACAAGCAGTTGCTTTGGGACTATCTGAAGATATCCAAGATGGGCCAGACACGCCACAACCTGCCTGCCGCCTTCGCCATGCACGACACGCTGGCACGAAAGGGCGACATGCATCTCACAGACTTTTCAGAATATGTGAAATAAGGACATGGGCTACTGCAAAACGGTAGCCCATTTCTATTACAATGGACGACAGACGATATCTTCAGAGCCTCATCAATGAAGGCGAGCACCAGCAGCAGGACTTCAAGTACAGGGTGTCCGATGCCCAGAAGCTGGCCAAGTCAGTATCGGCATTTGCCAATACTGACGGAGGACGCCTGCTGATTGGCGTTCGTGATGATGGTCACATGTCTGGCGTTCGCGACGAGGAGGAGATCTATATGATGCACCAGGCCGCCTATCGCTATTGCCATCCTGAGGCCAGCATCAAGTTCGACACCTTCCATGTCAGTCCTTCCGATACGCATGATGGCAGCCGGGGCCTCCGCACCATTGTCGTTGCCACCGTTTCTCCCTCAGAGAAGCGCCCCATCTGCGCCGTTAGCGACGATGGCAAACAGCGGGCCTATATCCGCATTGCCGACGAGAACATCGTGGCCTCACCCGTTCATCTGGCTATCTGGCGAGAGTCGCAAAACCCGCAAGGCTCTATGATGACCTATACCGATGCCGTACGAAAGCTCATCGATGCCCTGCACGACCAGCGTCTTACCCTTAACCAGCTGGTACGTCGCTCTACCCTCCCCCGCCAGAAAGTTATCACCCTTCTGGCCCGCCTCATCCGCTTCCATGTTGCACAATGGGAATATGCTGACCAGCAGTTCCTGTTCTGTTTAATATAAAGGTGCCATTATCGTCACAGTAAAACAACTTGTTTTACTATTAAAGGAATAATCCCTTTCATTGTAAAGTGCCATACTTTTCAAGGTAAAACAACTTGTTTTACTGTGGCGATGATGGCAAGTCACTCAGTTGGAGCTATCCCTGTCGTGTGATTCGTAGTTAGTACGACCATCGGCCTCGCCTTGCAAAGCTTCCTGAAAGGAGTCCCAGTCCTGGAAGCCCACTAAGAGGGAAAGGCGGTCGAGGGTTTTACGGTTAGGTTTGTGCAGCAGTTCCTTTTCTACGGCAGAAAGCAGCTTTTTCAGCGCTTCACGTTTTTTTTCCATATCTTAAAGCATTTCTCTATATAAGTCGGCAAATCGCTGGGCAGCACCCGTATTCTCGAAACGTTTGACGTATTCCTGGCTCAACTCGATGCGACGCTGGCGCCCTTTCACTCCGAAAAGCACCTGACTGATGGCATGGGCCATCGCCTCGTCGTCGTCAGGATCGACATACAAGCTGTCTGGACCGCCTGCTTCTTCGAGACACGACCCTGTGCAGGCCACCACAGGCAGTCCCAAGCGGATGGCTTCGATGATGGGAATGCCGAAGCCCTCGTAGCGTGAGGGATAGACAAAGGCATCGGCCATGCGATAGAGGGCAGGCAGGTCTTCGTCAGGCACGCCATGCAATATCTGCACTCTGTCGTGCAGACGGTTCTCATTAACATATTGCAGAATCTCGTCGGCATAAGACGTGTGTCGTCCAACTATCACCAATGAGACATCCTCAGGCAGACGGTTCAAGGCTTTGACAGCCAGCAACACATTCTTTCGCTGCTCTATGCTGCCCACGTTGAGGATATAGCGATCGGCTAGTCCGTACTTGTCGCGAACCTGCCATAACTGTCGGTTTTCTGGAGAATCGGAGAAGCGGCGTGCACAGCTCTGATAGATGATATCTACACGTTCGGGCTCAATGCCTCCCAGTTCGCAGATGTCACGTTTGGTGCATTCGCTGATGGCAACGATTCGATCGGCCTCTTGAAGGGTCTGTCGGAACTTGCGGGTGTAGATCTTCACATCTACACTATGGTAGTATTCCGGATGGCGCATGAAGATAAGGTCGTGGATGGTGACAACAGACTTGATGCCACTCTTGCGGATGCCAACAGGCAACTCGCCAGAAAGACCGTGATAGACCTGAATGCCATCGTGCTGCATCTGACTGATAATGCCTTTTGAACGCCAGAACGCCTTGCCCAGCGCCGTTTGGTAGAGGCCATTGGGATAGCAGAAGTGCAGGTTCTCGCGTTCGGCCACCTGATTTCGCAAGCTGTCGCGCCCTTTGTCTGGTGCATACAGCATCAGGTCCAGCCCGTCAATGCCAGCCAAGTCGTTAGCCAGCGTACGTCCGTAGCTGCCCAACCCTGTGCCGTTTCTCACAATGCGCTTGGCATCCAGCCCTATTTTGATGCTATCTTCCATAATTCGGATGCAAAGATACAAATAATTCATTATTCATTACCTATAATTCATCATTTTTTTTCTCTCTCTAGCATCGCCGAAAATTCTTACTGACGGAAAAGGAAAGAAAAACGGCTTTTTCTTTTGCATTTCGCTCGTTTATTAGTATCTTTGCCAGCAAAAATTCAGTATGACGGGCATGAAGATACTTTTAAGTTTCGACACAGAAGAGTTTGACGTACCCAAAGAGCATGGGGTGGACTTCACGCTGGAGCAAGGCATGGAGGTATCTCGTGAAGGTACTCGCCGCATCCTTGACGTGCTGAAGCAGAACGGAGTTAAGGCCACGTTTTTCTGCACAGGCAACTTTGCGCGACTGGCTCCAGAGGTGATGCAGCGCATTATGGATGAGGGTCACGAGGTGGCCTGTCATGGTGTGGACCACTGGCAACCCAAGGAGACCGACTTCGTGGAGTCGAAACAGATTGTAGAGCAGGTGACGGGTCTGAAAGTCAATGGCTATCGCCAGCCCAGGATGTTTCCTGTGGTGGAATCAGAGATCAAGCGTGCCGGCTATCTCTATAACTCGTCGCTCAACCCTGCCTTCATACCAGGTCGCTATATGCATCTGACGGCACCTCGCACACCCTTTATGAAGGATGGTGTGCTGCAGATTCCCGCCTCTGTGACGCCCCTGCTGCGCTTTCCCCTGTTCTGGCTGTCGCTGCACAACCTGCCCGAGGGTCTTTACCACTGGCTGGTACGTCGCACCTTGAAGCACGACGGACATTTTGTGACCTACTTCCATCCCTGGGAGTTCTACGACCTGAAGGAGCATCCAGAGTTTAAGATGCCGTTTATCATCAAGAACCATAGTGGATGCCAGATGGTACAACGTCTGGATAACCTCATCAAGATGCTGAAGAAACAAGGAAGCACGTTTATCACCTATACGGATTTTGTTAATTGCCAATGAAAAAGGTAACCATTTTACTCCCTGCCTATAATGAAGAGGCTTCTTTTCAGCTTATCAGGCAGAACATGAATCAAGTGTTGACAGACAATCCCAACTATGAATGGGAGTTCTTGCTTGTCAATGATGGAAGCACAGATAATACGCTTCAACAAATGATTCGTTTACATGAGGAAGATCATCACTACAGCTATATTGACCTTTCCAGAAACTATGGCAAGGAAATAGCCATGATGGCAGGCTTTGACTATGCCGACAGTGATGCCCTTATCATTATGGATGCCGATATGCAACACCCCATCAACGTCATCCCAGACATGCTGAAATACTGGGAAGAGGGTTATGACGACGTCTATGCACAGCGACAGGGCAGCAAGGAGTCATGGATAAAACGTAAGACTTCACATTGGTACTACAAAATACTTCAGTCAACGACAAAGGTCCCTATCCAGAAGGATACTGGCGACTTCCGACTCCTGGACAAGTCGTGCATCGAGGCCCTCAGGCAGATGCGTGAGTCAGAACGAAATACAAAAGGAATGTATTCGTGGATAGGTTTCCGAAAGAAAGGCATTTTCTACCAGCAACAAGAACGACAGGAAGGTGTATCGAAATGGAACACTTTCTCGCTTATCAATCTGGCGATAAATGGCATCACCTCGTTTACCACAGCACCTTTGCGAATAGCATCCTTCATGGGTGTCGTCGTATCAGTAGTTGCGTTCTTCTACCTTATTTATATAATCATAGTTACCAATTTCTTTGGAGAACCCGTTCAGGGCTATCCTACCATTATGGTTACCATGCTTTTCCTGGGTGGAGTTCAGCTGCTCAGCCTTGGTATTATCGGCGAATATCTTGGCAGAGTCTTTAACGAGGTAAAAGGACGCCCAGGATATTTCGTGAACTCTTATAACGGGAAACGGGAATCGGTTACCTTACGTAGTTCTTCGTCAGCATCTCATAACTGAGCTTCAGCCATACCAGCGTCACAGGCAGGGCCTTCAGCGCATAGGGCTGTACCCACTCCTTGCGCAGATAGGCTGGGAAGAGGTCGCTGGGCGACAGACTGCTCAGCACAAAGACGAAGACCAATAGGGCAATATCCCAGTTATTGCGCTTCCACGGGGCTGCGGTATACCAGATAACAACGCCTACAAACGGGATGATATAGCCACTCGACTCGCTACCAGTAGAGAACAGTACCACAAACATCAGCACAGAGGCCAACAGCGTCTGGCGGAATGCCACATTCCTAAACTGCAAGTAGCGCACATATGGCAAGGCAAACAACACCAGTCCTGGTATGATAAGCCACAGATCGCTAAACGAGAGTCCTGTGGTGCGATGCACCATACCTAAAAGAGATATGTTCTGGGCTATTGACGTCAGGTTCTCGTCGTTCTTGCCTGCCAAGCCAGTTAGCCATTCCTGATACTGCCCTATGATATAGTCCGGACCATGAAACACCATTGGTGCCACAAACATGATGACAGCCCAGAGCAACAAGGAGCCTACGAACTTACCTTTATGCTTGGAGAAGAAGAAAAACGCCAGTCCCACAATACCATAGAGCTTGACAAAGGTGCCCAGCATGATGAAGAACGCTGCCCAGAAGTCCTTTTCCTTCTCTATACAATAATAGGCCAGCAGGATGATGGCTGCAATGGCGATATTGAACTGCTGCATATAAAGAGCGGTGAGCAGCTCGTGGGCACAGAACCAGAATACAAATATCTGCTGGCGCAACGTAAACTGTGACCAGTGGACGGCGGCATAGAGGAACAACGTCAATGCTACCAGCCAAAGCAGCAGACCCAGGAAATGTGGCATCACCGCAAAAGGCGCAATAACTAACGAGAACAGTGGACCATAGTGGTTCACGTCGAAATACTCCTCCGGATAGGCGGCATAGAGCGAGGTGCCATCCCATGCATGCCAGAAAGTGCCCTTGAATATCAGGAAGTTGTTACAGCGCTCAGGCTTCATCTTAGCAATGGCGCCAATGACTGCCAACAGCACCCACAGACCCATCAACACCCTGTAGTCGTGCAACAACGGATGCTTCAGAAACGAACTGATTTTTCCCTTTATGTCCATCTTGGTTATGATTAATCGGCGCAAAGGTACAAAAAAAATGAGAAATGAGAAGTGAGAAATGAGAAAATTTTGTACCTTTGTGCCGATGAATGAAGAAAATAAGATATCGGTAGTTATCAACACGTGGAATGCGGAGCAGCATCTGCGCAAGGTTTTGGAGTCGGTAAAAGGCTTCGACGAGGTGCTGGTGTGCGACATGGAGAGTACGGACTCTACGTTGGAGATAGCCCGCGAATATGGTTGCAGGATTGTGACTTTCACCAAGGAGGGCCACACCATCGTGGAGCCGGCCCGTGAGTTTGCCATCCATGAAGCCATTCATAAATGGGTGTTGGTGATAGATGCCGACGAGGTGGTAACACCTCAGCTGAAGGACTATCTTTATTCACAGATTTCACAGTCGCAAGGTCCCACAGGCATTGCCATCCCTCGCAAGAACTATTTCATGGGACAGTTCCTGCATTCGGCCTATCCAGACTATGTGCTGCGTTTCTTCCAAAAGGAGAAGACTCATTGGCCTGCCGTAATCCATTGCTCGCCAGAGGTTGATGGCAACGTTGTACGTATTCCTGCCAAGCATAAAGAGCTGGCCTTGGAGCACTTGGCTAATGACTCCGTCAGCGACATCCTCCGCAAGTCTAACACCTATTCAGACTATGAACTGCCTCGCCGTCGCCATAAGAACTATGGGCTGTGGGCACTCTTTAGCCGTCCCACCTTCCGCTTTGTGAAGTCATATATCATCAAGAAAGGTTTCCTCGATGGAAAGCCTGGTTTGATTCATGCCCTGCTGGACGGCTATTATCAGTTTATCATCGTGTCGAAACTCATGGAAGAGCGCAAGAAATAAACGTTAACAGGAGTATAATACTGAAAACATGAACACTGAAGCAAATACATTTGTTGTAACGGATCAAATGAAGGAAGTGCGGTCCATACAATTAGTTTTATTAAAGAAACTCTTAGAGGTTTGTAAACGAAACAACCTGAGAATATGGGCTGATTCTGGCACCCTCATAGGAACAGTGCGCGAACATGGTTATATTCCTTGGGATGATGACATAGACATGGGTATGCTGCGTCCAGACTATGACAAACTTGTCGAGATTAGTCAACAGGAGTTTACTGGTCGCTTCTTCTTCCAAACAGCCTATAGTGATAAGGAATACCCTCGTGGACATGCACAGTTGCGAATGAGAAACACGACTGCCATACTGCCAAACGATGTTGACAAGCCATTCCACATGGGTATCTTTATTGACATCTTCGTTTACGATGTTGTCCCTTCTGACGCCAAAGAACTTGAGACGCTTCGCCAGCAAGTCATCACACAGAAAGAAAAGTTGTTCAGCTACTGTGATAAGATGCGATTCTGGAAGGTCTTCTCAAGTCCTGTTTTATACTTCAGACATAAAAGAATAAGAAAGGAAATCAGTCAGATAGGTTTTACAAAGGCCTACGCAAACTATGAGAATCTATTTAGAGCACACCCTCTCAAAGAGGACTCATATATTGGGGAAATCTCTTTCGACTTTGACAACTATGCCAACCAACAAATCAATGTTAAAGATTTCTCTGATACTCTCTATATGCCTTTCGAAGACATACAAATGCCTGTTCCCATAGGATATGATGCCATTCTCACATCTATGTATGGTGACTATATGCGTCCAGTCCAGGAACCAACTTGCCATGGTAGTTATTTACTCTTAGACACCACGAAAGACTATAGCCTTCACATCGAGTCTTTGCGTAAATCATATAGCCATGAGAAGTTCATAAAACGATGGAAGCATATCTTTGACAAGATCCTATACTATCTGTCTTTCGGTCATACAGAGGTGCCTAAAAGGTAGCTATTGCATAACACCTTTTCGACGATAGGTGCCATATCATAATACTTGTATTCTGCCAGTCGGCCTCCAAAGATAACATTCTTTTCCTGCGCTGCCAGTTGGGCATACTCGGCACTTAGACGATTGTTTCGATTATCGTTAATGGGATAGTAGGGTTCCATACCTGCTTGCCACTCTGTTGAATACTCTCTGGAAATCACCGTTTTGGGGCATTTCTCAATGTCTGCACCAAACATCTCGAAGTGCTTATGCTCGATAATACGGGTATAGGGAACATCGCTGCCTGTATAGTTGACTACAGCATTGCCTTGATAGTTGGGCGTATTGAGCACCTCCTCCTCGAATCTCACCGTACGATACTGTAAGCGTCCCAAGCGATAATCATAGTATTCATCTATCATACCAGTAAACACCATCTTATCGGCTAATGGCTCCAAGGCTGGCCTGTCAGCAAAGAAGTCGGTATTTACTCTTGTTTCTATACCATCCAGCAATCCGTCAATCAATCGGTTGTAACCACCAATTGGGATGCCTTGGTATCGATCATTGAAGTAATTATTGTCGAAAACGAAACGAACAGGCAAGCGCTTGATGATAAATGCCGGTAGTTCTGTACAAGATCGTCCCCATTGCTTCTCTGTATAGCCCTTAATCAGTTTCTCGTAAATGTCTTGTCCCACAAGTAGCAAAGCCTGTTCTTCTAAGTTTGCAGGCTCAACAGCTCCCTTTGCCTGCATCTTCAGCAACGCCTCCTGACGCTGCTCGGCTATGATCTGCTGAGCCTCATCAGGTGTTTTTACGCCCCACATGGCATGAAACGTATTCATATTAAAGGGCAGGTTGTAGTATTTCCCCTGATAATTGGCCAGAGGCGAATTGGTGTAACGATTGAACTCTACAAAAGAGTTTACAAAATCCCATACCTCTTTATTTGACGTGTGGAAGATGTGAGCGCCATATTTATGCACGTTAATACCTTCACGGTTTTCGCAATAGACATTACCTCCTAGATGAGGACGTTTGTCAATAACAAGACATTTCAGTCCTTTTCTTTTGGCCAAACATGCAAATGTGGCACCAAAGAGGCCTGCGCCAACGATAAGCAAATCATATTGTTTTGTTGTCATATGATATCGTTAATCAGTTGTTTAAATTGTTTTTCTGTATGACAAAACATAAACTGCTGTCTGTGTTCCTGCAAATTGACTAAAAGCTGAGTCTGCAAGGTTTTATCTGTAAGAGCATTATGCATGGCTTCTGCCATTGCTTGAACATCTCCTACAGGGGTTAACAAACCCGCCTTTCCTCTATTCAGGATTTCTTTGGGTCCAGTAGGACAGTCAGTTGCAACAATCATCCTGTCAAGCATCAAGCCTTCTATCAAGATGGTGGGCAAGCCTTCGAATTTCGCGCTATGTACAAGCAACTGGCAATTAGCTATCCAGGGATAAGGATTGCTGCTAAATCCAAGAAACAGCACATGTTCTGCTATGCCCAGTTCCACAGCCAGCTGTTGGAGATAAGCCTCTGAATGACCTTTACCTAAAAGGTAGAGAGGCTCTGTGTGATGCCATTGTTTGCGCAATAAACTATAAGCATGCAAGAGGGTTGTCAAATCCTTTTGACTCTCTTCCAAACGTTCAACGGCTAAGAGATAAGGTTGACGAATACGTGTGTCTTCCAAAGATTCAGAAGCACGGGCAAGTATAGTCTCACGGTCTTTCGCATTGTAAATAACACTAAGCTTATTCTTCAACTCAGGGAAGAGACTCTCACACTCTTGTTGCATAGTCTCTGAAATACATACAATACGATTGTAATACTGTAATCGGCGTCCTATGCGAAGAGTACGACGTCGGTTCTGCTGCAAAGACTGATTGAAACTGAAGTGAAACCATGCAACCTTTGGCACGTGAACATGTCGGAGAAAAGAATAAAAGCAGCTATCGAAATCTATAATGACATCATGGTTAGCCGCCAACTTTTTCAGTTCTCTTTTTACGAGAAAGCGGCGCAAAGGCGCAAGTGCAATCTCATCATAGAGCTTCACAGGCAAAGGCAATTTTTGCTCTTTTATCTTGCGCTTTCGCCAACGAGTCAAACAATCTGCCTTAACCATATGAACAACTGCAACGTTTTGGGGAATACGGTCTGCAAAAACCTCCAAATCCCCCATGTCTGTGGCAATAGCCAATGTAAGACTGTATGAAGAGTCTTGTGACAAATGGCGCAAATAATCAATGAGCACCATATCAATGCCGCCGTCAAGGAATCTACTCAGCAAAAAGAGTATCCTCATCTTTTTCCCCTTCTCTTCTTTATTTTTCACAGGACAAAGATATAAAAAATATATCAAACAACCATACGTTTTCCTTTTTTTTAGTATCTTTGCAAACAAAAACAAGGAATAATATGAAAATAATTGCAATTGTTGTTACATATAACCGGCTTTCTCTTCTGAAAGAAAGTATCAGTGCATTATTAAATCAGACTCATCCCTTATACAAGATTATCATTGTTGATAATCATTCCACTGATGGTACATCTGACTATTTGGCTAATCTTGCCAAAGAGAATAGTATTTTCCAGATTGTTACCATGGAACAGAATGTGGGTGGTTCTGGAGGCTTCTCTGAAGGAGTAAAACAGGCGGCCTATGCACATGCTGATTGGATGTGGTTAATGGATGATGATACCATTCCCCAAGAAGATGCGTTGGAGCAGCTGTTGCCTTATACCAGCGTAGATGAGGTGGGCTTTGTATGTAGCAAGGTTGTATGGATTGACGGGACTCCTCATCTGATGAATTGTCCTACCGTGTTGAAAGACCAAAGCATGAAGACATCAATTCTAAGCTCTACTGGTCAACCTCTTGAAAAAACAGACCTCGTTAGTATGGCTTCTTTTGTGTCTTTACTCGTCAGGGGTAGTATTCCTTGGAAATTAGGTCTTCCATATAAAGAGTTTTTTATTTGGTGTGATGACGCAGAATACACAACACGTATTTCGAATAATGGTTACTATGGTGTTTTGGTTAAAGACAGTATCGTTTTACATAAAACACGAGTGAACTATGTCTCATCATTGAAAACCATGCCTCCCGCTGAGGCTTGGAAGTTATATTATGGTGTGCGAAATGAGTCGTTCATGAGACGTAAACGTAAAGGGTGGTTTCGCTTCCTATTCGCCCAGTTGAACTGCTTCCGCACTCATGCTCACCGCATCAAATCACGTCACCTTCCAAAAGAAGATGAGAAAGCTCTTCTGAAGCAAAACAACCGAGGGCTATGGGATGGCTTTACATTTAATCCGCAGATTGAGTATTTGACAACAGAATGAAATAATCTGATAAAAATCAAAAATTACGCTATCCATGACCCTTGTTTCCCAAAAAATTCGTATCTTTGCGCCATGAACAAACGCGCCAAGCTACTTTACGGACTTGTCTACCTGCTGTCGTTATTACCGCTGTGGGTGCACTACCTATGCTCTGACGTGATGTATCTACTGGTCTATAAGGTTCTGGGCTACAGGGTAAAGGTGGTTCGACAGAACCTAAGCCGCTCGTTTCCTGAACAGACGGAGAAAGAACGACGACAGACAGAACGGCTGTTCTATAAGTGGTTATGTGACTATGCCGTAGAGACCATCAAACTGACATCCATCAGTCGCAAGCAGATTCGTAAGCGTTTGAAGTTTGTGAATGCAGAGGTCATCAACGAGATTGTCAAGGACGGACAGTCGTGTGCCGTTTATCTGGGACATTACTGCAACTGGGAGTGGGTCACCTCATTGCCCCTTTGGGCACCAGAAGAGGCACAATGCGGACAGATTTATCACGCTATGGAAAACGGCATCGTAGACCAGGTGTTGCTGCATGTGCGTCAACGATTGGGAGCCATATCGATACCTATGGCAGAGACCCTGCGCCAGCTCTTGAAGTTCAAGAGCGAAAACAAGCCTGTGGTCATCGGATACATTGCCGACCAGGTGCCTTTCTGGAACAACATCCACCATTGGTGTCAGTTCCTGAATCAGGACACACCCGTACTGACAGGTACTGAACGGTTGGCACGCAAGCTGAACCATGCTGTTCTCTATATGGATCTAAGCCGGCCCAAACGAGGCTACTATGAGGTGGAGCTGAAGCTCATCACTCGTACACCACAGCAGATGGAAGAATACGCCATCACCGATGCCTACTTCCAAATGCTTGAGCAGACCATCAACCGCGAACCGCAGTATTGGCTGTGGTCGCATAAACGTTGGAAGCGTACTCGCGAGGAGTTCAACCTGCGACTGGATCCTGAGACAGGTAAGGTGGACATCATCTCTTCGGTAGAAGAACTTAAGGAGAAGAGAAGACGACAACAATCAACAACTGAGCAATCATGATATTCGTAACAGACAAGGGAAGACTTTGTAATAATATCCTGCAGTATGGTCATCTCTACGCTTGGGGGCGTGAGCATGGCAGGAAGACGATGTCGATGCGGTTCGCATATAAATACAAGGACTTCCATATCTGTCATACCCGCCATCATAACTTCCTGGTTTATGTCGTAGCCAAATATGCTGCGAAACTGGGACTTATCCCTATTGTCGACTTTAATGATTTCAAAAGCGACTACAAGAAGCATTTGCATATCTTGCAGACCCGACGTTGGGTGTTGGCTACTGGCTGGTGTATACGTTTCTACGATCTGTTTGATAAATACAAGGACGAGATTCTACAGTTGTTTGCTTTCGATGAAAAGATTATCAAGAAGACAGAACAACAGTTCAGCCACGATGCTGACGATGTGATTCGCTTAGGCGTTCATATCCGCAGGGGCGACTATGCCACTTGGTGCGGAGGACATTATTTCTATGACGACAACCAATATGCCAGCATCATCCAACAGTTCTGTGCACTCTTTCCAGACAAGCAGATAGAAATCTTCATCTGTGGCAATGATCCCAAACTAGACAAGAACCTCTATCAGCAGCAGTTTGGAGCAAGCCACGTACACTTCCCCAATGGCAGTCCTACAGAGGACTTGTGTCTGCTGTCACGTTGTCATTATCTAATAGGAGCACCCAGCACTTTCACCCTGATAGCCTCGATGTATCAGAACAATCATCTTTATTGGATTGTTGATGCCAAAGCACCATTGCAGCTGTCATCGTTCAGCGATTTCGACCATCTGTCACGTGTGTTCGACAGTCTTTACATCTCCTGATTAGCCATCACCTCATCATAATCAAACTGATCGTTGATGATGCGCTTAGGGCATTTGTAATCTGGCGACAGGATATCTCGCCTATTATTATAATAAGGTGTAAGCAGATTGGCCAGACGGAACAGCAGATGGCAGGTGTTATCCAGCATAAAAGGCTTATCTGCTGATTGCTTCAGCAGTTCGGCCATCTCAGGATGTAATGTCAGGTATTTGTCTGAACACCATACCACCATGGGAACCATATACTGATAACGTAACACTTGTTGAGGTTCATTGCCCATACTCCAGTCATCACGTCCATAGTTATCACGATAGTCATAAACCTCCTCACCATGATCTGAGAGATAAACCATCACGGTGTTCTGGTCCTGATACATGCTGACCAACTGCCGAATAACGTCATCATTATAGCGGGTCGCATTGTCATAATGAGCTATCTCTGCCTTCATCTCATCCGTTAGCCAAGCCTCTTGTCTAAAGCGAATGCTGTCTGCCGTAAAGTAGTCATAGCCCTCGGGATAGCGATAACGGAAAGACACGTGTTGACCTATAAGATGAAAGATTATCAACTGACGGCTCGTAGGTTCAGAGGGCAGATGGCGGCGATGATAATCCACCAGCTCTCCATCATATTCGAAGGTGCTGTCGCAGACTTCCTGATAGCAGGCCTCCAACATTCGTGGATGATAAAGGAAGGTGCTCAGCGAAAAGGCAAACACATGGCGTCCCAAGTCAAAGGTCTTCTGGTTATCGTACATGCTAACCCTGAAACCGTTTTTCTTAAATACTGCGGATAAAGGCGGGAACGCCGACCAGTCCTCACCATCGCCAAGACTGTTTGTGCAAAGCAGGTTACGCAGTACACGAGTGGTTTGGTTATAGGGGCTCACCACATCATTAAAGACAAAAAGACGACCTGCCTGTTGCTCTGTCGACATGAATGGCGTGGTTGGCAATGGATAGCCATAAAGCGCTGCATGTTCACGGATAAATGACTCTCCTATTACAAAGATGATGTTCAGCGAATCATCGGCCTCTGTCTGAGGCTCTACGTCAATATGTTCTGCCTGCCAGGCCACACGGTCTATCTCTTTTTCCGAGAGGCGCACATCCCACAAGGCAACCAACACTTTTGTGACCAGATCGTCGGGATTGCGCATATGACTACGCCACTCATCCACCTGGTTCATCTCGTCGCAGCTCAGCAGGTTGACGTAATAATAGCTAAAAGCCAAACCAGACACCAATAACACTGCCACAATAACTTTCAACACCTTGACTCGAAGCCAGCCCTTCACCCATTGATTAATACGAGGCCGCCACACCTCAAGCATCACATTCGCTATGACAAAACAGATGCCACAGAGCACCACCTGCCATAGCTGAGGCTTGTCAAGTAATGATTCAAAAAACTCGGTAGTCTCGCGACCCGTGGTCTCTGCCAACAGTACCAGCACATTGGGCGATATGGACATGCCGAATATCCACTCTAATACAATCTCGGTCAGGAAGAGCCAGTAGATGACAATATACGCTAAGCCCTTGATGATACGGCTTTTGGTAACAGTCACCAATGCTGCTACCAAATAAGCATGTAGAAAGATAAGAAACCAACGGGGAATGGGGTTCTTAGTCACCGACGACCAGCCAATCATCACGACATAAGCCAGCATCAAAGGCCATTGAGTCGTAACGGGCTTCAGCCAGTTTATCTGTTTGAGACGATTCATTTATCTGCCTCCTTTCCCTCTGGTACTAACCTGTTTTCAAGCATTCGCATCATATATTGCTGGATGATGGCCTTCACCTCTTGTTCCATCTGTTGCTGTTGCTCAGACCTCTGTTCCACCAAATTATGAGCCATCAGATAATCGGTAAGCTTATAGAATCCGATACTCTTCTCACCGTCAAACTGCAACACATAACCATTCTTCGCATATTGATAGATGCCGTCCAGATAGTTGACAGCCCAGGTTTGGTCAGCAGGTGTTGACAGCAGGTCACAACCAAAAGCCATATAGGGTTTGTCATAACCCAGATAGTTCAACATGGTAGGATAAATATCGGTATGCTGGGCAATGCCGTCACGCATTCCTGGGGTGATGTCACCACTGGGACTATAGATAATCAACGAACTGCTGAACATATTCATGCCCCGCTTATACTCCTCATGATTACTCTTGTTTACGTGATCACCAATAAGAATAAACACCGTATTCTTGAACCAAGGCTCCTGACTGGCAGCACGGAAGAACTCACGCAACGCATGGTCTGTATATCGGATACATTTATGGATAGGCAGTTCTCCCTCAGGGAAAACATCCTTATATTGTTCTGGAATCTGGAAGGGATGATGACTCGACAACGTAAAGATAGTTGTCATGAACGGCTCCTGCATATCCGTCATCTTCATGCGGAAATACTGCAGGAAGGGTTCATCCCAGATGCCCCACCAGTTGTCCGAGTCAGCTTCGCCGTGAGTGCGAGGGTCTGCATCATAGTCTTCCTCACTCCAACACGCCTGAAAACCTGTAGACTTGGTGAAACCCTGGAATCCTAGGCTTGATGCGGGGGCACCATGAAAGAAGGCGGTCTGATAGCCCATCGTGGTCAGACAGCCTGCCAAGCCCTCTAGGTGATTGGTGGCACACGAGGCAGCGACAAACGACTCTTTGAACATCGGTAGTCCTGACAATGCAGCAGGCATCGCATCTATACTGGCCCTGCCGTTGGCATAAGAATAGCGGAAGGTCAGCGATTGTGAAGCCAAAGAGTCCAGGAAGGGTGCATAGCCTTCATAGCCAGGCAACACCTCTTTATTAAAGTAGCCCACATATTCTCGCGAGAAGCTCTCCAAGATAATCACCACCACATTCTTCTTTGTAGTGATAGAGTCTGCAACAAACGGAGCGTGTATCGGTGAGAAGACCTTTTCCAGTTCTTCCTCATTGGCATAATAGTCAGGCATCTCATAGACATTCTTTCCCACAGTACGAATCATGGAGAATGGCGTATTGAGAATCAGCGAGGCATCGTTGGGCTGCACGATAAACTGGGTTGCCGTACTCAATCTGATAGGTCGATTGTCCCAGAAACCGCCTCTCATACCTGCCCAGGAAAGGAATCCTATCAACAGGAGCGATACGCTATGGACGATGTAATACTTGGCAACCGACTTGATAGGCTTGGGCGTCACATAGCATATCCACAATAGCGCCATCAGCACCACAAACAAAAGCACCAGATACCAGTGATTGAGGAATTCCAGTCCAATGATGCTGCCAACCTTGTCATCGGCTCCAAACACGTTGAACACCGACATCGTAGTGCGACGGGATGTGTACTGGAAATAGACGCAGTCCATCAGATTCAGCGAAAGCCCTAAGCCATTAACAACAAGGAAGACACCCTTGCAGATACGGTGATAGACCGCAGTCTCTTTCTTCATCAAAGGGAAGAGCATCAACAGCAGATACAAGATATTGGTATAGGCGATGGCAGAGGAGTCGAAATACAAGCCAGCCCAGAACATCTGCCACGCCCTGTCCCATTGCATCAGATGGGTATATTGTCTGATATTCTCAAGGAAGAATACCAGACGGGTGATGGAATAAGCCACATAGACCAGCAGGATATTACAGACCACAGCCAGAGGTGCTGCAGCCTGGAAATGCGGTATGCTGAGTTTTCTTTTCTTCATATCTGCCCTGTCTAAGGTTGTAACCTGTCTTGTGTCATGCGTTCCATATACTGCTGAATGATGGCCTTCACCTCACGCTCCATCTCTTTCGTTTGAGGATTATCATTCAGGAGGTTATGCTGCATCAGCGAGTCCTGCAGAGCATAGATGGCTGTTGTGCGTTCTCCGTCGAACTGCAACACGTGGCCATGTTTCACATACTGGTAAATGCCGTTCAGATAGTTTACGGCCCAGGTATCCTCTGCTGCGGTGTTGAAGAGGTCGATACCAAAACCGAAATAGGGCTGGTCATAATGCAGCATACCCATCACCGTTGGCAGTATATCTATCTGTTGTGCTATCTTGTCCTGCATCTCAGGCTGACGCAAGGTGTCACCCGGCTCATAAATGATAATAGGTGAACAGAAACCACCCAGGTCGGTCTGGTAATAGTCGTGGTCACTCATATTGGTATGGTCGCTGGTCAACACAAAGATAGTGTTCTTGAACCAGGGCTGGCGACTGGCAGCCTGGAAGAACTTACCTAACGCCATATCCGTATAGCGGATGCACTTGTGCATGATGATGCCTTCCTCTGGATAGACGTCTTTGTATTCCTCTGGTATCTCATAGGGATGATGACTCGATGCCGTAAAGACAGCCGTCATAAAAGGCTCTTTCATCTCCGACATCTTGGTACAGTAATACTGCAGGAAAGGCTCGTCCCAAATGGCCCACATGCCGTCAAAGTCCTTGTCGCCATCGAAACGCGGGTCTTCATTAAAGTCCTCTCGTCCATAGTATTCCTGGAAGCCTGTGCTGCGGGCGAAGGCCATAAAGCCCATAGAACCACGCTGGGCTCCATGGAAGAAGGCCGTCTGATAACCTTTAGTATCTAATAAGGAGGCAATGCCCGAGACATGATTCATAGAGGATGGCGTCAGGAAGAAAGGCTCCACAAACATCGGGATACTACTCAGGATGCTGGGCATTCCGTCAATGCTCTTCCTGCCATTACAGAAAGAATACTTAAAGGTGGTACTCTTCGCAATCAGCGAGTCTATATGGGGGGTATAGCCTTTATACTGCCCGTTCTCCAGCGTCTTGTTGAGGGCTCCGATATACTCTCTACCAAAGCTCTCCACAATAAGTACCACCACATTCTTCGGGGTAAACGCCACGCTGTCGTTGGGCACATGAATAGGTGAATAGACCTGCGCCATCTCTTCCTCGCTCTCGTAATAGTCGGGCACCACGAAGACATTTTTGCCAATGGTTCGATAGAAAGAGAAGGGCGTATTCAGCACCAAGGCTGCGTCTGTAGGACGGTTCACATACTGATTGGCGTTGCTGATGGTGATGGGACGCACGGCGGTGGTAAAACCACCACGGATTCCTGCTACCACAAAGGGTGCCACAGCTGCCAACGATGCAAACGTTATCAGGTCATAACGCCACCAAGAGAGTTTTTTGACTTCTAATTTGGGTGTGGTATAGAGTTTCCAAAGCCCATAGACCACGATGACTGCCAGCACCACGAAATACCAGTGATGCAGGGTTTCGGTGAGGAAGATTCCACTCAGGTTTCCTTCGTTCTGGAACTCGTTGAACACCGTTGTCGTGGTGCGCCGTAGGGTATAGGGGAAATAGGCGGCATCACAGAGATTCAGAACCAACGCCAGCGTGTTGATGATAACAAACCACCACTTGCACACCAGATGCCACACCTTGCATTCCTTCCAATGCAAAGGGAACAGCATCATCGCAATATAGGGGATGTTGGTCACCAGAATGGCAGAAGTGTCGAACACCAGTCCTCCTTGCCATATCTCCCACGACAAGCTTTCTGAGAAATAGCTCCAGTTATCCAACAGATAGGCTACGCGGGCTATGAAATAGACCACATAGACCAGCAACAGATTCAGCAGCAATGCGAATAGCGGGGCAGTATATGTATGTAACAGTCTCTTCATTTCATATTCTTTAGTTCACGGGTGGCCATCTGCAGAATGGCCTTTCCTTTCTTGATCAATGCCTGGGCATCGGTGCTCTGGTCAGTCACTATCATGTTGGCATTCAGGTCGAGCACAGCAAAACCTGTACTGTCCACCATGCTAATACCATTATTATAGGTATGAGTGGCAAAGGGATAGGTGTAGTTCTTGCTCAGCACATCACGACTGAAATGATAGTCCTGATGGTCTATGCCCAACTGTCCCAGCAAGGTGGCAGGCAGGTCGGTCTGATTACAAATCTGAGTGATGCGTCTGGGCTCTTTGACAGCACCTCCCAACCAAAGCATGGGCACATGGTCATGCATAGGATGCTCCTCGCCTACCTCACCATAGCTGTAACCGTGGTCGGGCAGCAGGATAATCAGCAGGTTATCCCATGCTGGCGACTTCTTCATCTCGCTGATAAAGTTGCCAATACACTCGTCCAGATAATTGAAGGCATTCAGAATCTCATCGTCAAGACGGTGTGTGGGCACATCCCAAGGCTCATGACTCGACAGCGTGGAATAGCCTATCAGGAAAGGCTTTTCCTGCTGTGACTTCTGTTCCACCATCTGCGACAGCGTCTTGAAGGTGATGTCGTCACGAACGCCCCATTCTGCCGTTTCTTGTTCCTCAAGGGTATAGTCCGTCTTCCAATACAGGTCCTCAAAACCAATGTTCACCAGATAGCCGCGCATATTGGTGAAGTTAATGTCGCCACCATAAAGATACGACGTGGTGTAGCCCTCGCGCAGCATACTGCCTGCGATACCTGGCAGAAGACGGGTCTTGGCAGGCATCTTCATCACCGACGAACGAGGGAACGACGGATAACCGCTCCAGGTGCAGAGCGTGCCACGGTCAGTACGATAGGAGTTGGCGTAGAAACGGGAGAAATAAACGCCCTCTGACTCCAGTCTGTTCAGGTTGGGCATCACCTCTTTCTTTCCGCCGATATCCTGGGTGAAGACGCCTCCACAGCTCTCCATCAGGATGACAACCACATTAGGACGCTGCGTGGTGAGCAGGGTGTCAGGATTCTCACTCGTGGTGGGATAGAGTCCCTGCATCATAGCCTCACACTCGTCATCATCCATAAACTGATAGTCAGGCACGTAGCTGGCGGTTTTCTCAAAAGACGACAGGAACGAAAAGACGGGGTTGACTGCCGAGTGGTTCAGGAACTGGTTCTGCGAGTAATAGACCTGACCGATATTTGTGGTCGACTCGTCCAGACCGCCACGAATAGCTATCACCATGACTGGTATCAACAGCACAAACAAGAACGACTCCCACCAGTGGCCTTTCTTCAGGCGATATACTGGCACCACATAGATATAAGCCAGGGAGATGATGACTGCCACCACAATCAGAGCCAGCAGCAACAACAGGATGTAACCTGTCGACACGCTGGCCATCGCCTCTGATGGCGTCTCCAGATATTGCAGACACAAGGCGTCGAGCTTGAAGTGCCAATAGGGATAGAGACAGGTGTCATAGACAAAAGCCAACGAAAAGGCAATAGCCACAAAGATGTAATAGGGCTTCATGAGCCAACGAGGCATGGGTAGCCAGATGCTGGCCCACGCCACGAAGAACGGGATAATCAGGAAATAAAGGGCGGTCGAGACATCCAGACTCAGTCCGTGGCCTATCACCTCCAGCATATCTGCCATCGTCCATGTGGCTGCATCATGGTTATAGACCATGAAACCGCATTTGCCCACGATGAAGATTATCACCGTGAGCAAAAAGAACTTCAGCAGAAAAAATACTCTCTCTTTCAATTCTCAATCCTCAATTCTCAATTGCCTTCTACCGCTTCTCCCATGAGTGTAGCGCTGGTGCTGCCAGTAATCCTGACGCGCACCGTCTCGCCGATATGATGGTTGCCCTTATCGAAGACCACCATCTTATTCTGCTCCGTGCGACCACATAACTGCTGACGACTACGCTTCGAAAAGCCTTCTACCAGCACATCGAACTCCCTACCCTCATCCTGTTTGTTACGCTGGGCCGACATCTCTGTCTGCAGGGCGATGAGCTCGTTCAGGCGACGAATCTTCTCCTCCTCAGCCACATTATCGGGCAGATGTTTCGAGGCATAGGTGCCTGGGCGCTCCGAGTATTTGAACATAAAGGCAGAGTCGTAGCCCACCTCGCGCATCAGACTCAGGCTCAACTGATGGTCTTCCTCCGTCTCATCGTGATAACCCACAAAGATATCGGTAGAAAGGCCGCAGTCGGGTATGATGCGGCGGATGGCTGCGACACGATCTAGATACCATTCGCGGGTATATTTACGGTTCATCAGTTTCAAAATGCGGTCCGAGCCACTCTGCACAGGCAGGTGGATATGTTTACAGACATTGGGGACCTCGGCAATAACCTGCAAGGTCTCGTCACTCATGTCCTTGGGATGCGAGGTGGTGAAGCGCACACGCATCCCAGGAGCCTCTGCTGCCACCAGGCGCAACAGCTCTGGGAATGTCGTCTCATTGCACTTATAGCTGTTCACATTCTGTCCCAACAGCGTCACCTCCTTGAAGCCGCGGTCACGCAGGTCACGAACCTCACGAAGGATGCTCTCCACATCCCTGGAGCGTTCACGGCCTCGGGTATAGGGCACAATGCAGTAATGACAGAAGTTATTACAGCCTCGCATGATGCTTACAAAACCACTCAACTTGGCACCATGCAAACGCTGGGGCACCACGTTCTTATAGGTCTCGGTGGTGGACAGCTCAATATTCATCGCTTTATGGCCCGTCTCTGCCTGAGCCACCAGGTCGGGCAAGGTCAGGTAGGCATCGGGGCCAGCCACCAGGTCGGCACCGTGATTCTCCAGCAGATCCTGCTGCACGCGCTCGGCCATACAGCCCAGCACGCCAACAATCAGCGGGCGCTTACGTTTGATAGCGCCCAGCGCCTCCAGGCGGTGGTAAATCTTCTGTTCGGCATTATCGCGTACCGAACAGGTATTCAAAAACACGGCATCAGCCTCATCCAGACTTTCACAAGTCTCGTAGCCAGCCATCTGCATCACCGAGGCCACCACCTCGGAGTCGGCTACATTCATCTGGCAGCCGTAAGTCTCAATAAATAGTTTCTTCACTTATCGCTTATTGTTTATCACTTACCATTCATCGTCCTCATTGCCCACGATGCCGTTCTTAATAGCCTCCTCAACCTTGTCGATGATGGCATTGGAATAGGCGTGGGTCATCACAAGCGCCTTCGAGCAAGTACGCTTCTTGTTGTCCTTTTCCACAAAGGGATAGTGCTTGATAATCTCCCACTGCTCGTCGTACAGACGGCGGTCGGTATTGTCACCCTTCAGTCGTTTTCCGTCGCCATAGTAGTTCTGACGCTCCGTACGGTTCTCGCTATTATCGAGGATTCCGCCAATCCATCCAGCACTCTCAGCCTTCAGGATATCATAGTTCTGAACGGTATAGGTCACACGCACCTTACCCTCTTTGATATCAATCTTGATGACGGGGGTGATGCTCACCACATAACGGTTCAACGTACCTGTATGATCGGCAATACCATCGATGGATGAAGAGATGATGATACATCCGGCATCCTTATCGTTCAACGTGATGGCCTGCTTGTCCTTGAAGGTGGCAGTCACCCAGTAGTTAACTGCAATATAAAGCTGTTCCTTGGTCTTGCCAGGGGCCTCGATAATCTGCTGATACGAAAGCGACTCGTTCTTATCGAACTTCAGTTCCTTGGCCAGGTTGGCAGCGGCATCGAGCCATTTGTCACCATACTTTTCCTTGGCATATTTCTCCAAATCGGCGGCTTTCATCACTTGTGCCTGAGCATTCATAGCACCGCAAAGAAGGATGGCGGTGAGCATCCAGTTCACTATTTTTTTCATATTGATAAGTATTTATTGGTGCAAAGTTATAAATTTCCTCTCAAATAACGCCAAATATTCGATGGAATTTGCTTTTTTTTCGTTAATTTGCAACCAAAGAAAACCTCATACGGGGATTATCTTTTAGGTTTATCCGGATAATCTCTTTTCCTCATGCGGATAGGACTTTTCAGTGAAAGGGATTATCCCTATAGGGGTAAAGGGATTATTCCTTTCAACATAAACGCCTATCTCTTTCACTCAAAGAGCCTATCTCCATGACTCAAAAGGAGATTTTTTGTTCTCTTAAAAAGAAATCAGCATGAGTTTCTTTCAAAAACACCTCACTCCTACCTAAATCTTCGGAAAGGCTCTGCTGTAAAGGGTTTGAGATAGGTAGGTGTATCTTTAACTCCTACCTAACTCCTACCTTTATCCTCTATCTTCTTTTATCAAAGCCAAGAGATGGTCAACAGCCTCAGCCTCGGGAATGTTTTTCTCAACGCACTCCTTAGCACGATAGAGGCTGATCTTTCCTCTACCTGCACCCACATAGCCATAGTCGGCATCGGCCATCTCGCCTGGACCATTCACAATGCAGCCCATGATACCAATCTTAAGTCCTACCAAGTCCTTGGTGGCAGCTTTAATCTTGGCGATGGTCTCCTGCAGATTGTAGAGTGTACGTCCGCATCCAGGGCATGAGATATACTCTGTCTTGGTGAACTTGATACGGGCAGCCTGCAGAATGGCGTCAGAAAGCTCTGTGAGCTTTTCAGTTGAAAATTGAGAATTGACAATTGAGAGATTGTGGGCCTTCTTATCGATAAGCAGGGCACCTACGGCCATAGCAGCTTTCAATTGCAGTGTCTCCCAGTCTGGGGCATCCACCTCCAGAGTGATGGTATCATCCTTGATGCTGGCCTCAGCCTTTTCGCGCAGAGCTGTGCACTCTGGTATCATGTCAACCAGTTTACGAGCCACAGGTATCTCGCATTCTGGCTCCTCGGAGAGAGAGACGCGGATGGTGTCGCCAATGCCCTCGGTAAGCAGGGCGCCGATGCCTACGGCACTCTTTATGCGGCCGTCCTCGCCTTCGCCAGCCTCAGTAACGCCTAAATGCAAGGGGTAGTGCATATCCTCCTTGTCCATCGTCTTCACCAACAGACGGACGGTGGTTACCATCACCACGGTATTCGAGGCCTTGATGCTGATGACCACATCGTTGAACTGTTCGCGACGGAAGATGCGCAGGAACTCCATACAACTCTCTACGATACCCTCTGGCGTGTCGCCATAGCGACTCATGATGCGGTCTGAGAGCGAACCATGATTCACTCCGATACGCACGGCTGTGTGGTGCTCCTTACAGATATTGAGGAATGGCACAAGCTGTTTTTCGATTTTCTGCAACTCAGCGGCGTACTCCTCGTCTGTATACTCCAAATGCTTGAATGTGCGACCTGGGTCTACGTAGTTACCTGGGTTGATGCGCACCTTTTCGCAATACAGTGCAGCCACATCGGCAGTATGGGCAGTAAAATGCACATCGGCCACCAATGGGGCATTGTATCCATCAGCCTTCAACTGGGCCGAGATGTTCTTCATATTCTCAGCCTCGCGAGTGCCCTGAGTGGTGAAGCGTACCAACTCGCCACCAGCATCGATGATGCGCTTGGCTTGAGCCACAGACCCCTCAGTATCGTTGGTATCGGTAGTAGCCATCGACTGGATGCGGATGGGGTTGTCGCCACCAATGGCAATATTGCCCACATGGGCCACACTACTAGTTCGTCTTGTACTCATACTTCACCTCTGCTAAGTCCTTGTTGGCTTTCTCAATCTTTGCCTTCAGGCCACTCTTATAGTCGCTCAGGCGCTGAGCCAGAGCCTCATCGCTCAGGGCCAGCATCTCGACAGCGAGGATGGCAGCATTCTGAGCACCGTTAACACCTACTGTAGCCACAGGGATGCCTGGAGGCATCTGGATGATAGAAAGCATGGCGTCGAGACCATCGAGCATGCCCTTGATGGGTACGCCGATAACGGGCAATGTGGTAGAAGCGGCAATGACGCCAGGCAGGGCTGCCGCCATACCGGCACCAGCAATAATCACCTTCAAGCCACGATCCTTGGCAGTACGTGCGAACTCCTCAACGGCATCGGGGGTGCGATGGGCAGAGAGGGCGTTGACTTCAAACGGTACCTGCATCTCGTCGAGCAACTTGCAGGCTTTCTCCATAACGGGCAGGTCAGAAGTGCTGCCCATGATAATACTAACGATTGGTTTCATATCTTGTTTTTTACTTTTTACTTTTTCTCCTTAATAAAAGATGATGCCAAACACAGCACAGACAATTCCGATGCCGAAGCCTGCCACCACTTGTGGAAGGGTGTGCTGACGCAGATACATGCGTGCCGATCCCAGCAAGCCTGCCAGGAAGAACACCAGACAGAACCACCACACAGGATTGAACCCGAAGATGTCGGCAAAGACAAACAGGGCGCCTGCCACTCCTCCAATAGCTGCCGTATGTGTAGATATCTTCCACCACATATTAATAATGGCACAGACAATCTGAACCACGAGGGCACCAAAGACGATACTCGACACGAAATGGTAAATATGGAGTGACTGCAGCACCCACAGACACATGGCATAACAGAAGATACTAATGCCATAAGGAACAATACGACGACGCTTCTGTCCTAACTCCAATAGCGACCAGCCCTGCAGACGACGATAGAGATGGATGAGGAATGTGGGCAGGAGGATGGTGAAGAAATAGACCATCACGACAACCAGCAGCCGATATTCTATCGGAAGCAAGTTCAGATAACTGAACGTGAACAGGGCTATCAGACCTACCAGAGGCAGATAGAACGGCGTGAAAATCAGACTGACAACACGCGCACCGTAGATGAATCCTTTTTCTCTTGTCACTTTTCTCTTGTCTCTTCTTACTTTCTCATTCTTGCTATAGGTATGCCCAGCTGTTCACGGTATTTTGCCACCGTACGTCGGGCTATGGGGTATCCTTTCTGTTTGAGGGCATCACACAAGGCCTCATCACTCATCGGCTTGCGCTTGTCCTCGGCTTCGACGATATCGCGCAGAGCTGCCTTGATCTCACGGGTGGAGAGTTCCTCGCCACTCTCGGTGACGTAGCCATCGCTGAAGAAGAACTTCAGGGGGAACATACCCCAGCGGGTCTGCACATATTTTGAGTTCGACACTCGTGAGATGGTACTGAGGTCCAATCCCGTCTTCTCAGCCACATCCTTTAGAATCATAGGACGCAACAACGACTCGTCGCCCTCTTCGAAAAACTTATGCTGCAGACGGATGATAGCCTTCATGGTAAGTGTCAGCGTACGACGACGCATCTGAACGGCATCGATAAAGCTCTGGGCGGCATCCACCTTTTGTTTGGTATAGAGCAGGGCCTCCTTCATCTGACGGGTCAGTCCTTCCTTGTTGTTCTGATAGTCCTTGAGCAGATCGGCAAACGACTGTGATACCTGCAACTGCGGCAGGTCGCCACTATTGAGTGTGAAGGTCACCGTGCCGTCATCTTGCGTATCAACGATGAAATCGGGTGTAATCTGCTGCATCGAGCGACCAATCGTCTCACCCATCGCTGCGCCTGGCTTGGGATTCAGGCGACGCAGTTCGCGCAGTAGCTCATCAGTCTGCAGGTCATCAAGTGCCAAGGCTCGTTGTATCTTGTCCCAATGCTTCTTGGTGAAGGCATCGAAATAGTCGGTCAGCACACGCTTCATCAGATTCGTTAGCGATGATTTTTCCTTACGGTCTACCTGTAAAAGTAAACATTCCTGCAACGAACGGGAACCAATGCCTGGGGGGTCCAACTGTTGCAGTTTGTGGAGCACGGCTTCAATCTGTTCCTTGGTGAGGTCAATATTATGGTAGATAGCCAGCTCGTCGGAGATGCCCTCGATGGAGGCACGCAACAGACCGTCGTCATCAAGTGAACGGATGAGGTATTCCATCACATAACGGTCCTGGTCAGAAAGTTCTAACTCGCCCACCTGCTCCAACAACTGGTCATAGAACGACTGCGACTCACCCAGCACCATATCCTCATGCTCTTCATAGGCAGGGCGCCCACCTTGATATACCGGCAATTCTTCATCATCTCGTCCAATATTCTCAAGAGCGGCATCCAACGCATCACTACGCTCTTCACGTTCTCGCTGAATATCATAGTCGTCAGAGGTCTCGGAATCATCGTTGTATTCTGGGTATTCCGTAAACTCAGGGTCATCAGAGGTGGTCTCCAGCGCAGGGTTATCATGCATCTCAGTTTCGATACGCTCAGCCAGCTGCTGGAGGGGTAGCTCCACCAGTTGGGACTGTAACAGCTGCTGCTGCGAGATGCTCTGCTGCAGTTTCTGTTCCAGCTTCTGTTCCTGTATCTGACCTTGACTCTGTGCCATTAGCTTTTATAGTATTCCTTCAGTTCTTCAGCATACGCTGCCAACTGCTCAGTGGCAATGGTGCCATAGCGTTGCCACACTTGCTTACAAGGAGCCATCAATTCTGAAGTAATCTGATTATCACGATTCAGGTAGGGGTCACAGCGTTGGAAGACATTCAGCACCAGCGTCACATCGGTAGGCTTCAACTTCAACAGTCGTGCTAACTCCTGCACCTCTGGCGTCTCTGCCACCATTGTGGCTGGTGTCAGACGGAAGAAAAGGTCGAGAATGAGGATAAGCATGACGGGGGTGTAAAGCGGATTCTCGGGTAGCGAACGGAAGTCCTTCTCAAAGGTTTCCTGCACCTCTACACCATCATAGAAGTTGTCAGCAAAGCCGAAGCCTTTCATCTCTCGCCACAAACGTACAGCCCTTGCCAAGCGACGCGGATTCTGGCTATAGGTATTCCAGATACGTTCTATACGTGGTGTGTCCAGCCGGGCAATCTGTTGCATCTTAGACTGTAGCACCTGAGGTGCTATGTGCAGCTCCAAGCTCAGTTCAACCATCGGACGACTGTAAAGCGGCTTTACGCCTATCGGCTTCTGAAGGTATTTCTGCATCAACAGCAGCCAATCGTCATCGTGCCATACTGTGTTCTTTGCCATAAATTCATGAATTATGCCGCAAAATTACAAAAAAATCTGAAATCTTCATCTCATTAACAATCTTTTTTGTATCTTTGCGGTCACTTATTGTAAAAAATGACATGAAAAAGCTGTTTATGATACTTTGCGCTTTGGGGATGATACTTTGTATCACGGCCCAAAATTCGCGAAAGGACATTCAGAAAAACCTTCGACTGTCAGGAGGGTCGTTTTTGGCCTATCCTGGTCCGTCGACTCATAAACAGACGTCAGCCCCTAAGGGTAAGAAACCGTTTTATATCAGTCATTTTGGTCGTCACGGTTCACGCTATCCGACCAAAACCGACGACTTTGAGTATGTCATCAAGACCTTGAAGGAAAGCGACGAGGAACATGCACTCACCCCACTGGGCAAGGATGTGCTGCAGCGTGTCATCAGGATGGAGCAGGAGGCACACCTTCGTGCTGGCGAGTTGACCTCTTTGGGAGCTACCCAACAGCAGGAGATAGCTGAGCGTATGATGCGCCGATTCCCTCAGGTGTTCGAAGGTAATGTTACCATTGAAGCCAAGAGCACCACATCCATCCGTAGCATTCTCTCAATGGCTAACCTCCTGTTGAAGTTGCAGGCTATGAATCCTAAGCTGACTGTCAAACTCGATGCCAGTCAGCACGATATGGGTTATTTAAGACACAACGACAAATTGCTGTCAACCCAATCACTTGACGAGAAGAATGTGGGACTATACAATGCTTTTGTGGATGCCCACTCGCCCTGGGAGCGTGTCGTAGGTCAGCTTTATGCAGACACAGCCTATCTGAACCAGCATGTGGATGGCAAGAAGCTTAACAGCTATCTCTTCCGACTGGCCTCCGTATTGCAGGATATGGACCTTAGAAAGAAGATGACGCTCTATGACCTGTTTACGGATGAAGAACTTTATGAAAACTGGCGCAAGGATAATGTGTTCTGGTACTTAGGCTTTGGCTTTGCTCCCACCAATGGTGGCAAGATGCCTTTTGCCCAGCGTTTTCTACTTCGTAACATCATTGAGCAGGCTGACAGCTGTCTGAAATTAGACCATCCTAGTGCTACCCTGCGATTTGGTCACGACACAGCCCTGCTACCATTAGTATGTCTGATGGGAATCAACGGTTATGACCTTCAGACATCAGACCTTGACAAGATGGAACACAGCGGATGGGCCGACTATAAGATTATTCCTATGGCAGCCAACCTGCAGTTGGTGTTCTACAGAAACGGCTGTCACGATCAGGATATTCTGGTTAAGGTGCTACTCAACGAAAACGAGGCCACACTGCCTCTGAAGACAGACGTTGCCCCGTTTTATCACTGGCAGGATTTTCGCGACTTCTACCTGCAGAGCATCAATGCCTACGATGAAGGGTGTGAGCCAGAAGATGAGGAAGATGATTAACCCTTTGTCTGGAAGGCCAGCGCATACATTCGCATCTGCTTTACCATTGCCAGCAAGCCATTGCTGCGGGTAGGCGACAGATGTTCCTTCAATCCTATCTTATCAATGAAATAGAGGTCGGCATCCAGAATCTCCTGGGGTGTCGAGTCATTCAACACGCGAATGAGTAAGGTTACGATACCCTTCACAATCAAGGCATCACTCTCGGCCTGGAAATGAATCTTACCGTCAGCATAGTCAGCCACCAGCCACACCCTACTCTGACAACCGTCAATCAGGTTCTGCTCTGTCTTGTATTTCTCGTCAAGGGGTTCCTGCTCATTACCTAAGTCTATCAGTAACTGGTAGCGGTCCATCCAGTCATCAAAGTCCGAGAACTCCTCAATAATCTCGTCTTGTCTCTCGTTGATTGTCATTTTATCTCGTTATTTTCGTTATCACATTTTTTCGATATATCGATATTACGACATTTCGATTTACCGACTTTTATTCCTTAATTATCTTAAACAGCTTGTCGCTGGGGCGCACCTTCTCTGGCACCTTGATGCTGACACGGGTGCCCTGCTGGGCGGTCTCTACGGCTTGCACATCGTCGTGAATCTCATCGACTGTGACATAGAGGGCACCTGTGGTGGGACCGGTGATAAGCATCTTGTCGCCCACGCTGAAGGTTCCTGCCTCGACAGCAAATTCTGCCACGCCGAGTTTCGAGAAGTACTTAACACCCTTGCCGATATACTGCTTACGCTCCGTAGCGTTCGAGCCATAGTTCGAGTTCCATTCGCCCAACGTCTGACCCAGGTAATAGCCATCCCAGAAACCACGATTAAATACCGTAGCCAGTCGTTCGTCCCAAGCATCCTTTTTCTCTTCTGTAAAGGTGCCGTCGAGCACGCTTCGGATGGCTTCCTTATAGCATTGCACCACGGTGAGCACATATTCAGGACCACGGGCACGTCCTTCAATCTTGAAAACTCGTACGCCGGCCTTCATCATTTTATCGATGAAACGGATGGTTTTCAGGTCTTTGGGCGACATGATATACTTGTTATCAATCTCGAGTTCTGTACCCGTCTCGCGGTCTGTGACGATATACGAACGGCGACATATCTGCATGCAGGCACCACGATTGGCAGAGCGTCCTGTGTTATCAAGACTCATATAACACTTGCCGCTTACAGCCATACAAAGGGCACCATGACAGAACATCTCAATGCGCACCTGCTCGCCGCTGGGGCCGCAGATATGCTGCTCCTCTATCTGACGATAGATGTCAGCCACCTGCTCCATCTTCAACTCACGGGCCAGCACCACCACATCGGCAAACTGAGCGTAGAACTTCAGAGCCTCGACATTCGAGATATTCAACTGGGTAGAGAGGTGTACCTCCATTCCCACCTTACGGCAGTAGGTCATCACGGCAATGTCACAAGCAATGACAGCCGATATCTTTGCCTCGACGGCAGCATCCACAATCTGGTGCATCGTTTCGATATCCTCACCATAAATAATGGTATTAACTGTGAGATAGGTCTTGACGCCAGCCTCGTTACAGGTGGCTGCTATCTCGCGCAGGTCGTCAATCGTAAAGTGGTTGGCAGAGTGCGACCGCATGTTCAGTTGCTCCACACCGAAATACACGGAGTCGGCACCTGCCTTCAGCGCTGCTGCTAGCGAGTCGCGGCTCCCCACAGGAGCCATGATTTCAAAGTCGTTTAATTTCATGGTGCAAAGGTACGAATAAGTGAGAGAAATACCAAATTTATTTGAGGGTTTTAAACCATTTGCGAGTTTAGGAGTCTAAGTAGTTGATATTAATAACCCCGAAACAACTGTACACTTGTTAAACAATAACCAATTATGAAAAAACTGTTTTTGCCTCTGCTGTTCTTGATGGCAGTAACTGCACATGCTACAGAAAATCCTGTGTTAACAATCGAAGGTGGTCAGGTAAAGGGCGTCGTGGCTGACGATCATTCTGACGTGTTTGTTTATCGTGGCATTCCCTATGCTGCTCCTCCCATCCGTGAGAACCGTTGGAAGGCCCCACAGCCCGTAGTGCCCTGGAAGGGTGTGAAGATTTGTGACACCTTTGGTCGCCCCAGCTATCAGGCCATCCAGTATACTGGCGGTTACTACACTGAGTGGGGCTATGGCAAGGAGGCAGCCTTCAGCGAGGACTGTCTGTATCTGAACGTGTGGACTAAGGCTCCTGGTCAGGTTAACAAAAAGTTACCTGTAGCTTTGTGGATTCATGGTGGTGGTTATCGTGAGGGCTTTGGTTCAGAGCCTGAGTTCGACGGACAGGAGTGGGGTGCTAAGGATGTGGTGCTCGTCTCTATCAACTACCGTCTCGGCATTTTCGGATTCCTCTGTCATCCTGCTTTGGCTGAGGAGAGCCCCAACAAGGTATCAGGCAACTATGGTATCCTCGACCAGATTGAGGCTTTGAAGTGGATTAAGAAGAATATCGCCCAGTTTGGTGGCGACCCCAATAACGTAACTATCTTCGGACAGAGTGCCGGTGGTGGCAGCGTTCGTACGCTGTGTGAGTCTCCTCTGGCTCGCGGCTTGTTCCACAAGGCTGTCATCATGAGTGCACAGGGCCTCAGCATCCCCAACCCCAACGGTGGTGGTATGATGGGTGGTCGTTATAGCGGTGGCTCTATCGAGGATGCTGCTAACAATGCCAAGAAGATGTTCGACTGGGCTGGCATGACTGATTTGCAGAAGATGCGTCAGGCATCTACCGAGACCGTCTTCGCTCTGCCAACTATCTATCAGCAGGTTACTAGCCCTGCACAGCAAGGCGGTGGCATGATGGGTATGATGCGTATGGGCATGGGCTTTATGCCAATGATTGATGGCTATGTCAGCGTGAAGAGTTTCGATGATGCCACTCGCGAGGGCACTCTGGCTGATGTACCTTATATGATTGGCTTCACCCTCAACGATATGGGTAATATGGCTCCCAACATTGCAGAGTTCTGTAAGGTTCGCGCAGAGAAGGGTGGTAAGGCTTGGGCTTACGAGTTTGCTCGTCCTCTGCCCGATGATGGTTCTCATCCTGAGGTCACCCAGCGTCTGAAGGGTGCTTTCCACTCTTCTGACCTCTGGTTCGTATTCAAGAGTCTGAAACATTGCTGGCGTCCTTGGACCAAGGGCGACTGGGATCTGAGCGAAAAGATGCTCACTGCTTGGACCAACTTTGCCAAGTATAGCGATCCTAACGGTCCGAAAGGTGGCGACTGGAAGCCCTGCACAGAGCAGAATCCTAAGTTCATGGTGTTCAAGTTGAACGACAAGGACGCTGAGGCTTCTGTTTATGGCGAGCCCGAGATTGCTCCTCAAGGACAGGGTGGCTTCGGCTTTGGTGCTCCTGGTGCCAGACCTGCTGCTGGTGCTGCTCCCAGAAGATAATTCAATCATTTACCTCAATATTCCAGGCCTCTCATCTCTCGTTCCGTACGAGGCATGGGAGGCCATCTATAAAAGATGAAAAAGGCAACGATACTCCTCATCGCCATCATTTGCATGATGGCTTTCACCATCAGCACACAGGCTCAGAAGAGTCTGCCCACCATCGCCATCACCACCTCTACCCCACTAAATGCACAAGAGAAGGTGGCGGCTCACATGAAGACCGAGGGCTACGACGGTCCTATCGGTATCAAACTGCGTGGCAACAGCTCACTTGGTTTCAACCAGAAGAAATACACCATCGAGACACGCGATGCCGACGGCAAAGACCTCGACGTGAGTCTCTTAGGTATGCCTGCCCACAGCAAGTGGGTGTTGCTGGCCCCCTATACCGATGTCTCCATGATGCGCGACCCACTGGCTTTCCAGCTGTGGCGTGATATGGGCCATTGGGGACCCAGAACGGTGATGTGCGAGGTTACGGTGGATGGAGAGTATCGTGGCATCTATATCCTCTCGGAAGCCATCAAGAAGGGTAAGGACCGTGTGGATATCAGCAAACTGAAGAAGGGCGACACCAGCGGACGTGAACTGACGGGTGGTTATCTGTTGCGCATCGACACCTTCAACGACGATGATGCCACCTTCACCTCGAAGGTGCCCGGCATTGGCGAGGGCAACATGTCCAGCGAGGTCATCTGGTCATGCATCTATCCCAAGAAGAAAAACCTGCAGCCAGAGCAGTTTGCCTATATACAGAACTATATAGACACCGTGGAACAGGTCATACAATCCGACTATTTTGCCGACCCTCAGAAGGGCTATGCCCACTATATCGACGTACCCTCGTTTGTCGATTATTTCATCCACACAGAGTTGAGTCTCAATGCCGATGGTTATAAGCGTAGCGCCTATTTTTATAAGGAGAAACAACATGAGGATGGTACTGGCGGCAAACTCGTGGCAGGACCCGTTTGGGATTATAACCTGGCCTATGGTAACTGCAACTTTGCCAATGCCAACAACCTGGAGGCCTGGTGCTTCGAAGGTGCCAGCAACAACCCAACGCCAGCCATGTGGCAACGACTGTTGCAAGACCCCGCCTTCCGTAAGGCGGTGAAGACCCGCTATCAACAGTTGCGCAAGAATGTGCTCAGCACCAAAGCCATCAATGCCTTTATCGATAGCCAGGCCAAGCTCCTCAGCAAGGCCAAGGACCATCATTTCGAGACCTATCCTGAATTGTTAGTCAGCGAAGAGCGCAAGCAGCAGCTAGCGCAGCAGCCGCAGATAGGGGGCTTTCCCTTTGGCGGTGGTTTCCCCCCAATGGGTGAGATGCCTCAAGGCGGTTTTCCTCAAATGGGAGCATTTCCTCAAATGGGTGAAATGCCTTCAATGGGAGAAGGTTTTCCTCAAATGGGACAAGGTTTCCCACAGATGGGAGATTTCCAGTTTGATATGACAGGAATGTTTGCAGCCTATCGTGTCAGCAGTTATGAAGAGGAAATCCAGATTCTCAAGCAGTGGCTTGCCGACCGTCTCGCCTTCCTCGACCGCAACATTGCCCGCTTCGACACCGACTGGCAACCCCGCATCCAGCCGCTCGTTGAGAAAAAGATGCAATTCCCCTTCGGCAACTTCCCTGGCGGAGGCTTCCCAAGCGGTGGATTCCCTGGCGGATTCTAAACAATTATCGAATAAGATTATATCCCCACTTCAGGAGGAAATAGAAGAGGGTGCCGAAGAAGAGACCGGCAATGGCATCGATGGCATAATGAGCCTGGATGTAAAAAGTACCGAAGAAAAGTAGAACAGCAAAGGGCAGGAAGATAAAGAATAACTTCTTGTTCTTAGCTTCCCATGCCAACCACATGACGATGGTGGCCACTCCCACATGACTGCTTGGGAAGGCCGCCGTAGGGCGTTCGCCAGCATCATGGGCAATGACGAGAGCCTTGTACATAGGACCATCCTCCCACCCTGGAATGGGCAAGATGAAATCGCGATTGTGGACGTCGAACTCAATCGTATTAAAATAGTCGCCGATATTGGGAAAGATGCCCTGCGCTATCTGGTCTACACCTACAGCCTTGAAATAGAACTGCGGTCCTGCTACTGGCAGGACGATGAAGATGAGATAGAACAGGAAGAACGAGCCGATAATGATAAAGGCCGTGCGCTCGAAATGCTCGTAGCGGAAGAAGAAAAAGAAGATGGTGATACCTACGAACAGCGGATAGTAGCTGACGTAGCCCATCGACAGCAGCTCGCTGAAGATGGGGTGAGAGAAGGTCTGACAGAACGACAGCGCAGGCTGGAAGCCAAAGAGCGACTGCTCCCAACCCGCAAACACATGGTCGAGATTGGGGAAGATGCGGTTCATCTCATAGGTGTCGGGATACCACCAGGAGAGCAGCAGGAACTGTCCTGTGATGCGAAAGAGCATGGTGAGCTTGCAGGGGCAGAGGCGATAGACACCCCACAAGGCCAGCGTGAGCACGACAGCCTGAGCCCTGAACCAGAGCATCTCAGTGGGATGAGTCAGCCTAACGTAGGTGACTAATATAAATATGGTGGTAATCAGCGTGTAGACCAGTGTGGCCCACTCCACAGCAATGAGTCCCTTCTTCGTTTTCTCTACAGCCATCCGTTCTCCTTATACCATTTGATGGTGAGGGGCACACCCTCTTCCAGCGTGTATTTGGGCTCGTAACCCAGTTCACGACGAGCCGGCTCAATGTCGCAACGCCAGTTGCGCTGCTTCAGAATATGATACTTATCGTTGTTCAGAGCAGAGATCTTACCTGTAAGGTGTCCCCATTTGTCACCAAAGAAAGTGATAACACGCAGTACCCAGATGGGAGCTGTGATACGAATCCACCAGGGGTTGCCCAGTTCCTTACGGATAAGGTTCGAGAAGGTAGCCGACTGATATACCTTACCGTCAGAGAGGAAGTACTTGCGTCCCGTCTCACCCTTCTCGCAAGCCAGGAATACGGCCTGCACCACGTCAAGCACATAGACGAAGGTGATATCCTGCTGCTGATAGCCCACCGCAAAGTCGCTGTGCTGCTTGATGCTCTTCGCCATAAGGAAATAGTCGCGCTCCCTGGGGCCATAGACGCCTGTAGGACGCAGGATAACGTAGGGGAAGGGGACTTCTTGATTTGAGGTTTGAGATATGAGGTTTGATGTTTGAGTCTCTAACCACTGTTCTGCCTCGAGCTTACTCTTACCGTATTCCGTGTTGGGCTGTGGCGTGTCTGTCTCCTTGATCTCTGTGTAGGGCTGTTGCTCGTGAATGGCGCCGAAGACGCTAAGTGAGCTGAGATACACAAAGCGCTTGATGGGCATCTGCAGTTTGATGAGTGCTTGCACCAAGTTCTTTGTGCCCTCTGTATTAATGCGGTGGAAGTCGCTGGTGTTCAGACACTTCGTCACACCAGCGGCATGCACCACATAATCGAAAGTATGGTCTTTGAGCTGCGCCTCCAACTGTTCCTGACTGCTCAGGTTCAGCTCTATGAAGTGGATGCGTTCGTCCTGCAGGAAGTCGCGCTTGCTGCTGCCTCTGACGGCAGCCCAAGTGTCGAACCCCTGACGGAGAGCCTCTTCCACGATGAATGAGCCTATAAATCCGCTGGCTCCTGTTATCAGAATCTTCATTGACGCAGTTCTTTGACCTTTGAGGTTTGTAATTTGAAATTTGATTGACCTTTAGGATTATTCCTCAGGGAGCATGATGATCTCAGCGCGGTTGCCGGGCTTCAGGAACTCCTGCATGAAGGCCGCGATGGTCTCAGGTGTCTGAGCCTGAACGGTCTGCTTGTAGTCGGTGTGAGTATCGACGCTGTAGTCACGCAAGCGACCGATGGTACGAATCCAGTAGTTGTTAGTCTTGGCCTGGTCGTCCACGTTCTTCAGCATATATTCCTTCACCTTGTTCAGCTTCTCGGCATCCACGTTTTTCGCCATGTTGATGACCTCGTCGAGCATAATCTTCGTGGCGATGTCGCCCTTCTCAGGCTTCATGGGACAATAGACGAGTACCGTACCTACGGTGCGATAGTCATCGCGGCTCAGTCCGGCCTGTGCCATGACGCTATAGGCAGCGCTTGCTTCCTCACGTATCTTCTCAGTGTAGATCATCGACAGAATCTGTCCTACCATGTCGGCACGAATGATATTGTCGAGTGTGTAGTTCATATCGGTGTTGGCCCATACCATGACGGCGAGTGCCTTTGGCGTTTCCATCTTACGCTTGAAGTCGTTGATGACCTCACCCTTGAACATCTCGTCAACATCCTTACCCTTCACTACTTTGTTGGCATCGCCGGGAAGTGCAGCCAGATACTGCTCAATGAGCGGACGGATGGTAGCCTCGTCGTAGTTACCGACGATGGTGAAGGTGAAGGCAGCAGCGTTGCTAGTCTGTTCCTTAGCCATTTGCAGGATGCGGTCGTAGCTTACCTTCTGCAGGTCGTCCATCAACAGTGGAGCAAAGCGCTTGCTGTGGTTCTGGATGGTAAGGGTCAGCGAGTCGCTGAATACAGCCTCGGGCTGCAGCAGTTTGTTCTTCAGCATCAGCTCGGTGGTCTTCATCATGTTGTCGTACGACTCCTGATCTTTGTTGATGTTAGTGAAGTAGAGGTAAACCAGCTGGAGCATGGTCTCTACATCGTTAGGAGTTGATGAGCCAGTGATGTTGGCGCGCTCGGTGCCCAGTACCAGATTAGCGCTGGCAATCTTGCCTGCGAGAGCCTTCTCGAGTTCGGTGTGTGAGAAGTTACCCAGTCCGCTGGCCTCGATGGCATCGTCAAACATCTTGATGTTGGCAAAGTCGGCCTCGCCATAGAGCGAGCTACCGCCGAAGCCCTCAGAAGCCAGGATCACCTGGTCTTTCTTCAGGTCGGTGTGCTTCAGGATAACCTTGGCGCCATTGCTCAGTGTCAGCTCCTTATAGTCGAACTTAGGACCGTCAACCTCTTTCACAATCTTGCCGGCCTTGGGCATGTTGGTGATGAGGGGCTCATCCTTCACATTATCCACATAAGCCTCGAGCTGTTGTGCGCGAGCCTCGTTGATGGCCTGCTTCAGCGAAGCCTCAGTGGGATAAACAGCACCCTCTTTCTCCTGGTTCATGTTGAGCAGCACGAGGTTGGTGTCGGTATCCTCGAAGAGTCCGCCCATGAGTTGGTTTACAACCTCGAGGGGGAGAGCAGGTGTGAGCTGCTTCATCACCTGATAGTAGTCGTCAAGACTGGGTATGGGCTCCTTTGCCAGAAAGTGCTGCACATACTGGTTGACAAACTGGCTGTTGTATCGTTTTTCTTTGTTAGAGTACTGTTTGTCGAGCTGGCTGTTGAAGTTTGACTTATAACGCTGATACTCTGTGGCAGTGAATCCGAACTTGGCAGCACGGCGTGCCTCGACATAAGCAGCCTTGAGGGCAGCCTCGGTCTGACCCTCCTTGGGCAGGACGCTAACCTCGAAGGCATCCTTGGTCTTAGAGAGCAGATACTGTCCGTATCCCACAGAACCCTGGAGGAAGGGGCAGTCAGCTTTCTGTGCCAACTCAGCAAGACGGTCGTTGAGCATACCCAGGCAAGCTGCCTTGAGGTAGTCGATGACCAGATACTGCATATTTCCCTTGATCTCATCGGGGATCGGATCACTCTTGAACAGCAGTTCCACGATGCTGTACTGCATCTCCTTGTCCTTATCCACCACGATGATAGCCTCGTTATTGTCGGGCACATCCTCTGCCACCACGGCAGCAGGGTTCTCAGGCATCTTGATAGGGCCGAACAGATTCTTGATTTTCTGCTCCACCTTGTCTACATCGACATCGCCCACCACGATGATGGCCTGGTTGTCGGGACGGTACCACTTCTCATAATAGGCACGCAGCACCTCGGGCTTGAAGTTATCGATAATCTCCATCAAACCGATAGGCATGCGGTGACCGTATTTTGAATTGGGATAGAGACGGGGCAGGTCGCGCTCCAGCATTCTCATCTGAGCGCTGGTACGCAAGCGCCATTCCTCATGGATGACGCCACGCTCCTTGTCAATCTCCTCGGGCTCCAAGAGCAGTCCGTCGGCCCAGTCGTGCAGAATCAGCAGACAAGAGTCGATGATACCCTCGCGCGTCGTGGGTACATTACTTATATTATATACCGTCTGGTCGATAGAGGTATAGGCGTTGAGGTCGGTGCCAAACTTCACACCGATGGTCTCACACCATTTCACGATATCGTTACCCTTGAAGTTCTCGGTGCCGTTAAAGCACATGTGCTCCAGGAAGTGAGCCAGTCCGCGCTGCTCGTCGTTTTCCTGAATAGAGCCTACACGCTGTGCGATGTAGAACTCGGCACGCTGTTCGGGCCATGCGTTATGACGGATGTAATACGTGAGTCCGTTGTCTAACTTACCAATCTTGACATCTGCGTCAACAGGTATGGCAGGCATCTCCTGAGCCTGAGTCATGATGGCTGTCAGGAGGAATAGAGCTGTTGTTAGTAATTTTTTCATATTGTTGGAAAATTAAGACTTATAATACGTTGAGGACACCCATGAGATAGACAAGGCCAAAGCCCAGCACCATAGAGATGATACCCATGATGATACCTATCTTGGCCATATCTTTCTGCTGCACCAGGTTGGTAGAGAATGCCAATGCATTTGGCGGAGTTGAGATGGGCAGAATCATGGCACTTGATGCGGCTATGGCTACGCCAATAAGAACGGTAGGAGTACCACCGATAGGAGCCAGTTTGTCACCCATAGCACCGCAAACAATAGCGAGGATAGGCATCAAAAGGGCTGCCGTAGCTGAGTTTGAAATGAAGTTACTCAGCAGATAGCAGATGGCGCCACCCAGAATCAGTATCAGCACGGGCGAGAACTCTCCAAAGGGAATGCTCTCAACAGCATTTTCGGCAAGGCCCGACTTATTCAGTCCATAGCCCAGTGCAAAGCCACCGGCCACCATCCAAATAACGCTCCAGTTCACCTGTTCAAGGTCGCGTTTATTGATAACACCTGTCAGTGCAAACACACAGAAAGGAATCATTGCCACAGTATATGAGTTGATACCTGTAACACGGTCAAGCAACCAGAGCAACACAGTAACAAAGAAGGTGATGATAACAATATATGAATGAGCATCCTTCTTCATCTCACCGTCAATCTTCAGTTCGATGGTTTTCTGGCTGAAGGGGAACATCTTTTTCAGAATCCACCAACTGACAAACAGCAGCAAAATAACCAAGGGGAACATGAACATCATCCACTGACCAAAGCCCAGACCCAGGTTCAAGCCCTCGGGGTCGTTCAGGTATTTCAAAGCAATGGTATTAGGAGGTGTACCAATTGGCGTACCCATACCACCCAGGTTGGCTGCCACAGGAATACTCAGAGCCAAGGCGATACGACCCTTGCCCTCGGGAGGCAACTGACGGAACACGGGAGTCAGGAAGGTGAGCATCATGGCTGCTGTAGCCGTGTTTGACACGAACATCGAGAACAAGCCCGTGATCAGCAGGAATCCGAGCAGCACGTTCTCACTCCTTGTTCCGAAAGGTCTGAGCAGCACCTTGGCCAACTGAGCGTCGAGACCTGTCTTCGTGGCAGCGATGGCTAACACGAAGCCGCCGATAAACAGCATGATGACGGGATCGGCAAAGGTGGCCATCACGCCTTTGTAGGAAAGCAGTGTTCCCACCTCTTCTTCGTTGACCATGGGTAGTATACCGCTATCTGTGCAGAATAGCAGCATGATGACGATGACAGCCACCGAGGTAGCCCATGATGAAACGATTTCGAGTATCCACATCAGCGTGGCGAATACGAAGATGGCGATGACGCGCTGTTGAATAACAGTAAGGTTGTTGATGCCATACCATTCGGCAGGCATGTTCCAGAGCAGCAGTGTGACGATGGCAACGATGGCGATCTTGACGATGCGCTTCACGGTGTTGCTGGGCTCGTACTTATGCTCGTGTCGGAATTTTCGGGCTGCTTCTACTATTTGCAGTCCCCTGTAAGTGCTAAGCATTGTTCTTAATTTTTTTTATGGTTTCTTTTTCAAATTTGGGTGCAAAGGTAGTAAAAAGAAAAGAGTTAGCACGTTGTGGTGGTAGTTTATTTTTGTATAGAGAGCGTATGCAGATGCAAAAACGTGGCAGTTTCACAGCGTTTTCATTAAGTTTGTCAAGTGGAGTTTGCAATTTGGGGTAGTTATTTTATGGCTAAAATATTTGGTCTTTCCGAAAATAATACCTACCTTTGCCACCCAGAATCAAAATGAAACATTGCGTATGAGAAAGATTGTTTTCCATCTGATGATGGTGATCGCGTTTTTAAGTCTCTCACAGTCAGCCACAGCCCAATTGCCTGCTGTAACGTTGAAGACTATGGACGGCCAGGCTATCAAGACCGACACGCTGTCGAACAACGGCAAACCGTTTATCATTGATTTCTTTGCCACCTGGTGCAAGCCCTGCAATCGCGAGCTCGACGCCATCAGCGAGGTCTATGCCGACTGGCAGGAAGAGACTGGCGTCAAGATCTTCGCCGTCTCGGTAGACCAGGCACAGAACATCCAGAAGGTGAAACCCTTGGTCAACAACCACGGTTGGGAGTACGACGTGCTGCTCGACCCCAACAGCGACTTCCGCAAGGCGCTGGGTGCACAGATGATACCATTCGTGGTGGTGTGCGACGGCAAGGGAAACATTGTCTATCGCCACAACGGCTATACCGATGGCGCTGAGGAAGAACTCATAGAAAAGGTACGCGAACTCATTAAGGAATGAAACGATTATTTTTATTAGCCACGACCTTGTGCAGCATGCTGACGGCCCAAGGCCAGCAGGATGTCACCGTCTCTGGAAGCGTTCAGAGCGATATGCTGTTGTCAACGCAAAACGAGGATGACAAGTATTACGAATCTGGCGACTTCATGACCAACACCTATCTCGATGTGCTGCTACAGAGCCAGTATATCGATGCCGGGGCCCGCATGGAATATATGGAACATCCGTTGCCTGGCTTCGAGAACGACTTCAAAGGCTGGGGCGTGCCTCATTTCTGGGTGAAGGGCAAGCTCGACAAGGTAGAGCTGACGGCAGGCACCTTCTACGAGCAGTTTGGCTCGGGGTTCATCCTTCGCAGCTACGAGGAGCGTTCGCTGGGCATCGACAACTCGCTGTTAGGTGGCCGTCTGATAGTAAAGCCCATGAACGGTGTCACCCTCAAGGTGCTCTCGGGCAAGCAGCGCCACTACTGGAAATGGGACGGCGGACTGGTATCGGGTGCCGATGCCGAGGTGAGTCTCGACGAGTGGATACCTTCCCTGCAGCAACACGACACCCGTCTCAGTCTTGGTGCCTCGTGGGTGAACAAATACGAAGAGGACGAGGACTTCTTCTGGGATATCACCCATCGCCTGAACTTCCCCAAGTTTGTTAATGCATGGGATGTGCGCACCAGCCTGAACCACGGGCCGTGGGGCGTTTTGGTGGAATATGCACAGAAGACCCAAGACCCCTCGTACGACAACAGCTATTCTTACGATAACGGTCATGTGGCCATGCTCTCCACCTCCTACTCCAAGAAGGGACTGAGCATTCTGCTTCAGGCCAAGCGCAGCGAGAACATGTCGTTCCGCAGCATGCGCAGTCAGATGGGCACTCCCCTGTTCATCAACCACCTGCCTGCCTTCACCCTCGACCACACCTACACCCTTGCTGCCCTCTATCCCTACGCCACGCAGCTGGCCTCTGGCGAGTGGGCCTATCAGGCCGAGGTGGGTTATAACTTCAAGCGCAAGACACCGCTTGGCGGCAAGTACGGCATGAACGTCAAGCTGAACTACTCTTATGTCCGTGCCATCCAGAGCGCTTGGTTCAAATGGGGCAGCGACACCTACTATCAGGACCTGAACATCCAGATGACGCGCCGTCTGACCAGCGATGTGAAGCTGAACCTCATGTATATGAACCAGCGTTACAACAAGACTGTCATCGAGGGCGGCGAAGGAGGTATCATCCACTCCAACATCTTCGTGGCCGACGCCATGTTCCAGCTGGCACGCACCACCAAGCTGCGCACCGAACTGCAGTATCTCACCACCCGTCAGGACGAGCACGACTGGGCCTTTGCCCTTGCCGAGCTGTCGCTGGCTCCTCATTGGATGATTACTGCCAGCGACCTGTGGAACCACGGCGACACCAAGACACATTACTATCAAGGACAGCTGACCTATAACCTCGACTCCCATCGCATCCAGCTGGGCTATGGCCGCACCCGTGCCGGCTATAACTGCTCGGGAGGTGTCTGCCGCTTTGTGCCCGCCACTCGCGGCTTCACACTGTCGTACAACTATAATTTTTAAGCAAACATGAAAACCAAGATATTCTTATGTAGTCTGGTAAGTCTCTTCACGATGGCTTGTGACCATATCGACGAGAACGACCGGCTCATCTATGTGGAACCCGAGCCACTTCAGCGTACCGTATTGCTGGAGGACTTCACAGGTCAGAAGTGTGTTAATTGCCCCAGAGGCACCAAGGTTATCGAACAATTACAGGAGGCTTATGGCGAAGGCATTATTGCCGTGGGCATCCACAGCGGACCCTTAGGATTCAAGGGCAACGCCACCACGCTGGGACTGGCCACCGACCTGGGCGACGAGTACTACAATCACTGGCAACTGGAATATCAGCCCGTGGGCCTCATCAACCGTCATGGTGCCGTAAACTACACCGACTGGATGACCAAAGTCAGAGAGGAGATGACAAAGACATCGACCATTGACATAGGTCTTGATGCCTTGCTTAGTGGCAACCAGATAACCATCACCGTCTCTGAATGGAGTATCGGCGCCTACGACGGCAAGCTGCAGATCTGGGTGCTCGAGGACAGCATCACCGCTACGCAGACGCGTCACGATCCTATCGACGACGATAACGTCACCATCAACGACAAGAACTATGTCCACAACCACGTGCTGCGCGCTGCTGTCAACGGCGCCTGGGGCGAGGCTGTCACGTTTGATGCCAACGAGTCCAAGACGCAGACCTATCAGCAGGCTGTCGATGCCACGTGGAACCCTTCCCACCTCAGCATCGTGGCCTTCGTCTATAACGACAATGGCGTGGAACAGGCCATACGCAAAGTATTAAGATAAAACAACAAACAAATACAAAACCATTATGATTAAAAAGCTTTTATTCTTTTTTGCTGCGTTCCTGCTGACATCTGTTGCGCAGGCGCAGAATGAGACTCAAGAACACTGGTGGGGTTATGTTTCTGAAGACACACAGAGAACAGGTCTGGGCGTACAAGCTGCCGACACCTACCATTGTGCCATCTTCATTCCCGGCAACCAGGCTGTGGCCTCGGGTAAGACCATCAAGGCCGTACGTTTCGGACTCACGGCAGCTGGTGCCGAAGACGTAAAGGTGTGGCTGGCATCAAGCCTGCCCTCCAAGATCACCGCGGCCAACACGCTTCAGATTGTCAACGTCACCACTACTGGCCAGACTATCGATGTCAACCTGACGTCGCCCTACACCATTCCTGCCGGCGGTGTCTATGTGGGCTATTCGTTCACCATTGGCAAGGTAAGCACGCAGGACGACCAGTATCCTGTTTTCACCACTGGCAGCGATAATTCTAACGGACTGTATTTGAAGACCGACCAGAATGTACCTCAGTGGAGCAACTTATACGGCAATGGCTATGGCAGCCTCTTCCTGCAGGTGCTGCTCGAAGGCGAGTTCTTCGAGAATGCTGCCACGCCCGCTGACTTCGGACCTTTCTATACCGTTTTGGGACAGCCTGTCACAGGCCAGTTTGCCATTACCAATATCGGCACCACGCCCCTCAGCAGCATCGACTATACCATTACTTCCGACGGTGTGACCAGCGCTGAGCAGCATATCGACATCACCTCTCCCATCGCTTTCAACAATACCGACTATATCAGCATCACCGTGCCTGCCGACACCGCTGCCCACGCAAGCACCAAGACGCTGAACATCACCAAGGTCAATGGCAGCGACAACGCCCAGGCCGACCAGGGTGCCCAGTTTACCCTTTACACCCTGCCCGAAAAGGTTGACCGCAACGTGGTGGTCGAGGAGTACACTGGCACCGGCTGTGGCTACTGTCCCCGCGGACTCATCGGCATGGAGAAGCTACGCAAGACCTATGGCGACCGCTTCATCGGCATCGGTCTGCACCAGTATAACACAAGCGATGCCATGTATATCAATTCCAATGCCTATGCCAAGCTGTCCTTCGGCGGCGCACCCTCGTGCCGTATGGACCGTGGCGATGAGATAGACCCCTACTACGGCAGCAGCAACGACATCTGCAACGACTTCGCCGACGAGATGACCGTACCCGCCTTGGCTAAGGTGAGCGTCAGTGGTGTGGTCGACACCCTCTTGACGAAGGTCGAGGCCAAAGCCGAGATCAAGGCCCTGATCGACGATTCTAAGTTCTCGCTGGAATTCGTGGTGGTGGGCGACAGCCTCAAGGGTACCGGCACTGCCTGGAACCAGTCCAACTACTACTATCAGGGCACAACAGCACAATGGGGCGTCGGCAACGACATGGCCATCTTCTGCAAGGGAGGTAAATACGGCAAGAGCTCTGTCTCGGGCTGGTATTTCAACGATGTAGCTCTCTGCAGCTCTTACGTCAACGGCAGCAACAAGGCCCCTGCTCTGGGCACCCTGGCTGGCGGCGAGTCGAAGGAGGCTGAGTACACCCTCACCCTGCCCACCAAGACCACGCTGAAGAACGCCATGAAGCAGGATCAGCTTTACATCATCGCCCTGGTTGTTGACCAGAACAAGAAGATTGTCAACGCCGCCAAGGCTAAGATTGAACTGCAGCAGCCCGAGGTCATTGATCCCGACACCGTCGTGGTCAATCCCGACGATCTTGAGCTCGAGGCCCCCGAAGGCTGGATCAAGGCCATCGCCAACGGCAACCTCGCCGACTCGGTAGTCACCAGCTATGCCGCCAAGGAATATCCCTCTGCCAATATCGTTGACGCCATCATCGTGCCTGGTGCCGGCAAGAACAACAGCCGCGGCATCGTGGTGAAGGCTGGCGACGACACCCAGAACGAAGGTGCTCAGGCTTGGGACTCTCAGTTCTGGATCAAGCTCAACCAGGCCCTGCCAACGGGTACTAAGCTGCACGTAGAGTTCGACTATAAAGCCTCGCAGGCCGCTAAGGTCACCACCCAGTCTCACGCCGCTCCTGGCTCCTACCTGCACTGGGCCATGATTGGCGATGTAAGCTTCACCGCCGAGTGGCAGCACTTCTCTGCCGATGTCGAGGTCACCGACGCTATGGCCAAGGGCGACAACGGCAACGGTAACGGTGAGGGCGTGCTCAGCATTGCCTTCAACCTGCAGGAGGAGAAGAGCGCTACCGACTACTTCTTCGACAACTTCGGCGTATGGTATCAGCTGCCTGTTGTCGACGGCATCCAGAGCCTGAAGGCCGACAACGCCGCCGAGGCCGTCTTCAACCTGAATGGTCAGAAGGTCCAGAAAGCCCGCAAGGGTCTCTATATCCAAAATGGTAAAAAGATAGTTCGTTAAATAAAGGTTTATGAAGAAAATAGTTTCGTTATGCCTGGGGCTTTTCGCAGCCCTTGCCATTCAGGCACAAAGTGATTTTCCCTTGCAGTTCGTTGACAAGAACGGCAACGAGGTTACCGACGGTACCACGCTGAACATTACCGAGGCCGAAGACGACGGCTTTGGCGGCATCATCATGCCTTCGGGACTCTCTGTGAAGAATACGAGCAGCGACGAGGTGCAGTGTGGCGGTGCTTTTATCATCAGCTCGATGAGCAACGGCGCCTTCCAGTCGTGCTTCCCCACAAACTGCATGCAGGCATCTCAGGTGGGCAACTATACCACGCAGGACGGTGCGCTGGGCGCTGGCCAGGTGAAGTCTATGGAGACGGAATGGCTGCCCACGGCCGAAGGCACCTGCACAGTGGCTTACCAGTTGGTTACCTACAAGAAGAATGTTATCACCCAGAAGTGGACCGTCGACAAGTATGGTCCCACCATCACACTTAAGTTTACATACAGCACGTCGGGCATCAGCGCTGTCAAGAGCCGCCGCCCCGTCACCTACTACGACCTGCAGGGCCGCCGTGTGGCTCGTCCCGTCAAGGGCCTGTACATCGTAAACGGTAAAAGGGTAATAAAGTAATATAAGAAACGAATTAGAACGAATATTTTTTATTCTCATTAAAGAGTTTTTATTCTCATTCGTGAGATAAATTATTCCAATTATTCTAATTCGTTTCTTAATTAAAATATTCATTCACTAACTATAATAAGCTTATGAAGAAAAAGATGACGCTTATTCTGCTGGCAACACTCTTTGTTGTTGCAGGCAGTTTTGCACAGACGCAGCGCGTCCTGTCGCAGAAACATCTTCCTACTATTGCCCAGCAACTGGGAAAGAATGAGCAGCAGCAGCCTTCCATGAAGTCGCTGCAGATGCTGAATAGCGTGGAGAAGCAGAAAGGCTTGCGTGCCTCTGTCGCAGCCCACAACATGCTGACGGGCAAGAAAGCCGTGAGGAAGCACAGCACCTCTCGCCGCGCTGCTGCCGACATCATCTACGATCAGCCCGAGGGTACTAAGAAAACCTATTCTCGCAGCGGTTCTGCCTACTATTACTCCCTCTTCGGCATAGGTCAAGCAGATTTTGATGGTGCCGTAGGCGCTGTCGTGTTCGGCGAAAACAACAAGGTGTACATCAAGGACATTGTGTCGCAGGCCGGCCTCGGTACATGGATCGAGGGAACCATCAGCGGCTCCACCATTACCATCCAGCTGCCTCAGACCGTGACTTACTACCCTGAAGACGGCTACTGTCTGGAAGTATCAAGGCTGACCTATAACGACGGATGGTACTACAAGTCTGACAACCAGACCATCAAGTTGGCCTACAATGCTGCGAACGGAACCATCGCCACTACTGGTAAGCTGAATACCGCTGAGGACATCATCGGTCTTACCTACGATGATGACGGCTCTTGGTGTGGCTTTGGCGACTGGAACATTACCATGACTACTGTGGCAGACCCACTGGTAGAGGCTCCTGCCGGCCTGACCACCGAACAGTATTCGCTGAGTGGTGAAGGCTATGACGGCTCACTGGTCAACGTGGGCTTCGATGGCAACGACGTCTATGTACAGGGTATCGACCGCAACCTCCCCGACAACTGGGTGAAGGGTACCATCAGCGGCAACAAGGTGACCTTCAAGAACGGTCAGTATGTTGGTGCCGACGAGGTAGCGAACTATCATATATATATGATGTCGGCTAAGGCGGAAAAGGAGTGGGACGACTGGTACGAAGAGTACATAGATACCTATGTCTTCGACACTTCCGACATCGAGTTCACCTACGATGCTGCCACTAAGACCCTGTCTGAAAGCACACCGTTCCTGCTCAATACCGGCAAGAGTGCCGTCAACTACCTCTATAACTTCAACAACGCCAAGCTGACAAAGTTCGTCGAGGTGGCTGCCACACCTGCTCCTGCCGAAGTGAACCTCTCTGAGGCTGGCTGGGATGATTATCTTTACGGCTATGGCTGGGGTACTGTTGAATTTGAGATTCCTTGCGCCGACACCGAGGGCAACTTCATCCTGCCCGAGAAGCTCTCTTATCAGCTCTATACGAAGGTCAACGGCGTGATTGAGCCCCTGACGCTGTCTTGGTATGACTACAAAGAACAGCAGGAGCCCACGATGACCGAGATCCCCTACGGCTACTCCGACGACTGGGACATCACCACCAATTATATTTATTATTACATCATCGGTCCTGAGGCTTTCGGCATTCAGACCATCTACCGTGGAGGCGGCGAGGAGCATCGCTCAGAGATTGCCTGGGCTGAGGCATTCGGAATGGGCGCTGAGATCCAGCCCGCTGCCGCTACCCCAGCCTATCCCGACGTGACCCTGGCCGAGAACGACAACCGCATCGACTATGGCTTCTATACTGGCGACGGCGACATCAAGACCGTCACCAACAACTACAAGCCTGAGACCTACGACGTAGCCATCAAGCTTGCCGATCCCACCATGGTGGGTACTGTCATCGAGAGCATCACCTTCCCCTTGCAGGAAGTTGAGGGAGTGTCCGACATCAATGTGTTCCTCACCTCACAGCTGCGCGTCGAGAACGGCAAGAACGCTGCCGACCTGGCCGTCAAGGCCGTCACACCTGCCGAGCCCGGCTTCATCACCGTCAAGCTCGACAAGCCCTATCTCATTCCCGAGGGCGGTGTCTATGTAGGTTATTCGCTCACCATCAACGATGCCAGCAGCGAGGCCAACAGCATGCCTATCGCCGTCATGCCTAGCGTTAACGAGGGTGGCTTCTATCTCCACACCTCCGACGGCTTCCTGAAGTGGTTCGATGTCTCTGAGGGCTTTAACGGCAGCTCTATCATCCAGGTGAAACTGGCTGGCAGCAGCATCAAGGCCAATGCCGCCTCAATGGCCAAGGATGAGACAGTGTATGTGATGACGGGCCAGGACTTCACCGTTCCCGTAACCGTTACCAACCACGGTGCCAAGGGCATCCAGTCGGTCGACATCACCTATAGCCTCGCCGGCAAGACCGATACGCAGCACATCAACACCACTGTCGATGCCTTCTACGGCAAGTCGGCCACCGTCAATATGACCATTCCTGCCATCGCCGACAAGGGCAACTACGAGCTGGCCCTCAAGGTCGACAAGGTGAACGACGCCGTCAACGAGGATGCCACCGCCAGCGCTACCATCCCTATTGTGGCGCTGAACACCGTTCCCCAGAAGCGCACCCTGCTCGAGGAGTACACCGGCACATGGTGCGGCTACTGCCCCCGTGGCTACGTAGGTCTGGAGAAGCTCGCCGAGCTCTATCCCGACGACTATGTGCTCGTCAGCTATCACAACGACGACGATATGGAAATCATGAATGCCAACGCGTTCCCCTCAACCGTTGAAGGATTCCCCGATGCATGGATGGACCGCGCCGTTGAGGTAGATGCCTACTACGGCATCAACTATGGTAAGAAAGACCTGGGTATTGCCGACGACCTGGCAGAGCGCAACAAGATGTTCGGACAGGCCGACATCAACGTTTCTGCAACAAAGGCCGACGGAGAGTCAATGGTCAACGTCGCCGCAGAGGTCACCTTCCCCTACGACATGACCAATAACAAGTTCATTGTAGAGTACATCTTAACTGCCGACGGACTCTCCAATCCCACATGGGGACAGAGCAACTACTATGCCGACGGCAGCTATGGCTATCCCATGTATATGGACACCTTCACCCGTGGCGCATCTACTGTCTATGGACTGGTGTTCAACGATGTGGCCGTCATGACCTCCGAGCAGTGGGGTGGCTCTGGCAGAAACAACATCATCACCGCTGCCACTGCCGACACGCCCATCAAGCTTCAGTACTCGTTCAATCTTGACTATGCCGTCAACACAGCCGGCCAGCCCGTCATCCAGGATGTCAACAAGGTGAACATCATTGCCCTGCTCATCGACGCTGCCACCGGCAATGTGGTCAATGCCAACAAGGTGAAGCTCAGCGAGTCTACCGGCATCGTCACCGTGAAGGCCCATCAGGATGCCAACTCCGCCATCTACAACCTCAATGGTCAGAAGGTTCAGACGGTCCGCAAGGGTCTCTACATCCAGAACGGCAAATTAGTAATAAAGTAACACATTAGGTTTTAAGAAACGAATTACCGTAATGCGCAAACACGCATTACGGTAATTTGTTTTTATACAAAAATCTGCGCTTTCTGCGCTATCTGTGTGACCTTATCATGGTGAATGGTGAAGGGTGAAAGGTGAAGGGAGAATAGAAAAATTTCTGTGATTTCTTTTATTTCTGCGGGACCTTTAAAATAAAAATCTGTGCGCTCGACCTTTGGTCGCTTGCTACCATCGGGACGCAAGATTTCTGTGTTATCTGTGTGACATTATTAGGCGGGCCCAACAGATGTTGAGTCCGCCTTTGTTTTTGCTTTCGCTCGAAAAAACTCAAAAATCTTTTGGTTATTTGCTCGCTTATTCGTACCTCTGACCTACGGTCTAAGATACTCTCGCTCGAAAAAACTCAAAAATCTTTTGGTTATTTGCTCGCTTATTCGTACCTTTGCAGCCCAGATAATGGTTTTGAAAAAAATCATTGTTTAAGATTTTTAATGGTTAAGGTTTATGGTTGATTAATTTATTTGGTGAAGGTTCGCTGTGAAGCGAGCCTTCATATTTTTTGAGACAGGTGAACGTCTCGCCAAATGGAAGATGGCTGATGGTTTCATTCGGGCAGTCACTTTCGGGTCTTTCCTGACGTTCCTTTCATCCGTTCCGATGGTCTTTTGCGGTCGTTCCGATGATACTTTAGGGGGGTAAAGTATCATCGGAACGAGTCGTAGATGCCATCGGAAACACCCGAAGATGACGTCGGAACGGGTGTAAGATGACGTCAGTCACAGAACTGCATACCAGAGCGATAGTTTGCACGCAGAATTCGACTTGAATTTACGCAGAATTCGAGGAGAATTTACGCAGAATTCTGGTCGAATTTACGCAGAGTCGTCGGGAAATACCGATAGTTGCTTTATAAGGACTATATACAATATAGTCCCTATCCCTATAGATAGGGACATATAGTCATAGATAGACCTATAGTGATCTATCATGACGTATATGAGAATTGGAGAATATAAGGGCCCCGAAGGGGTCAAATAACCAAGTGTAGGGGCTTGCCCCTATGATGACCGCAAGACAGTATACAATTTCGTGGCATTATCAATCTTGCCGTTCCATTTGAAAACACCATGCTTGCACGAAAGTGTCAGTAGCAAGAAGGATAGTAGTGTGTAGATTCGTCCTTTCATGACGTTAATTGTTAGTAATTACCCTGCAAATGTAGAACAAAATTTTGAAAACACCAAATAATCAGCAAAAAAAGCCCCGCCTACAGATGTAAGCGGGGCTTCAAGTATGTGTCTTTTGCGAGGTTATTTAACCTGAAACTTCGTTTCGAGTTCGCTCACGTTCGACAGAGCGAATAAATTCGCTTTGTTCTCACTTACTCGCGAACTTCCCAAATATCATTGGTCTCGAGCAGCTCCTCGAAGTTGTGATACTTCTTCTGAGCGCTTACCTCAGCAAGCTGTGCGTGAACAGCATCGTTGTAGGTAGGAGCCTCTACATCGCGGATAACACCCAGTGCGATGGGGAATCCATCCTCAGGAGTCATCATGGCGAGCTTAAGCTGCAGAGTGTTGTCCTCGCAGTGAGCATCGTGAACCAATACATCGTCGATGGTGTAGCCATCCTTACCGATCTCAACCACCTTCAGTCCGAAGCCCTGCTGTACCAGTCCGAACTCGTTGTTCTCGCCGAATACCAGCTTCTCGCCGTGACGTACGTAGATGGCGTTCTTCTTACGGCCCTCGTTGTTGTAAACCACATCGTGGCAGTGGTCGTTGAAGATGACGCAGTTCTGCAGAACCTCAGTTACGCTGGCACCTTTGTGCTCATAAGCAGCCTTCAGTACCTCTACAGTACCCTTGGCATAGGTAGCCACGCAGCGTGCGAAGAAGTGTCCGCGTGCACCAAAGCAGAGCTCTGCTGGGCGGAATGGATCCTCTACAGTGCCGTAAGGGCTCGACTTAGATACAAAACCACGAGGTGAGGTAGGTGAGTACTGACCCTTGGTCAAACCATAGATACGGTTGTTCAAGAGAATCATATTCAGGTCGATGTTACGACGGTTGGCGTGAATAAAATGGTTACCACCGATAGCCAGTCCGTCGCCATCACCTGATACCTGCCATACGGTCAAGTTGGGGTTAGCTACCTTTGCACCAGTAGCGATGGCAGCAGCACGACCGTGGATGGTGTTCATGCCGTAGGTAGCCATGTAGTGGGGCAGACGGCTGGAACAACCGATACCAGAGATAACTGCTACGTTCTCGGGAGCTACGCCAATCTCGGCCATAGCCTTATGGAGTGAAGCCAGGAAGAAGTGGTCGCCGCAACCAGGGCACCAACGAGGCTGGCCTTTCTTAAAATCTTGTGCTGTATAACTCATAATAGTTTACTTCTTTTAGTCGCTACGCTTTGTAAAAGCGCTAAAGCGGTTACTTTAAAATGTCCTCGAATGCGTTCACTAACTCTTCTACTACGAATGGCTGACCCTTTACCTGATTGAACTGGTAAGGTACAAAGCCGTCGACCTTCATGCGGAGGTAAGCAGCGAGCTGACCCATGTTCTGCTCGGCTACTACCACCTTCTTGTACTTCTTCAGTACGTCGGCAGTGTTCTTTGGCAGTGGGTTCAGATACTTGAACTGAGCCTGAGCTACCTTGTAACCCTTAGCACGGAGCTCATCCATAGCAGAGTGCAGATGGCCGTAAGTAGAACCGAAGCCTACAATCAGCAGGTCGGCATCCTGTACGTCGCCGTCAACCTCGAGGTCGGGCACCTGGATATTATCAATCTTCTGCTGGCGCAGACGAGTCATCAGGTCGTGGTTCTCTGGGTTGGTAGAGATAGCACCTGTCTCAGAGTCCTTCTCAAGTCCGCCGAGGATGTGAGTGAATCCCTCGCGACCAGGAACAGCCCAGTAGCGTGTTCCGTTCTCGGCACGCATGTATGGAGTCCACTTACCCTTCAGCTCCTCTGGAACATATGGAGGATTAATTGCATCGAGCTTAGCCATCTCTGGCAGCTTGAATGCACAAGAACCATTAGCGATATAAGCATCGGTGAGCAGTACAACAGGAGTCATGTGCTCGAGAGCAATCTTGGCAGCCTGATAAGCAGCGTCGAAGCAGTCGGCAGGACTGGTAGCAGCCATTACTGGCATTGGACTCTCACCGTTACGTCCGAATAGTGCCTGCAGCAGGTCGGTCTGCTCACTCTTGGTTGGCAGACCAGTAGCAGGACCACCACGCTGTACGTCGAGAACAACCAATGGAAGCTCCATGATAACAGCCAGGTTCATAGCCTCGCTCTTAAGGCATACGCCAGGACCTGAGGTAGATGTTACGCCGAGAGCACCTGCGAACGAAGCACCGAGTGCTGATGCGCAACCGCTGATCTCGTCCTCGCACTGAACAGTGATTACACCGCATGACTTATGCTTAGAAAGCTCGTGCAGAACATCGGTAGCAGGTGTGATAGGATAAGAGCCCAGGTAGAGGCGCAGGCCAGCCTTCTCGGCAGCTGCGATGAAACCATAGGCTGTAGCCTTGTTACCTGTGATGTCCATATAGCGTCCAGGAGTCTTCTCCTTGGTTTCTACACGATAAACATTGATGGCGCTTGAGTGGGTGTTGTGACCGTAGTCCCAACCAGCCTGGATAACCTTGATGTTAGCCTCGGCGATAGCGGGCTTCTTGGCGAATTTCTCTTTCAGGAAGTTGCCTACCAGGTTCAGGTCGCGGTCGAAGAGCCAGCAAACGAGTCCGAGTGCGAACATGTTGCGGCACTTAAGCATGGCCTTGTTGTCCATTCCGCTGTCGGCCAGACAGTCCTTAACCATAGTGGTGAGTGGGCACTGGATTACGCGGTCTGGGTCGATACCCATCTCGCCGAGGTAATCCTCTGTCTTGAACTGAGCCTTCTCCAGATCCTTAGGACCGAATGAGTCGGTGTCGATGATGATAGTAGCACCGGGCTTAGCGTAGCGATACTGAGTCTTGAGCGCAGCTGCGTTCATGGCTACCAAAACGTCGCACTTATCGCCAGGGGTGTAAACCTTTCCTGAACCGATGTGTACCTGGAAACCAGATACACCTGTGAGCGAGCCTTGCGGGGCGCGGATGTCTGCAGGATAGTCAGGGAATGTTGAAATACCGTTACCTACCGTAGCTGAGACGGTAGAAAAAATGTTTCCGGCCAACTGCATACCGTCGCCGGAGTCTCCTGAAAAACGAACGACCACTTGGTCGAGCTCCTTCACTTCCAAATTTTCTGCCATAGCACTTGTTATATATATAAAGATGTGATATCGAAATTCGGGGTGCAAAGTTACATAAAAAAAGTGATAAGTGATAAGTGATAAGTGAAATTTTTTGCAAAAACATCGTTTTTTATGCAAAAACAGACTGAAAAATGAAAATATTTTCACTTTTCGAGTCTGTTTTGGTATAAAAGCGCATATCAGAAGCCGATGCGTGGCTTAGGGCGTGGCACCTCGATGGGAGTGATGTCGTCGGGTATCAGCACACGGATCTGCGCCTTGTCCTTTGGCGGCTCTTTCACACAGCGCTGTGCATGCTGTATGTAGATTCGCTCCAGTTGGTTAGCCACAAAACGTGCATTGCCCCATGACTGAGGGTCGCGCACCTGGTAGGCCGAGTTGATGACCTCCTTGAACTTCTGCCATGCGGGCTGGGTGAACTGATATTCGTATTCGCTCAGTCTACGCTTTGTAATCTCCAGCAGTTCGTCGACGGTGAAGTCGGTGAACTCGAAGCGGTTGGGGAAGCGCGAGTGCAGACCGGGGTTCATATCGAGCAGCTTCTGCATGGGCTCCTTGTATCCGCAGAGCACCACGGCGATGTCTCGCTGTGTCTCGTCAGCGAGCAGTTCCATGAGCAGCTGGATAACGAGTCGTCCCGGGTCGTTGTCGTGCTTGCCGTTGAGCAGGTATGCCTCGTCAATCATCAGCACACCACCCTTTGCCTTCTCCAGCACCTGCCGCACGCTGCGCTCCTCGTCGCCCCAAAGGGTTCCGATGAAGGTGCCTCGGTCAGCTACCACCACATGGCCCTTGGACAAAGCCCCTGCCTCGCGCAGCAGCGAACCGAATATCTTGCAGACGGTGGTCTTGCCGGTACCAGGTCGTCCGAAGAAGATGCTGTGCAGCGACACCTCGTGCTGCTTGGCGCCAGGGAACGACTCGCGCAACATCTTGTTATAGGTGGTAAGTGCCAGCAACTCGTCGATGCGTTTCTTGATATCCTTGCAGCCCACCAGCTTGTCGAGTTCCTCCCTGGGGTTGGCCATGGGGGGTAAGATTTTTACCCGTACGCTGATGTTGCCGTTCTGTTCGATGTTACCGGTAGGCAGGTCGATATTGGCGAGAGGGTCGTCGGTATCGAAGGGTCCGTCATCGTCGAGGCTCCAGTCATTATCCAGTTCGTCGTCGTCATGGGCTTCGGTTGTTTCCTCCTCGTCGGATTTTTCATCTGTGTCGACGATCTCGGAATCCATACGTTTGATGAAGTCGTCGAGAAGGGCTTGGAAGTCTTCGTCGAAAGCGCCATTATCGTGAGACTCGTTGGACTCATTGGTCTCATCGGACTGCTCGGGCTTTGGGGTTAGCAGGTCCTTTAAACATTCCCTGAATTCAATGCCAGAGGGTATTCCGAGGTCATTGTTTACCTCTATCTTATGGCGACGGATGGTGGTCAGCTGGTCGATGACGGTGATGTGCATCGCCTCCCAGACCCCCTGCATATCTTCGGCATTGAGGAAATGACTGCCAGAGAGCAACACGCCCCAGACGTTCCAATAGTCGTGTTCGATAGAGACCAGCTTCTCGGAAATCTGCTTCATGGCCTGAGAGAGCTTCCATACGGGGCTGACACGATGGGAAGTCTGTGAGAAATATAGTGGCGGTTCGTCATAGAATCGCTCTTCGTCGGCCAGTTCTTCCTCCTTGACGTTAAGGTCGACGCATACCAACACGAGATCGTTGCTTAAGGTATAGGCGTAGATATCATTATTTTCCAGATGGGGTGCGATACCCTTGATATGTTCTGAGTAGACAACATAGTTCTCAGCCATTGCGCTGAGGTGTTTCCAAATGGTCTTCTTATTCTGTTTCTTGAAATCATAAATGAGTCTGTGTGGATGGTTCATAATAGTCAGTGTGTTTGGTGTGTGAATGTTATCGGAAAACGAAATACACTCGTAAAATAGAGCGCAAGAGTTTACAGGCAAATGCCGAAGCAGATGCCCGATAATATCATAGAGTCTTCTTTTCAGGAATCTCTATCACAAAAGCAACAATTGTAACAACAAGTCAAAGAACACTTCGGTGTTAACGTCAGGGCATCATGCTCCCTGTCGGCACAAAGCAAAAGCTTTCAACTTCGCCCTCGCACCGCTCGGCAGCAGATAATTTCCTTGACGTTTCCTTTCATTACTTTGATTGTGTTTTAATTGTTTTTTTTGTGATAGACAATGTTATCGTTTGCAAAAGTAGATAAAAAACTCATATCCACCAAATAAAAATGCAAAAATCGTACGGTGGAGGTACGATTTTTTATTTTGCAATGTAAAAAGTGACTCGTTAGAGCGTCTTACGGTAACAGCGGTGACGACGATGCTGGCGACTCTCCAGATACTGCCATTGCGAGCGGACGGCCTCGTTGTCCTCCATCTGCGGCATGGCCTCGGCATAGCGGAAACCATAGCGCTGGAACTGCTGTATTAGGTCGTTGAAGATAAGGGCGTTGGCACCCTTCTGACGATACTCGGGTAGCACACCTATTAATAATAGGTCGACGGTGTCGGTCTTGTGCCACTTCAGGATACGTAGCAACTGCCACCATCCCAAGGGGAAGAGTTTGCCGTCGTGGGTTTTCTGCAAGGCACGTGAGAACGAGGGGAAGGTGACGCCGAAGCCAATCATCTCATCACCGTCCATCACGGCAGTCACCAAGTTCAGGTCGGCAATCTTGATATAGTCGTTGACCAACTTATCAATCTGTCGTTGCGAGAGTTGAGAATAGCCGTAGAGGTTCTTATAGGTGGCGTTGACCAGTTCGAAGACCTTTCTTCCCCACCCTTCCTGCACCAACTCATGGCGTGTGAAGTGATGAACACGCAGGCCATAGCGGCGCATAATCATGTCGGAAACCTTGGCAAACTTATCTGGCACCACCTCTGGCACCTGCACCAGATACTCCATATAGTCGTTATCCTTGCGGAAACCGCCCAACTGCTCAATATGTTTGGGGTAATAAGGATAGTTGTAGTTGACGTACATCGTGGAGAGTTCGTTGAAACCCTCTATCAGCATACCCTCGCGGTCTGTGTCGATGAATCCCAGAGGACCGGCAATCTCCGTCATGCCCTTCGAACGTCCCCATTCCTCGGCAGCCTTCAGCAAAGCACCCGACACCTCGATATCGTCGATGAAGTCGAACCAGCCAAAGCGCACCTGGTGCACATTCCAGCGTTCGTTGGCGCGATGATTGATGATGGCAGCAATGCGTCCCACCATCTTTCCATCGCGGAAAGCCATGAAATACTCTGCCTCGCAGCATTCGAAGGAGGGATTCTTATCGCTTCGCAGTGTGGCCATCTCGTCGAAGAATAGATATGGCACAGCATGTTCGTCGCCCCGATAGAGATCGTAGTAGAACTGCACGAACTGGCGCAACTGCTTTCGGCTAGTAACTTTTTTTATTTCAATATTACCCATGATGGATAGAAACTATTTTCTGTCTTTCCGTTTTTCGGCGTGCAAAGGTAACTATTTTTCATGAAACGGCAAAACGTATTGCACACTTTTTTGCTTTTTGTGTATTTTACGCCCATTTTTGGTTCTTTTTCTTCCATTTGTTTGGCCAGTTCATAAGAAAGCACTACCTTTGCACCCGATTTTATCAAGGGGTGCCGTCAGTTTGGCGGCTGAGATGATACCCTCTTAACCTGATACGGATTATACCGGCGTAGGGATGATAGAGAAACATATTCAGGAACAATCCCCCCTTTTTGGTACCAATTAAAAAATTAACACTTTAAAAAGTAAAAAGGGATGAAAAAGATTCTTTTAGGATTAACAGCATTCATTGCTATGAATGCAGCCGCCGAAGAGAAGGCGGCGAGCGACTTGGCAGAGATGCCTATCGACTCATTGAAGAATGTGGAGTTGCAGAACGTGCAGGTGGTGGCCATTCGTGCCTCGAAGAAGACGCCAATGGCATTCACCAACATGAACCAAGACCAGATTAAAGCCGTAAACTTTGGACAGGACATTCCCTACCTGCTGTCGCTGACACCCTCGGTGACGATGACCAGCGATGCAGGCAACGGAATAGGCTACACCACATTAAGAGTACGCGGCACCGACCCTTCACGCATCAACGTCACAGCCAACGGCATTCCTATGAACGATGCCGAGAGTGCGCAACTCTTCTGGGTGAACATGGGCGACTTCGCCAGCAGCGTGCAGTCTATGCAGATACAACGCGGTGTTGGTACTTCGACCAATGGTGCCGGCGCCTTTGGTGCCACGCTGAACATGCAGACCGAGAACATTGGCATATCTCCTTATCTGGCTCTCGACGTCAGCAGCGGCTCGTATAACTCACATAAGCAGACGCTGCGTTTCGGCACAGGCATCATCAACGACCATTGGGGCTTCCAGGGTCGTCTGTCGAACATCACCTCCGATGGCTATCTGGACCGTGCCTCTACCAAGCTCAACTCCTATCTGCTGCAGGCAGGTTACTTTGGCGATAACACCGTGGTGAAGCTGATTACGTGGAACGGCATTGAGGAGACCTATCACGCCTGGGACTACACGTCAAAATACGAGCAGTCGATCTATGGCCGCCGCTTCAACTCTTGTGGCGCTATGACGTGGGACAACGATGTGTTCTACGACAAACAGACAGATAACTACCACCAGCAGAACTATCAGCTGCTGTTGAACCAGTATCTGACACATGACCTGAGCCTTAATGCCGGCCTGCACTATACAAGGGGTGAGGGCTACTACGAGCAGTATAAGATTGATGCCAAATGGGCCAGCTATGGTCTGTGGACAGCCGATGCCAACGACACGAAGACCGACGATGCCCAGTTGGTGTATAAGCCCATTGTAAAGGGCGACCTGGTGCGCCAGAAGAAGATGAAAAACGACTTCTATGGTGCTGTGGCTTCGCTGATTTACAACAACCGCGACAACCTGGAGGCTGTGCTGGGCGGTGGCTGGAACAAATACGACGGCGACCACTTCGGACGTATCGTCTGGAACAGTGCCAGCCCCTATAAGTACTATTATAATAAGGAGAACGACGCGAAATGGAAGGATGCCTCAGGCAATAAGTATTTCTATGAGTTCAGCGATGCCAAGGGTGCCCTGCCCGGCTTCGACTACTACAACACCAACGCCAAGAAGACCGACTTCAACGTCTATGCCAAGGCCAACTACACCTTCTTCAAGGGCTTGAGCGGCTATGCCGACCTGCAGTATCGTCATATCAACTACCGCATGCAGGACCCTGCCGACAGCTGGGGCTATAATGCCAACGGCGACTATGTGGTGGACGAGAACTTCAACTTCTTCAACCCCAAGTTCGGACTGAGCTACGACATCAACGCCCAGCATAAGATCTATGCCTCGTATGCCATTGCCCACAAAGAGCCTGTTCGCAACAATTACGAGGACAATTTGGGACTGGCGGTGACCTCAGAGCGCCTCAACGACCTTGAGGTGGGCTATAAGTTCCTGTCGCCCCGTTTCTCAGCTGGTGCTAATATCTACTGGATGGACTATAAAGACCAGTTCGTGCTGACGGGTGCCCTCAACGAAATAGGCGAGGCTGTGGCTATGAACGTGCCCAAGAGCTATCGTCTGGGCGTGGAGCTGGAGGCAGCCTGGATGCCTATAGACTGGTTCCGCTGGGATGCCAACGCCACCTTCTCTAAAAACCGTGTGAAGGACTCGAAGGTCACCCTCGACGACTACACCACCGTCTCTGTGGGCGAAGCACCCCTGTCGTTCTCGCCCGATGTTATCTTCAACAATATCTTCTCGTTCAACTATAAGGGCATGAAGGCATCGGTGCAGAGCCAGTATATAGGCAAGCAATATATGACCAACTCCGGCTTCGACACGATGACGGGATGGGATGCCGACGGCAACGAGACCTCTGAGTCGATTGCCCTCGACGGCCACTTCTCAACGAACCTCGACCTGAGCTATACGTTCAACATGAAGTATAAGAACCTGGACATCAAGAGCATCACGCTGGGTGTCTCGATGTACAACATCTTCAGCGCCGAGTTTGACAATAACGGATGGGCTGCGCCTGCCTATAAGAAGAACGCCAACGGTCAGGTGGTGGCCTATAACGGCAGCTACGCCACCGATGGTGCCCTGCGCGACCAGTGGGCAGCCGGCTTCGCACCCTCTGCCCCCTTCAACTTCATGGCCCATCTGTCATTGAACTTCTAAATAAGCCCTGTTTCAAATGACGCTCGACTGGCTTGACATACTCACCACGATACTCGGACTGATTTACATCTGGCTCGAGTATCGTGCTCATATCGCCCTCTGGGTCATCGGCATCGTGATGCCAGCACTCGATGTGGTGCTATACTGGCAGCACGGACTCTATGGCGATGCCGGTATGGCCTGCTACTATACCCTCGCTGCCGTCTATGGCCTGATGGTGTGGAAGTTTAAGAAGACGCGAACAAAGAAAGAACCGCTCCCCATCATCCACATGCCCGTCAGACAGTATTTGCCTGTCACCGTCTTTTTCTTTGTGGCCTGGGGCGTGGTCTACTATATATTAATAAGGTGGACTAACTCCACAGTGCCTGTCCTCGACTCGTTCACCAATGCCCTCTCCTTTGTGGGGCTCTGGGCTTTGGCACGAAAATATGTCGAGCAATGGCTCTTCTGGATGGTGGTCGATGTGGTCTGCACCATCCTCTACATACAGAAGGGCATACCCTTCAAGGCCGGCCTCTATGGGCTTTATGTCATCATCGCCTTCGCTGGCTATCTCAAGTGGAACTCACTTGCCAAGAAACAGTCCGTAGTATAATAGTTCGTGGTTTTTAAATCAATAATCCGTGATTGAAAAAGCATTCGATGTAGTAGTTGTTGCCAACGGCGAGTTCCCTTCGCATCATGTGCCACTCGCCGTTCTCCGTCAGGCCCCTCATGTGGTGTGTTGCGACGGAGCCATCCGCCGTCTGCCTAATGCCGAGGTAGTCATTGGCGATGGCGACAGCGTGCCTTCTGAGTACCGTTCACGTCTTATTCAGATTTCTGAGCAGGACGACAACGACCTCACCAAGGCCACCCGCTATTGTATGTCGCAGGGCTGGCATCGTATTGCCTACTTAGGAGCCACGGGGATGCGCGAAGACCACACCCTTGGCAATATCAGCCTGCTGATGCGCTATTTCCGAGAGCTGCAGGTCGATGGCATCATGTTCACCGATTATGGCTTCTTCACCCCAGCCTATGGCGACCAGACGTTCTCGTCGCTGCAGGGTCAGCAAGTCAGCATCTTCAATTTCGGCAGCACTCGTCTCGCCTCCAGCAACCTGAAGTGGCCCTGTTCACCTTTCAACCAATGGTGGCAAGGCACACTCAACGAGGCCCTCTCCGACTCGTTCTCCATCCAGTCCGACGGATACTACCTGGTCTATCAGACCTATTGATAGCCCTGTAATCGGAAAAGAGCCTGCTCCGGTGTGTGGAACAAGCTCTTGGCGCATTATTACTGTTTTATTTTACGTACCGTCACGGTGCCGTTGGGCTGCTGCTGACGAAGGATTAAGATGCCCTTTGCGCTGTTTGACACACGACGTCCGCTCAGGTCATACAGCTCATGACCTCTGCCATCTTCCGTACAGCTTGTTACCTCGACAATACCAACAATCTCTTCGCTGGGCTGCTCCGTACCATAGTAGTACAGGCGGAAATCGTCCATCATCACCCAGTCTTCTGCCACGGTGCTGGTCTTGGCCATACCCATCAGCAGGCTGTTGTTTGTGACATGGAAGATCAGGCGGTTCTTGTAGTGACCTGCCTTGAAGTAGGCAACTGACGACACCATGTCGTTTGGCACATAGAAACCATCTGTTGTAAACCACTCCTCGCCATTGCTCAGTCGCTCAGTAGCATGCTCCGACGACAGCGCCACCAGAGGCTTCGTCACCTGAGCGCCACCATTGACGGGGTCATCCATATAAATCACGGCATGACTCTGGGTCACCCCCTGACGATATCTCTCGGCATCCTGGTCAGGCGTACCAAAACGGTAGAAAGCCGACAGCTGCATGACATACCATCCATTAGGAATATTGTACACTGGCTGATAGAGCGTCAGGTTGTTCTGGAACACCTCCAGGGCCAGGGCCTGTCTCTGGAAGTCATCATTACCAAAGTTGATATAGCCCGATCCGTACCAGCCATCGATGGTATTCTCGCCATTATGTTCGAAGCTTGGGTTGATGAGCAGCGAAGTACAGTCTACAGGGTCGGTAATAGAGGCATGATCCATATTTGCAGGGATACGCAGCTTGGCAATCAACTCGTTAATCTGGTCGATAAGAACATAGATGTCCTGTTCCTCATACTGATGGTTCAAGGCATTGGCCGTAGTCTGCTCCAGCATGTCGACACTCTGCTGCTGCACGGAGGCCGATGCCGCATGATAGGTGTCGATGGCCCACTGCAACTCCTCGAGTGCTGTGGCCAGCTCCTGGAATGCTGTGGCAGAGGCCACAGCCTCATCGCTGATGGCATAGAGTCGGCTCAGCACCTGGAACATCTGTTCACCGTCTGTTGACTGCTCCAAGGCCTTGGCTTCTGCTATGACGTCGACCAGTTTTCCATAGACGGTCTTGCCCATCATCTGTCCTACCAGACCGTCAGCGGTGGTGAGGGCCTGCTGCAGGGCAGGACGCATATACTCCGGATTGAAGCCGAGGTAAGTCAGTTTGAAGTTATCCCAGATGGCCCAGCTGTCGCCGTTCTGGTTTGTAGCACCCTTCACACCGATGCTCACCACTTCGTTCTCGTTCATGATGAGTCCATAGGCACTCTGGTGATACTTGCCTGCACTGAAGGCCTGAGCCGATGTTGCCATGTCGTTGGGGAAGTAGAGTCCCGTAGGCGATACATAGTAGTCGCCAGAGTAGAGACCAGCCTCGGCAGGCTCTTCGAATACGTTCTTCAGTGGTGTGGCACTGTTGTTCAGATAGACATAGACAGGCACGTTGATGTTGCCGCCCTGATAAGCATTCCATGCATTGATGTCGCGACGGTTGCGATAGAAGCCCTGCACCTGTATCTCGTAGATGCCGACAGGCAGTCCCGTCACGTTTTGGTAGATATCAAACTGTCGGTTGTTCCATGCCTCGAAGCAGTAGTTGTCGCCAGTACCGCCCACTTGCACATGGCCACCCGATGCGGCGTCAATGGTCCATCCTGACTCACCCCATTCAAAGTCGGGGTTGTTAATCAGATAGGTCATATCCTCCTTGCCGTCAGCCGACTCGTTGGTGGTAAGGAACACCACTTCATTGTCATTAGCATGGAAGTGGTCATCATCGCCCAGATAGTAGCCATACAGGTAGTAGTCGGTGTAATTCTCCAGACCCTCGAACGACAGTTGCAGCAGACTGTCGGCGTCGCCAGCCAGTGTCATATTCAGCATTTTCTCCTCTGCCACATCCCATCCGCCGTCATTATTACGTTTGTACAGCACGATGGAAGCCCTTTTGTTGTAGGCATTGCGACTATTGTTATGAATGAGAGTGGTGACGTCGAGATTCGTGTGAGGCACGCTGGCATTCACACGACGGTCTTTCACGTTAAAGCCGAACAGCAGCTGTGCGGATTCAGAACCCAGGATGTTGACAACACCGCTGGCAACAACACCACCATTGTAGCGTTCCTGCTGCAGACTTACTTCATTGGCGCCGCTGCGGGTTGGAATGTAGCTCAGGTCAACATCCACCGTCTCGCCAGCCTCGGCCTCGATGTGGAAACCACCCATATTACTGCCATTAACAATGAGGTCCATAGCCTGATTAAAGTTTCTGCCATTGTTGGTAATCGTGGCGCGAATGGGCACAGGGCTGCCCAGGGTGGGCTGCCCGATGGTGCTGACAATAGTGCCGCTGAGGTCGAAGGTGCCGAAGCTGCTGGCGTAGGCTACGTTGTCCTTGATGGTCAGTCCTATGTAATATTCAAAATCACCAGTGCCTATAAGCCATTTATCTGTGTTGACGGGTCTGCTGACAGCCTTGATGGAATAGGTGCCGTCAGGCAGACTGGCCGGCAATGTCAGCGTAGTACTCATCCACCCATAATCATAATAGGCCAGGTTCCTTTTCGTAAACATTTTAACCGCTTCCACCTGCTCGTTCTGGTCATTATAGATGCCGCAGCCAATGTCGAAGGAGCGAGTCGTAGCAGTGAGATTCACCATACTAATATAGACGGGCAGCACGAACGTGCCGTCGGCCTGACGCTCAAACTCGGTTTCGTATGCATCAATAATCAGATAATCGGTTGCCAAGGCCAGCGCATCTTCCGATGGTTCTGCCTCCGTAGGCTTCTGTATGCCCACCACAGCCTCCTGATAAAAGTTAAAGGCATCTGGCGAAATGGTGGTATTGACACCCTCAACATAAGGGTCGAGCACAGAAAGCAGGAAGTAGCTGTCATAGTTGCCATTCCAGCCCCAGTTCACATGGTAAAGACCGTCTTCGCTGTATCCGTCGATAATAAACGCATGTCCATCCCTCAACGACGAACCACGATAAATCACAGGACGACCCTCTTGCAGCTCCTGATAGATGAGATTATCCCATTCGGCAGCACGATAGAGGTTTCTTATGGCATAGTGCACATTCTTGTCGTAGCCGAAATATTTGCTGAGGGCCGTGGTAACATAACTACTATAGGTATAACTGCCATAGGCCGTATAGTCCATCTTTACAGACTGACCGCAAAGCAGCATGAGTTGTGCCACAGCCTGCTGTTGTGCCTCGGTGCCACTATCGTCATACTGGTCGAGCATGTTGTCCCAGTCAATAGTGGTCTTGGCAATGGCACGCATCGAAAGGCCATAGGAATCTGTCGTATAGGCAGGAATGACGGCAGTGGTCATCTCGGGGTACTTATAGTAATTCATCACCTGCGCCATAGACGTAGCCACGCAGCCAGAATAAGAACTCTCGTTGTTTGAAGGGTCTATAGGGCACATCAAGTTGTAGGGAGCACCCTGGCCCCATGTGCTTTTTATCAACGGAGCGATGGCCTCGTGGCTGGCAACGGAAGCCTGAGCTGCGGGATACTGGTCGAGCTTACTGATTTGGGCCTCGTAGCCCTGAAGCCAAGCCTGCATATTGGCAGGGATGTTGGCAGCGTCGAAGGTGCCGTTGGCAGCATAGCCCAGGATGGCGGGGGTGCGGTCATCGCCACTCACCACGACGAAGCCTTCCTGCTCGCCCACATTAAATACGTAGTAACTGGCAGCAGTCTCAGCCTGTTGCATCTTCAACGGGGCTTGGGCTGCCTTGAGCATCCTGCCTTTCGCCATCTTGGCGTGGCCCGTCATAAACTCACTTGCTTTCTGTTTGGCCTGCTCTTGAGTAATAGGTGCTGCCATCAGCATCAACGGCAGCAGAAGCAGACAGATGGTTAGTACCTTCTTTTCCATATTGAATGTTTAATGATTATCAGCTGGTTTCAACCTATTATGGCTGCAAAGGTACTGTTTTTTGCGTGTTTGAGCAAGAAATAGTGAAAATAATTGCTTAAAGTAGTGGCTGTTTCAGAAAAAAGCCTTACTTTTGCAGCCGAAATACAATAACAACTTAAAATTACAAAAAATCTCAAACCATTATGAAACGTTCTACACTTTTCGTCATCCTAACCCTTATCCTCTCGTTGCAGGCCTTTGCCTACAAGCAGCAGTCAATCAACATTACCGTGAATGGCAAGTCAAGGAACATGGTGGTCTATGTGCCCAACTCCCTGCCTGCCAAGTCGCCACTGTTTATCATCACTCACGGCATGAACCAAGACCCTGAGTATCAGTATGGCTCTGACAAGATGTATAACCTGATTGACACCGCCAAGTTCGTGGTGACCTATCTGCGCAGCGATGGTAACACTTGGGATATTGGTGGCACCAACGACCAGAACTTCGTGAGTAAGACCATTGACGAGATGGTTGAACGCTACGACATCGACACAGACCGCGTCTACTGGTCGGGCTTCTCCATGGGCTCCATGCTGATTCACCATTGCATAGGCAATATGCAAAACAAGATAGCAGCCTTTGCTCCTACCAGCGGCATTCTGCAAAACCAAACACCCTGGAATGGCTGTAATAAGCCTGTCAATCTGCTGGAGGTCATTGCCTATGGCGACGATGTGTTTGGCTACGAACAATATAATATTCATGGCTACATAGAGAACTATGCCAAGCACGACAAGCACACGAAATACACAAAGCAGACGGGCTATAGACCCAGAAGCGGCTGCTGGTTCGACGGCGACCTGGAGAAATGGACTGGTGGCACCAACGGCGGCGAGGTGTGGCTCTATTCATATAATAATGGTGGACACTGGCCCAACGACCAGAACCCGCATCTTCTCTGGAACTTCTGCAAACGCTTCTCGCTGAACCAGCCCTTGGCAAGGATTACAGAGCCCTCAGGCGATGTGACCCATCTCTGTATCGCTCCCACAGGTCAGGCCTCATTCCCTGACATCACAATAAAAGCCACTGGCAAGGCTGCTACTGGCTCCCAGGTGGTGAAGGTGGAGTTCTACGACGGCAAGACACTCATTGACTCACTGACAGAAGTTCCTTACAACGTTACGCTGCCCACACCCAAGAACGGCAAGCACAACTTCCGTGTGGTGGTGACTGACAACAAGGGTAAGACTGGCGAAGCCACCTGTCAGGTGAACAATACCGCCACCACAACGTCGTACAACCTGATTCAGACGTTTAAAATAGAGGGCGTTGTACCTCAGAACTGGTATGTGAGCAATGGCACCAAGAAGACCGTGGGTGGTGGAATGGCCAGCACCAGCGGCAACCGCATCCTGCGCTTCACCAACGCTACCAAAGCCTTTGAATATGGACTGCTTATCCAGAACGCCGTCAACAAGGAGAAGGCCGCCTGGGCAAAGTTCGGCGACCCCACAGGCCGCTCGCAAATGACGCTGCATGCTGGTCGCTATACCCTGAGATATAAGTTGTGCAACTGGAACAGGTCTGATTTCTCGCCTGTCACCGTCGCTATTGAGACGCTTGCTGGCGAGGAGGTGGCCTCGCAGGTCTATACGCCTAACGTCAACATTGGTGGTAAGGTAGATAAAAAGTTCACGGGTGTGACCCAGCAGACGTTCCAGTTCGACATTCCTGAGACTGGCGACTATGTGCTGGTGTTCTATACCGATGCTGCCAAGAACTCCGATTTCGTCTTAGGTCCGGCCACCATTCAGGCAACAAGCTTCGTTGCTACTGGCATCAATGAAATCAAAAATGAGGAAAGTGGAAAGTGGAATGAGGAAGGTGGAAAGTGGAATGAGGATACCGTCTACGACCTCAGCGGACGAAGAATCTCAAACCTCAATTCTCAAAACTCAAATCTCAAGCCTGGTCTTTACATCATCAACGGCAAAAAGGTGGTGATGAAGAAATAAGCCTCTAGGCCCGTCGGTCATGCCGATGGGCCTTTTTTTGTGTGATGGGCAATGTCATGACAAAACGTGAGCCGCCGATATAGGCCGTGTCGAGTACGATGTCACCACCAATGCGTCGTGCCAGGGAACGGGCCACGGTGAGACCAATGCCTGTGCCGTCATAATACTCATCCAACTGTACGAACTCCTCAAAGATACGCTCTGCTTCCTTGTGAGGAATGCCGATGCCCGTATCTTCTACCGAGAAGAAGAGCCGCTGCGACGACATACTGATGCGCAGCACCACCTTCTGCTGGTGGTCGGCAGGCTTCTCATGCTGACGCGACTCGGCGGGAGCGGTGAATTTGCGAGCATTGTCAAGCACCAGCCACAGGGCACGAACGGCAGCCTGAAGATTGGTCTTGACAGTCATCTCCTCAATGTTTGGCGACACCATGAGATGGAAGGAAAGGTGACGGGCTTTTTCTATGCCCGACATATTGATGGCCTCTGTAGCTATCTGTGCCACAGGGACTTCATCATGACATTCCATGACAGTGTGGCTCTTGGCGTCAGAGAGCTCAAGCATCTTGTTGACCAGACTGGTGATGCGCTCGGTGTTCTCCGTGATTTTCTGTCTGATTTCCTGAAGCGTGGCTTCATCATAATTCGTACCAGGCGTGGTGAGCACCTGGGTGAATCCCGAAAGAATGTTGAGCGGTGTGCGTATCTCGTGTGAAATCTGCTGAATAAAATCACTCTTCATGCGTGACGACTCTTCTACACGGGCATTGGCAATCTCCAGTTCATGATAGGCTTCTTCGAGACGTTTTGCCTCCCGAAGACGGAAATAATGAAAGAATCCAAACCCGAGCATAGCGAGTAGGAGTATGATGGCAATAATTAAATAGACTAGTTCCATCGTATATCAGTAATTTCCGGCAAAGATAGAAAAAAAATATGAATTATGCACTCGTCTTATCGCTTTTTTCTCAAAAAGAATTATGAATTATGAAATATTTTGTATCTTTGCCATCGATTATGATACAAACAAACATTATCTATTGGTATGGACTATCGGCAGCAGTCTATATTGTGACCTGCTGGATATTTTCCGTAGTCAGGGGAATACACAATTGTGGTACTCCCAAGGAACGCCGAGACTATATCTGGCCCGATCGTAAGATGCAGGTGAGGATATATCTTTTCGGCACCGTGCTTTTACCCTATGTCTTGAACCCTGAGAGCGAGTCGGCGTGGCTTCTGATGAAGACGTACTTCCCGTGTACCTATTATTATTACTGCGGCGCGTTGATATTCTGCTTCTTTGGCACCGTAAAGCAATGGAAGATGTGGAAGACCTACAACCGCCTGGCAGCCCTTATCACCGCCCTGGCCATGCTGCCCCTCGTCCTCAATGCATGGTGGCCCAGCGGACTGTTCAGTCCTCATTTCCTCCATATCTGGAACTACGTCATCATGGCAGTCATTGCGCTGAATGTGGGCTATTGTGGTGTGGCTATGTGGCAGGTATGGCAGTGGGTGAAGATGGCTCGCGATGTGAACTATTCCAATCCTGAGGACTTTCCTGCCGAATATGCCCTCCGCATGTGGCTCGCCCCCATCATCCTCACCCCGATGCTGTGGCCAGGCTATCTTACGGACTCCCCCACAGTCATGGCTTTCATGAGTATTCTACTCGCCGTATTTAATATTGTGCTACTGCTCAATGTGATGCCCGTATGGCGACGTGTAGCCATCCTTTCCGATGTTGAGGAGAACGATGCAGACGTCGTCCTTGAACAGAACGACGAGCTGGCGGAGGAACGTACGGAGAGAATTGCGGCAGAGATAGAGCAGTTTGTGATGACTGAGGCCGCCTATCTCGATTCCCATCTGAAACTCGAACAGGTGGTAGAGCGTTGCAGTTTCAGCCGCAGCTACGTCTCCCGTGTCTTCACAGAGCGTTTTGGCAGTTTCTACGACTATGTCAACGGACTGCGTATCAACTACTTTGAACGCTACAGGTCTCAGCATCCTAACTCCACCGAGGAGGCAGCGGCAGAAGCCAGTGGCTTTGCCTCCTATAAAGCCTATCTCAAGGCCAAGGAACGTTTGCCGAAACAGGAATAAAAGAAAAACTCGCTCACATCGGATTGTGAGCGAGCCTTGTTTTCAGTACGGATAAGTATCCTATTTTATTTACTCATTTTGTCAATGGTTTCCAGGAAGCTCTTCATGTCTTCGTGGTGGAGCCAGTGCAGGTCGTGGATATTGCCTTCCTTGTCTATCAGCTTGTAGGTAGGATAGCCATTGACGCCGACATAGTTCTCAATGGCAGCCTGCTGGTCCTCGGGCAGGTTGTAGTGGACACAGTTATCGCCAGTAAGATTATACTCTTTGATAACATTCTTCCACGACTCGTCGCTGCTGCGGTTGGCAAGGTAAAGATATACGATGTCATAGTCTTTTAGGGCTTCCTTTACCTTCCACGACTCCTTCAGATTGCGCTTGCAAGGGCTGCACCACGTACCCCAGATGTCGAGATAGATGATACGACCCTTATACGGCTCGATGATCTTGCGGAAGATCTTCTCACCATCGCTCATACCTTCAACGTCGGATGACGGACGCAGGCTTGCGGCGTTAGCGAAGTCAGAACGTTCGAGGGCGGCATACTTGTCGTTGACGGTATTCACCAAAGCAAGGGCTGCAGGCAGATGGACTTGTTGCTCGAAGAAAGACAGCATAGCAGGTGCAAGCGGCTTGCGCGTCTGGTCAATCTGAGTGTAGAAATGGTGAGCCAGTGCGATATCCTTCAGAACTGCGTCGGACCCTGTCGTGTCGAACATTCTCAGAATCTTGTAAATCTCGAAGAAGGGCGCCTCGTCTTGCAGCACCTTGGCTACGTCTTCGCGCTCCAACAGGGCGTTACGTTGCTGCACCCAGTCCTGTTGCTGGAACTGCTGCGTCACCACACTATCGATGTTTAGGATATCATTAATATTCGTAGCGCCTGCATCTACACGGGCCTTGAACTGAGCGGTTAAGAAAGCTTTATAGCTGGTGGCATAGCGGTCAAACAAGTCCAATTCTGCATCAGTAATAGAGACCTTGCCCTCGGCTCTGTTCTTGCGGAGTACAGAAGAGAAAAGGCCGTCGCTGACATACAAAGTATAACCTCCAGCAGGAACAGTATAGTCGACCTGCGACATATAATCAATATAGTCACGCATGAAGGTTGGGAAAGGCCGATAGAGGGTGTAGGGCTTGGGAGCTTTCTGCCACAACTCGGTAGTCACAAAGTCCATATACTCCTTGGGCATCTGGTTCTGCAAGTCATAGCGAGCCTGCATCATCGACTCTCCCTGACCCGTCAGGCAACAGCCCTTGACAAAGTCAATATAGCGCTGCGATAGGTTGGGGCGCAGGGCGATATGCTCCTCCAGTTCTATCCTTATCGCATTGCAGATGCTGTCCATCTGGGCCTTGAACTGCATGGCGTCCTGACTCTCCTCAATACGTGCATAATTCCACTCGTCGGGATAGGCAAGCAGCTCGTTCTGCACGCGGGCATCGTCGCCCATAAAGAGTCTCTGTCCTGTGTTGAAGTCGTTAAGGAAGAAATAGGTCTTGCCTGGCTCCAGGATAGTACCCACCGATGAGCGTCTTAGGTCGAGGTATGCCTGCGACGTGTTGACAAGAGGTATGCGAAGGCTGAAACGTCCCAGCGAGTCCATCTTGGCATAGAACTTTTGCTGCTCGTCCGTGAAGATATTAGCGAAACTGACCTCAAACTCACCGCTTTGCTTCCAAGCCCGTTCGGGCATATCCTTCATCCATCCAATAAGGGTGATGCTGTCGTTCGCGTTGTAATCATTATCAACAAAGCCCGTACGCAAGTCCTTCGTGGGATAGTCGGGTAAGGCTGCTGTGGTGATGGGGCTGCAGCTAACGGGTTTCCCGTTGCCGATAGTGATGCTGCGCTTGCCTTTCTTCAGCTTGTCAACCTTGATGGTCAGTCCACCTGCGAGCATGAGGCTATAAGCATCCTTCTTCTCTGTCTGGCTGACAATATCCCACACCTTATTATTATATACGGCGTGGTTTGCCGTGAAGCCAACGAGCCAGTCGCCCGTATTCTCGCTGCGCCAGTAAGTGTCGGTGATACCTTCAGGCAGGTCATTGGCATTGCGTAGATGCCGGTATTCCCATCCACCTGGCTCTATTACGTCTAAGGTCTTTGTATGCTGTGGCACAGGCTCAAAGATGAGTGTGAAGTCAAACGAGGCTGTTGGCAGCGTGTATTGGTTATCGAGTCCTATCACGGTGGCATCCTTGATGGGATATTGCTTGCCATCGGCTTCTATAAAGGTATTCTTGGCAATCCTTATCCATGAACCCTGACGATATTTGATACGCAGTCCCACTTCCGTACGGTCAGCGTAGAGCCCCACCTTCGTGACTTCGCTCCAAGCCACATTGGTATTGCCAAAGACCACGTTGTCCCAGACTCTCTCGTTCTTCTGTGCCCAGCCCGTCATTGTGACAAGAGCGAGCAGAATAGTAATAATGGTTGATTTCATTTCTTTTTTACTTTTTTACCCTTACTTCAACACATTATCTACTGCCGCCTTGAAAGGTTCGAGACCAGGGAAGCCGATGTTCTTGAAGGTCTGCTTTCCCTGCGCATCATAGAGAGCGTAGGTGGGGATGCCCTGCGACTCGAATTTGTTGAGGATATAGTTGTACTGATCCCTTGTGAGGTAATAGTGGTCGCCATCGATATCTTTGATCATCTCCTGCCAAGTGGCGAGGGGCGAGGTGGGGGAAGTGATATAGATGAACTGGATATCCTTGCCCTTTAACTCCTGCTTCCAAGGAGCCATCGCCTTATGACCAGCCTTGCAGGGACCGCACCACGTAGCCCAGATGTCGATGAGCACAGCTTTGCCCTTATACTTGTCGAGGATGGTTTGTAGGATGTTCTCAGGCGCTACATCGTCCAACTTCTTGTAATACACGCTCTGCTGGTTATTCAGTTTTTCTGCTATGCGCTTCTGTTCTGCTTTATAATCAAGGACTACGGCCTTGCAGTCCTCAAAGGCGATGCTGTTGATTTGATCTTCTCCAATGTTATCATTCGAAATTATTTGTGGTATTGTGCGAAGAACCACATTGTAGGCATTCTTCTCTTTGGCTTTCTTGTTATACGTGTACAAAGCCGCCCGCCAGAACGCGTCGCTGCAAGGCGACCCTGGCTCATTGAGATACTTCCAGGTGTAGGCCCGCTCTTCGTCAGTAAGCATGAGCAACTGCCAGTTGTTCCTCATCTTCTCTTCAAGATTCTCGTAGCTCATATATACCTCTCCCTTTTCGTCCACGCCGAAAGGACTGAACTGGGCAGTAAAGTCGCGCGTCCAGCTAACGAACCGCTCTTCAGCAGCCATACAAAACAGGTCTTTCGCTGCTGTGGTGAGTTTTGTCTTCTTGATGGCAGCAATATTCTGCTGGAAAATGTTGGTGAGACATTGCAGACGCTCTTCCTTCGTTTTGCAGTCCTTCACCTTCAGGTAGGTCTTATCGTCATCTGCAAATGGCTCGAAAGAGTGGTAAGCTTCTACCAAATCCATGTTGGTCTTAGCCATAAAGCCCTTGAAGGCTACGAATGGCCGATGGTCGCTTGTGACCTTCATCAGGATTTCGGTTTCTTGTCCTGGAGCAATGATGATGCTGGGGTATGCCATTCCTGAGACGCCGACAGTCACTTCACGAGCCAGCCACAAAGGAATCTCAATCCTAACGGTGCCGTCGTCGGCAAAGGGGAACAACTTGTCGAAGCGTTCTGTAGAACCTAATGGCCTGAAACCACCTACATAGAAATCCATGTTCATGCCCTTCTTGTAGCCCAGCATCTTCACCTTGATGGTGGCGATGCCTTTATTGATCTTGGCAGCGGGTAAGGTCTCGTCCTTGGCGTACTTTACGTTCTTCCACTCAGCAGGAAGTTCCACCGTCTGCTTGGTCTTGCTGTCGCAGATATTCCAGAAACGGAAGGCGCCGTCGTAATCACCTTCGGAGAAGTCCATCTCCTTCGTATCGAGGGGTACGGGCTTGAAGTGAAGTGCGAGATTGGCTATGCCGCTTTCAGGCATCCAGAAGAGCGAGTCGAGCAGCAGGTCGGTCTCTGAATCGTTGGTTTTCAAGCCACCCGTGATGCCGTATCTCTTGCCATCAGGCGTCTGCAAGTACGAGTTCTTGTCGAAGCGAATCCAACTGCCAGGGTTGTAGTTGGCAATGATGTGAAGCACGGTCTCCGTGGGCTTCAGCTCTGCCTTCGTGATTGTAAACTCGTCGTTATACCTGCCCATAAAGACCGACGGCTTTTCCCATACTACCTGTTTCTGTGCTACTGCTGTCATAGCCAAGGCCACAAACAGCATAATTGAAAATAGTTTTTTCATATTGTTATTGTTTGATTTATGATTGTGCTTATTTTGATTCTTTCTTTTCTATACGCTCCACCTTGAAGTCGCAGGCCGAGAACCACTCCGACTCGTGGGGATGACCAGTGAACATGGGGTCGGTGCTCAGACCAAAGCAGAGCATCTCGGGCTTCTCAATGTCAATCATCACCTCAACCTTGCTCCAGCCATAGCCCTTACCGTTGTTGGCGTTACGAATGTCTCTCTGTTGCTTACGCGTCACATTATCCATCAAAGAATCGCTTTGCAGGGCTTCGCCGGCAGCTTCCCATATCTCGCCACCTGTGTTGCCGTAGGCGGGAATCTCGGTCTGGGCGATGGGATGCTGTGTGGACGACGGCGTTGTGGCATAGATATACACCCCATGACCTTCAGCACGGGCATTGCAAGATACACGATACTGACCAGGTTCAACGCTGATGCTCTTCTCTACCTGATACCTCTGCAGGCAGTCTTCGTTCCACGCATCGAGATAACGCTTGCGTCTGTTGCCCGACAAATGCTCGCCGCGACGCACGTAGCTGTTGTTACAGTTCTCATGCGTGAGCAACTGCCAGCCGTTCTCCTTGAGGTATTCGCTGTCGAACACCTCCATGAAAGCTCCCTGATAGGTGGTGTATTTCTCGTTATAATCCTTTTTTATACGCTCCTGTATATGCTTGTTGTGACAGTCGGCAATCTTAATGCTGCACGGCACCAGACAACAGAGGGCCAGCAGCCATAGTGCAATCCAGACAATGCGCTGCACAATACTCATGGGCTTGACCTTCCCGGCCAGCGACATCACCATGTGGATAATGGCATAGATGGGGATGAGCAGCAGCACGAACAACGAGGCACCGAAGGCGGCGAGCACCCATGGGTTGTCGTGATAGATCTCTTCCATACCCACCTCATAGAGGATGCCCGAATTGGGGAATACCAAGGCGGTGATGGTGACTATCAGCAAGAACAGGAAGCAGATGCAGAGGAAGAAACAGATGATGATGGCAATGGCGACAAAGATGCCAAACAGAATCTTCAACAGGATAGAGAAGACGGTGCCCAGGGTGCTGCGCTGCTGCACCGGCTGCTTGTCGATAACCACGTCGGCCAGACTCTGGGGTGTCACCTCCTGTCCTTTCATCTGCAACACCTGCTGTGGCATCTTCGCCTCAGGAATCACGATGGCCAGCACGATATAGAGCACAATGAGAATCAATTCGATAGGAATCAAGAAGAAGCCTATATGCAGCAACTTAAGGATGGGGGCAATAACGCTGAAAGAGGCCAGGAACAGCACAACATAGCCTATTCGCCACCAGATGGCATCGGTGCCAGTATAGGCGGCAAAGCCTGAAAGCACGCCAGCCAACATCTTATCGAAGGGGTTACGATATAGTTTCTTGCCTGCCACCCTGGCTTTCATCTGTTCGCTGAATCCGTTGGCAGCACTTTGGAACGAGTCATAGCGGTGACCACTTTCCTCTCTCTTCTTTCCACTTTCCACATTCCTCTTTCTTGCGTCCCTCTGGTAGCAAGCGTCCTTCGGCCGAGCGCCACTTTCCTCTTCATCATCCTCACCAGTCAGCTGTTCGGGCTTACCGATGCGAGTGATAATATCCTTCACGTGGTCTATGGTGATGGCCTCCACGCCATTGCCTTTCAGTTCATCGAACAGCTCGGCAATGCGCTCTTCAATGTCGTCGGCAATCTCTTCGCCACCCTCTTCCTTACCAAACGAGGCACGAAGCGACTCCGTATAGTGTTGCAGCATCTCGTAGGCATCCTCATCAATCTGGAACAGACGTCCACAGAGGTTAATGGTGATATTCTTTTTCATACTAAGTCAGCTTTGAATGTTTTAATGTTTAATGCTTAATGTTTAATTTTCCAAGTTCTTGAGATAGTTGACGGTATTAGCAAGTTCCGTCCAGGCACCGTCGATACCTTCGAGGAAACGTGAGCCCTCTTCGCTCAGGGCATAGTACTTACGTGGAGGACCCTGTGTGGACTCCTGCCATTGGTAAACGAGCAGTCCATCGTTTTTCAATCGGGTCAACAATGGATAGAGCGTTCCCTCTACCACGAGCAACTCGGCATTCTTCAGCTGCTGAATAATGTCGCTGGCATAAGAAGGACGATGCTTCAGGAGCAGCAGGACGCAATACTCCAGCATGCCCTTCCTCATTTGTGACTTTGCATTTTCAATGTTCATTTTTACCCAGTTTTTGGTTTTCTGGGGGCAAAGATATGCAAAAACTTGGTACCTTGCAATACAAAGTACCAAGTTTTCGCCAAGAATTATATATCTTTAACGCTTCGGGGCATTACCCTTCGCGTACCTTACTTTTATTAAGCTTAATTTCTCAAAGAATAGGTGATGGTGGTCACCACGCGCAGCTTCTTGATATAAGGTGTGTTCTGGTCGCGATCGTCAATCTCGAACTGTCCCTGACCAGCGGTCTGAATCTCTCCAAGACTGGCATTGCTGGCCTCGGCAAACTGCTCGGCAGTCTTCTGTGCGTTCTTAATAGCCTCAGCCATCATCTCTGGCTTCATCTGCTGGAACGAGGCATACTCGTAGTTGGCATAGCTGTTTTCAATGGCCACGCCCTGCTTCAACAGCTCGCCCTGACGGAAGATGGCCTTGTTCACCTGTTCCACCTTGTTGGTGGCTACGGTGATGGTGGTTGAGATGATGTAACGGAAGTTCTTGTTGTTCTCGCCCCATTCACGTGCCTCAAGGTCGCTGATTGATGGCGGATTGACGGTGATCTCCTTCTCGTCGAGTCCGTTCTGCTTCAAGAACTTCTTGATTTTGTCCGTCTGAAGGTTGAGGCCCTCATAGAGCATAGGCAGGTCGTTACCAGTCACCTTGGTGCTGATGCTCCATGTCACCTTGTCGGCAGGCACCTCGCGCTCTGCCAGTCCTTTCACGGTTACGTGGCGGTCTTTATTGGCAAAGTTGTCAATACCACCCTTGATGTACCATCCCAGAAACATGATTCCGATTGCAATCAATGCTGCTGCTAATAAACGATTATCTTTCATATGCTTTTAATTTTAAAAAGTTTCCGCCTGCAAAGGTAACCATTTTTCCATAACTACGATGAAAAAATTCCCTAAATTGCATAGGCTTTTCCCTATTCTCACTTTTATCGACGAGGGTTAGGGCTGGGCCAGCAGGTCGTAGGGGATATCGTCACAGAGCATGGAGCAGGCCATCTGGTGCGATGACGTTGCTGATGGTGTTTCCACTTCTGCAGACTGCGTATCTGCCTGCGCTATCTGCCTATCCACATATCTTGTCACGGTGCGCGTCTGATAGATGGTATCGCGGACTATCTCCTGTTGCATAATGGTGTCGTGCTGTACCTCGACGACCTGTGCCAACGGCTGTTGTACGTCAGAAGGTTGAAGGTTGGCGTGAATGGCATAGCCGGCAATGAAGCTGACTAGGCTGGCAGCAATGGCTATGACAGCGGCGAGACCATAAGGTTTGCGATGGCGAGGCTTCCAGGGCTCTACGACCATGCGACTATCTACGGCCTGACGCTGACGGCGGGCCGACTGTATAATCTGTTCATTTGTTATTTGCATAATTCTTGAGTTTATTACGGATCATGTTCATTGTCTTATGAAGTCGCGACTTGACCGTTCCCTCAGCAATGCCGACGATCTCGGCAATCTGCGGGATGGTGAGTTCCTCCTGATAGTGGAGAGAGAACAGCTGGTGCAGGGGGGCAGGCAGCTCTGAGAGCACTTGTGCGAGCGCCTCGTCGAGCAGGGCAGCATCGAGTTCCACCTCTATCTGCTGGTCTGTCACGGGCTCGGCATCCAGCGAGGCCATCAGCTGTGCCTCGTAGGCATTGCTGCGATAGTGATTACGACAGATGTTATAGGCGATGGTGAAGAGCCACGTATCCACCCTGCGACCTTCCTGATAGCGGTCGCGGGCCTCGTAGGCTCTGAGAAAGACGTCGTGCGTGGCATCGGCAGCCAACTCCTCGTCACCGCCCAACTGCATGAAGAAGAAGCCCTTGAGTCGACGGGCATAGCGGCGATACAGCTCTTCGAAAGCTGTATCGCTGCCTGCCGCAGCACGCGTCATCAGTTGCTCGTCAGTCTGCTGGCGCAGGGGTTTCAGATGAAAGATGCTCATTTCAGATAGCCTTTGAATTCATCCACATCGAAGTTTTCCTTCTCCAACCGCTCTATGATGTCGGTAAAGATGTCGCGTAGCCACTGATAGCGCTCCTTGTTATGCTGCTTGTAGTAGGGCAGCTGGTCGTGCAGCAGTCGTATGTAGTTCATGGCGTAGGCGTCGGCACTGAACGAGAAGAGCTGTGTGTCCTTTATCTCAGGGTGGAACGGCATGCGCAGGTACTCCAATCGGTAGCGCTTTTCTATGTTGCGGCGCTTCACAGCCATATTGTCGTAGGGCTTGGCGGAGTAGCGCATGGTCAGTCCCTCGTTGTATAGTCGGGCCTTATCCTCGTCCTTCAGTCCCAGTCCTAACACATATTGCTTCATATTATGGGCCGACAGATAGACGGGTCGCTTCGAGTGTTCGAAGATATAGCTCATGATAGACCGCTGTTTCGCCACCTGGTCGTAGAGACCCTCCTCAAACCATGCCATGTCGAAGGGAATGCCGATGTGCTTAAACACAACCTTCAGATACTCGGGATTCATAGCAGCATTCTCGTCATAGAGAATCTTGTCCTGATGCACGCCCAACACCCGTTGCAGTATCAGCTTGCCGATGATGTCGCCCTCGTGGGCCCCACAATAGACGGCACCTTCGTCCATGCCCTGCAGCTCGTTGAAGTGGTATTGCAATGTCTCCTCCGGATACTGTCCGCTCTCGTATAAACGTTTCAAGAGGCTGTTGATCCTCACGGTGTCACACTTCGGGATGAGGTATTGTATCCAGCGCTCGTAGTCAGCGGCCAAGGCCTTGACGGGCAGTGTGGCGATGGCAGAGTCGGCATATTCATCGTAGTGCGCATACAGCGTCAACATGTCATGCTCCTTATAGAGCTTCTCTTCTTCCTCTGGCAGATAGCAGCCCTCGTAGGCACTATAATAAAAGGTGTAGGTACCGGGTATGGCTTTCTCCATACGTCCCACCACGTTCAACTGCTTGCGCAGCTGCTCGCCGCCATTCCAGTCCTTGGTAGCCGACACCATATTGAATATCTTTCTCTCCGACACGTCGAAGAGGTTACGCCAAGCCACCTCGTCCTTGGGGTGCACCTGTACGTAGGTGTTCCAGAAGTTATACAGACTGTCAGTCTTCTCCACGTTACTGTATAGGGGCAGAATCTCGTTCCTGTCTATACGTTCCGTTTCCTGTGCGCTGGCTCCTGTCATCATCGTGACGGCTGCCAGAAGTGTCATCATTTTCCGTTTCATACTGTTCTTGTTTTGGGGTTATTTCATGACAGCATACACATGAAACGCAAAATCGTTCATTTTATTTTGAATTTTTTTCATCAAATGGTTCAAAAAGTTCTGCCAGTTTCTTTTCAATGGCTTCTCCATGCAGTCCAAGGGCTTGAGTGGGTGTAAAGCTGCTTTTGCACCAATCGATAAGGAACGATGATGCGATATGATTGGGATGCTTTTCTATAATGCCATTGACAATTTTGTAGATGTTCTGACGGAAAAGTGTAGGATTGCTGGTGTTCTGCTTTGATTCTGTCAGTATAGCGTTCATCTCGTTGTTGATGGTCGTATCCTGGTTCTGTTCTTCCTGTTGTTGACTTTGTGCCTGCCCAGTCATTGTGACGAAGGCAAGCAAAATGGTGGTAATGGTTTGCTTGTTCATGTTTTATTATATGTTTAGTGCTTTTTTGATTATTGGTTCTAACTCTTGAGCATCGCTGGAGGTTGAGAGGATAGTGCCATCGCGGTCGATGAGCAGAATCTTGCCAGATCCGCCCTTGTTAGCATGCTTCTCCCACACACTGTATTTGTCTTCGTAGTCCACAAGGCTGGGCCACGGGTATTTATCACGCTCAATGGCACTGTGGAAGGAGTCCATGTTCCACTCGCGGGCAATGGCAACAACGGTAAGTCCAGCATCATGGTATTTTTCATAGATGGGGATGAGTGCCTTGGCATGGGCGCGACATGGACCACACCATGAGCCCCACATAATGATGATGGCTACTTGTCCACGATAGAGAGAGCCGACGCTGACGGTCTCTCCATCGACAGTTGCGGCTTCGTAATCGTCAAAGTATGGCTGTCCTGGCTGCAGGCGAAGTCCACGTTCTTTTAATGCGATGCGGCGGTGAGCAGGATGCTCTGGGAAAAGGTGCTCATATAGCTGATGGTATTCGTCTAGATAAGGCTGCGCCTCGTTTATGTCATCGTATGTATATCGCATACTTGTCTCCAAGTTAAGCAACCCGTAGAGCATCGGATGGCCGGCTTTGTAAGCTTTTATCCAGGCGTCAACCTGTGCATGAAGTGAGTCGTTTGCTTGCACCAATTTACGACCCTCTGGCGAGTAGGCACTTTTATCGTGCAGCATAGAGTCTCTTCGTGCGTAGATCACTTCAAGGGCATGAACGTGGTCGGGATTAGCACGGTCATACGTTTTGCGCTCCTCCATCAAGCGATTATATGCCTCGGAATAGAGGAGGTCATTATCATACATGGAGTCTAGTTTGTGATCTAACGCCTCTGCCTCTTGAAAGAAGATGTCTTTGGACATACGTTGCATCTTCAGCCACTTCTCCTGCTCAGGTCCTCCAGCAACTACCTCCAGACGTGCACCATCGTCATCGGGTGTGATATCGATACGTACCGTGTCGTTCTCCAGAAGAAAGAGGGCGAAGTGCCCGCCTTGGAAATGGTCTTCTATGATTTCGTACATCTCCGTCTTGTCGGCTTCAATGTCGAGGGCGAAACATCCATCCTTAACGTTTACCTCCATCCATTCCTTATTATTATAGTCTGCAGTGCTTTGCTGCGCTATGTAGAATGTCTGGCGCTCCACACCATCAGCAACAGTCCCAACAACATGACATTTGATTTGAGCCTGTCCTGTCATTGTGACGAGGGCAAGCAGGATGGTGGTAATGGTTTCAATTTTCATTCTGTTCTTTAGAGGGTTATTTAATAATAGCATACACTTGAAACGGGAAATCGTTCATTTTATTTTGAAATATCTTTAACTTTTTTATACAATCAGTGTGTGTGGCGCGGTCATTTGGTCATTTGGTCATTTGTCAAAATCGAAAACAGACTGTCAAAACCGCCACTATAATATAAATAAATTATTTATATATAGTGAGCAATGACCGCGTTCCCGAAATCAATTTTGACCATTTTGACCATGACCACTTTGACCACGATTTGTCACAGACTCAATACCAATGTAGTACTTTTGCGATGCATTTGAGAGAGGAAATTTACGCGCCCACGAGAAAAAATTTACGCGCCCACGGGGGAGGCGGATTTTTCAATCAAAATGCGTCAGCGAAATACATTAAACACGCGCTGGAGACGACTTCTTGCATGGGATGCATGTAAAGGTAAAAAGTAAAATGCACCAACTCATTGCTGAGTTGGTGCGTTTTTGTTATACCACCTTAAGCCGATTGCCAGCAGGGGTGGGCATATGACGAGAAACAGCAGGCAGTAAATCATGGGAATATCGGCGTTAGGATCGTCGCTGAATACTGCTATACCGAATGCCGTAGTGTTGTTGACGATATGGACGAGGATACCTGGCAGGAGACTCTTTGTGTGCCAATAGAGCCAACCACAGATGATGCCGAAGATGGTGGTGCCAACAATCTGGGTAAAGGTGCCATGGAAAAGGGCAAAGACAAGGGCTGGCAGTACGATAGCCACCCAAGGTTTTTGTCGCATACGGAGCAGGCCGCCCACCAATACGCCTCGAAAGACCATCTCCTCGACGATAGGTGCCAGTATGCCTCCTGCGATAAGACCCAGGGGATTAGCAAATAATTTCAACATCGACTCGAAATGTTCTTCCTCTTGCGGGAAGAGTGAGTCAACATCGACGATTTGCAAGAGAGCCGCCTCGGTAAACATCCAGCCCCATGCTATCAGCACGGCATAGCCTGCTGCCCTAGTCCAGTCTGTGCGGGCTATGCGTCCTGGCCTCAGCCTGACATATCGTTTCTTCAGGAATACCGTTATCGTCAAGATGCTGCACATTATCATTATACATAAGGCACCGCTTGACGTAGTCAGAAGATCCTGCATCGCCTCTCCCTTATAGCCTTGTATTGCGCCATAAATCACTAACGGAATCATCAATATCACAGCGACTCCCTGGTCAAGTAAGAGGTAGAGCAGAAACTGCTTCACCATGATCCAAAACTGTTTCTTCATGAGTTTTTCAGTCTTATTTTTTGTTATTTCAGCCTTTCTATTAGCTTTTTCAGTTCATTGTCGAAGTTCCAGAAGCCCTGAAGTCGCAGGTCATCGCGGACACGGCGGCAGTCGGGCGTGATGGTTTCGTAGTGAGGGATGCCAGAAAAGTGGAAGAGTTCTTGCAGGCGGGTGAAGTCGTCGTTGGTGACGCAGACGGTCTCTTCGTCGGCTAACCACTCGGCCACGTACTTCTTATAGGCATCGCTACCCTCGAGGGTGCGCTCGCCAGCAATAAAGACAAGTTTCACATCATCGCGCTTGGCTATCTCGGCACGTAGTTCCTTACTCTCCTGGATGGCAGAACGACAGGGGGCGCAGCTCATGCCCCAGAAGTCTAACATGAGATAGCGTCCTGGATATTTGGCTGAGAGCGAGCGGATGAGGTCGGCCATCGGCGCATCGGGCAGGGGCGTTGCCCATTCCGTCTGCCCCATTTCCTGAGAGTAGAATTCATCGGCCTTGGTTTTGACGTAGGGATGCGTAAACGTGTTGCTGAACATCTTATATTTCGACTCTACGGTAGGGATGTTGTTCAATACGCTTTGTCTTAGCGAGTCAGGCAAATTAGGCGAGTTCTTCAATGCCTCTATGGTACGTTCTTTCTCCGTCCGCCAACTACGGAACTCCGTCAGCATCTGTTGGTACAAACAGAGTTGGGCCATGAGAGTGTTGTCCTTGCTGCCGAGCATTTTGCGCAAAACCGCATAGTAATCATCCAACCGCTGTTGACCTGCGGCGCTGAAATAGGCTCGCGTGGCGGGTGATGCATACTGGATGCGGTTGACAAGGGAATACAAATGGCTGTTTGACATCATCAAAGGATTATTGAAATCGACGCGGTGCAAAGGCGCGTAACTATTAACGTCATTGAGCGCTTTCCAGTTGACGCTGTCAACAATCTCGTCATAATACACGCCGTCAACCTGTTTTCTGACGTAGTATTTCATCGTCATGGCATAATCTAAGAAGGCATTAGCCAGATAGACCTGTGCGTCGGAGAGTGCCAGCTGCACCTCCATCGGTGTGAAATGGTCGCGATGACTCACCATGCCGATGCGATAAAGCATATTCTGCCACACCTCCTCAGCCAGCATCGCGGCATCGCTGAAGGAGCCTTGAAACAATGCCAGCTGATTACTCAGGTTGCCCGTCATTAATTTCGATTTCAGCCATCGCTCTACCTCGTGGCTACTTCCATTATGATAGACGCACTCATGGCAGCCTTCAGCGTTTCTCCGTACTGTGATGTCGATAGTCTCACCAGGAAGCGCAAAGAAGGGTATCTCGTCAAAATCAACCTTCGTCTCCTTGGCGTAGAGCTTAGTGCTGACGGGATAGCTGGCCATGAACTGTTTTTCGAACGAGCCGTCTGGGGCGATGTCGATGACCATCATGCCATTCTCCTTCGCAAAAACATCGCCAACAAAACCTTCCAACGATTTGAATCCGAAGCGTTCTGCATCATACCCCTCGATACGTCCGCGAATGGTGATGGCGGCAGTGTTGAACCAATAGTCTGGTAGTGTGAATGGATTGGCAGCAGAGAGTTGTTGCATCGTAGGGGTATTCAGTTTGACATGACCGTCGTGGATGCCAAGCAGCATGAATGCACCAGCTCCGTCGCCCTCGATGAAGTCAAACACCTGCACCTTTTTCGGCAATGGCTTGAAGTGCATCGTGAAGTTGGTCACGCCGCTTTCAGGCGACTGCACCCATACGTCGAGGGCGATTCCCTCGGCTGAGCGCAACGGATAGTGGTGGCCGTCCTCGTCCATGAGGTAACTCTCCTTGACGAAGCGGAAGTGATGTCCTTTCTCGTATTCCATCGTGAAATGTACGGTCGTCGCCGTGTCACGCATGATGACCTCACGGACTTTCAACTCACCATCCGACACATTTACGCAGGCCATTGCCACGGGGCTCTTGATGGTTTTGTAAGTATTTGCCAGCCCCGTCATTGCAACGAGGACGAGCAGGATGGTGATGATGGTTTTTAGTTTCATGATGATATTTACTGTATATTAGTCCTTTTTCTTGGCATCAAGGTGATAGGTGAAGCTGATGCCGACGTAGTGATGGCGGAAGTCGCTCCACGAGGTGGTCTTCTGGTAGGCGGTCTGGTCGGCACGGAAGCTGTCCTCGTTGTTGAGGATATCCTCGAACTCCAAGCCCAGTTTGGCTTTGTTCTTGAGAATCTTCCAAGTCACAGAGCCATTCCACAAAAGGAGGTTCTTGTTCATCGACTGCACGTTGTAGCCTCGGCGGGTGCTCTCCGTGAGGTCGGTGTTGAAGACAAAGTTGCCTACTGTGACCTCGCCCTTGAGCCCAAATCTGTTGTTCCACAGCGTGGTGTTCTGCTCGGGTGAGGCATCGTAACGCTGGCGATTGGCGTCAATCTCGGCAAAGACAGAGGTCTTCAGCCAGGTGTGGTCGAATGAGAGGGTGATCTTGTCTTTTGGATGGAAGCTGCTTTGCTGGTTGAGGGTACGCTCCGTTTGCGTGGACAGCAGGGTCAGGTAGCCATAGCGCTGCTCGGTGCTGATGTTCAGATCATTTTGCAGACGGAAGTAATCGCCCAAAGCCTGGTCAAGGTTCAGACGGAACGTCCATGCCTGGCCGCCCTTCACATTCTCTGTACGGCTGACATAGACAGCAGTAATGGGGTTGTAGGTAAGGGCGCTGATGTTCTCGCGGTCAGAAGAGCGATAGCTCATGGTGAGGTTGAACGAGGTCTGACTCTTTGACAATACCATCTTATATGACAGCGAGGCCTCGTGGGTGTGGGTGTCCTTCAGCTGGGGGTTGCCTTCTACGATGAAGAGCGGGTTGGTGAGGTCGCGATAGGCCAGCGTGTTGAGCAAGGTGGGCTTTTTGGTCTTGAAGCTATAGTTCACTTCGAAGCCGATAGTCTTGGTGATTTTCCAGTTAGCACGCAATGAGGGGTCTATCTGGAAGCTATGACGCACGGCAGCCGTATCGAGCTGTCCCCGCTGGTAGTCCTGACTCTCGCGCATCCATCGGGCTGAGACGTTGGGCAGCAGCTGGAAGGGGGCGAGATTGATGGTCTGACTGATGTTAAAGTCGTGAATCAGGGTGGTGTGATGGTCCTGATAGCTGTTGGCGTCGTCAACCAAGCCGTCTGTCAGGAAGTCGCAGTCGCTACGGTCGCGGGTGTAATCCAGCCTGTAGGATGCTTTCACGCGCCAATTCTTAGTGAGCCAGCGGTTGAAGAAGACCTCGCCGAAGGTTTGGAACGTATTTGAGGGCGAGGTGTGAGACTGGTTTAGTTGCGAGGAGCTGATAGATGCGGTATGTGAGGTGATGGTGCGCGTGGTCCAGCTCTCAGTCTTATTCTCCTGGTATCTGATGTAGTAGTTGATGCCAAAGGAGCCGTCCTTGACAAAATGTTCCCATCCACTGCGAGACCAGAGGCTGGTACGGTGTCCTTCATCGTGCTGGGAGGTGAGTTGCGACAGCGTTGGCGCATAGACGGAGGTGCCAGCCTGCATCTCCTCTTCCTCGACGGTCTGACGGCTGTGTGAGCGTGTCTTGGAATAATTCACACCTGCAGTCAGATAGAAGGTGTTGAGAGTGTCGGGGCTCCAATCCACCTCGAATTTGAGTCTTGGCGCGAGGGAATGGCTGCGCTGATAGTTCTCGGAGGTGGAACGGGTGGCAGCGGTATTGGGGAAGTAGTTCTCCGTAATCTGGTTGCTGGTCTTCCAATCATCATGGTGAATCAAACCGCCAGTGACATCGTAAGAGTTCTCCAGGTCGTGGGTGCCCATCTTCTTGGGCATGTTGTGCTGATAGCCAGTGGAAAGACCCTGCTCGATACCGTAGCCCCTGCCGCCACTAAAGATGGTCCAGTCGCGCATGTTGCGCTCATGACTCGCTCCTGTGTTGTTGACATCGGCAAAGACCAAGACGGGGTCGGTCATCGACAGGCGGTTCATCACCAGCAAGCCTTCATAGTGCTGAGGGCTCTGCGCGCTGGCCGTCACGTCGCCATACCAGCGATCCAGGAAGCCGGGCTTGATGGTGAGATCGAGCACCATATCCTCTGTGCCGTCATCCTTGCCCGTGCGCTCGCTGAATGTAGACTGCTTGTTATAGGCCTTGATGTCCTGCACAGCTTCAGCAGGCAACTGCCCCACGATATCATCGCCCCCCAGGAGACTCTGGCCACCCATGGTGATGCGGATGGGCTTGCCGTTCCATGAGAGCGTGCCGTTTTCGTCAACCTGCACGCCTGGCAACTGGCGGATGAGCTCGTCAAGGCGGGCTCCTTCTTGCAGGTGGAATGCCTCGGGATGGAAGACGATGGTGTCGCCCTTGACTGTGAAGCGACGGGCGCGGCCCTTCACCTCTACCATCTTCAGCATCTGTGGCGACATGGTCAGTTCGATATCACCCAGGTCGAGTGTGTCTTTCCTACTATCGCTGAAGGCGAGGAATGTTTTCTTCTTGGAGTAATAGCCTAACATCGCGGCTGTTACTGTGTTGCGACCTTCTGCATTTATGGAAAAGCAGCCCAGCGAGTCTGTTTTAAAATAGGCCCATATCCAGCCATAGTCGAGTGTCTCGAATGTTACCTGTGCCTCGGGCAGCGGCTCCTTGGTCTCGGCATCTACCACACGACCTTTGACGACGTCGGCTTGTGCCGTTACATTGCCAAAAAGCAGCGCAACGAGAATGAGAAAAGCGTTAAGGATGGTTTTCTTCATGAGTGTTTTTAATCATTGATGATTGCGGCCACAAAGATACCTGTTTCTTTCGAATGTCAGCAAATTTATACATTCATTAACCTCATATTTGTATTCTTTTAACCACAGAAACAAAAAAAGCACACGAAAATCTCCGTGTGCTCTTCATTCTTTCGTATGGTCATTATCGTACGGCTGTGAAATTCTCGTTAAGGGTAAAGGTCTTTTCGTAACCCTTTGTCTTCACCGTGTAGGTGTTGCCCAGCTTGAAGGCGGCGTTAGTGACGAGACTGGCGCTGCGCTTCAAGGAGAAGGGTATGGTGACGGTGTCGAGCAGCTTGTTGCCTTCGTAGATAGAGATAGGTTCGTTCTTCACAACATCGAGACCGATGAGCAGGACGGTGGGCTGCTTGGCGTGCGCGTTGGAGGGCACAGAAGGCATCTCACCCATGCCGCCGCCAACGGAGAAGATGGTGCCGCCCTCAACCACGAGTGGGGCAAAGTCGCAGTCCATACCCTCTTCAGGCGAACCTACCTGACTCCAGGCATAGACGGTGCCACCGCGAACGATGATAGCAGGGTCTGCATCGTCTTGAGAGGTATTATTGTTGCCAAAAGGCATGAAGAATCCGTTCTTGGGATTAGAGTCCACGGCATCGTTGCCCCTGCTGCGAGCTATGACGTGTGCACCATTGAACTCAATACAGGCATTGGCGTTGATGGCATCGTCGGTAGTCATCACATCTACATTGCCGCCATTGAACACGATACCGTTCTTACCCTCGATGCCCTCGGCACCTGCGGTAGTGGTACGTACGGTGACATTGCCGCTGTTGATAGTAATCTTGCCCTTCGAGGCGATGCCTTTGGTTGAAGCAATATATTTGTGCTTGCCGCCAAAGCCCATGCCACCGCCTTCGCCATCTTCGTCGTCTTCACCATTCTCTTCTCTGTTTCCAAAATCAGGGAAGCCTCCGCCAAAATTCGGCATTTCACCGCCAAAATTCGGCATTCCACCGGGGAAACCACCACGCATGGTGCTATCATTGCCGAAACCAGGGAAACCTCCGCCAAAGTTAGGCATTCCACCGCCAAAATTCGGCATTCCATCGGGGAAATTCGGCATTCCACCGCCAAAATTAGCACGCATGGTGCTATCATTGCCGAAGCCAGGGATGCCACCACCAAAATTAGGCATACCACCAGGGAAGCCTCCAAACATCGTGCTGTCATTACCAAATCCACCGAAATCACCAAAGCCGAAAGGCTTTTCTCCCAGGTTATCACCAGAGGTGGTCACATTGAGCGTGAGGTCTTCGATCGTGATGTCCTTCTTGGTCTTGATACCTCTACAGCCATCGCCAGTAGCAATGATGTTGAGTGTTCCCTTACCAGAAAGCAGCAGCTTGTCTTTGGCCCAGATAACAGCCGCCTTGTGGTTGACGGTATCGTTGCAGGCTGTGATGGAAAGCGTGTTTTCCGTACCTTTGACAGCCACCACCTCCACCTTCTTCTTATTCTTCAGGTCGAGCGGTGCTCCTTCCTGACTGGTAAGATTCAGTCCTTGGAGCGTTACCTTGGCCTTGCCGGCAGTCTTCAGGGTGAGTTGTCCATTATCGCTCTTGCCCTTCAATAGCAGGGTGAGCTTATGGTCTTGATAAAGGCTCTCGATGTTGACGTTGGCGCCTTTCACGGTAACTTTCACGCTGTCTTTCAATGATTGTTCCACTTTTGCCGAGGTGCCGTTGTAACGGATGGTAATATCCTCAGCATGACACACACTGCTCATCAGTAAAGGCAGTGCCAATAAAAGCATTTTTTTCATATCGTCTTTTGAGTTACTTGCAGATTGGACGAACGAAAAACAAAAAGGTTGAATGAAGTTTTAGATAAAAAACGATAATGGTAATTAATAATTTGGTACCGTATAACTAAAACTGTGAGAGCAACGATGCGCGTTTCACACCATTCTGTACAGCACGGTCAATGAGGTCCTGATTGCGGCGTACCTCACGAACGATGACGTCGTTTTTCTCCTTCAACTCATCGTTTTTGCTAAACAGGTTCAGCACCAACACGAGTACCAAGATGACAAGCACCACCAGTGCTGAGGCCATCAGAATCATCAGGGTTGTTATTTCCATATACTTGTCTATCTTGAATTGTTATTGTTTTGTTTGTTTTGATTTCTCTTTTGTCTCCTTCGGCATTTCCCCGACTCCGACGAACATGCTTCTCAGCAGTCGTCAGAGTGTCGGGTCGTGCCTCAGGTCAGTAGTAGATTCACATTCGTCGTTTAAAACGACAGGTAATAATTATATATTAGTAAAGAAAGACGTATGAATTAGGATTTCATTTGCAAAGATAAAAGAAAAAGTCCGTACTCGCAAGAGCACGGACAAATGGTCGGATGGTTTCAGACAAATGGTCGGATGTTTCGACAAACCGTCGGACGTTTCCGACAAGTTGTCGGCTATGCGTCGATAATTGTTTGTTTATAAGCTGTTGGCGTCATACCATATTTTGCGCGGAAATTTCGGGTAAAAGTGTCGGCGCTGGTAAAACCACTGCCTTGACTCACGGTGTCTATACTGATATCGGGCTGATTGTTCATCAGTCTGATGGCATAGTCCAGACGTAACTCACGGACGTAGGCTGGCAACGAACTGCTCCCGCTACCCTGGGCGAAGGCGGCACCAATGCACTCTTTAGAGAGACCAGTATGTTCCATGAGCGTCTGGCGACCGAAATCTGGTTGCAAGAACAGATGCTCGTTCTCAATCAAGTCACGCAGACAGAGGAAGAGCTGTTCGTCGGTGAGCGCAGTGAAGTCAGAGATGCTGAGTCCTGCCCCCACCTTTTTGTCTTCTATGACGGCTTGACTCTTCTTTTGCTCTCTGAGTTTCTCCTTATACTCCACTGCCTCAGTAATCTGCTGGGCCAATATGCGGTTCTTCTCCTTGGTGATGCGCCACAGACGGAACATATAGATGGCAAATATCACAATCAACAGCGCCACGACGCCTACGGCAATAGCTACCACAGTAAGGAATTGGGACCTGGACTCCTGTTCGGCTATCTGGCGCTCTTTTCCCTGTGTATCATAAATGACAGCGAGTTCAGCAGCATCACTACGCTTCTGGCGTATCAGTGCCGAGTCATACACCTCGGCAATCTGCAAAGCCATCTGCAGGGCAGAGTCCTTCTGTCCAGCGTAGTATTGAGAGCGGAACTTAGGCAGCAGATCGTCAGCAATAGTCTCGAGGTCAAACTCTATCGCCCTGCCCGTGATGAAGTCGTTGAGGAAGGTGTAGTTATAGGCTGCCTCGTCATAACGGTGGGCCAACATTAGATAGGCACAGCCGCTAATGCGTCCTTCTACACTGTTTCCGTATGCGCTGGCAGCATAGTCATCATAATAGCGGGCGGCCTCAGCCTCCTGCCCTCGAGCCTGACAAATCTGAGCTCGATTAAGGGTTATCAAGGCGCGATAGAAGTCCACATCGGCCGAGTCGGCCACGGCACTTGTTTTATAGATGGCCAGTAGAGAATCCTCGCGGTTAAGCCACTTCTCGGCCTCATCGTATTGTGCAATGTTAAGCTGAGCAGTGGCAATGTTCTCCAGAGTGGTCAGAGCACCTTTCAATTCAATGCCCGTAGAGTCGTTGTCAACGCATATTCCAAGCCAGTAGAAAGCCTCGTTAAAGCTCTTATCGGCTTCGTCATGGCGTTCCAGTTTCATTTGGGTGTTACCCAGACAGAAGTACAGGTTATGCAGCTCTCTTGCCCGGCGAGGACTGTCCACACCGCTGAGCCGTTCTATGAAATGAAGTGCAGTACCGATAGCCCCCTCCAGGTCGTTTTGCGCATTCTGCAGATGGGCAAGATTCGATCCGGCATTGATATACTCCCAGAAATCTTCGGCTGGCGGGTTGTCATTGCCACTGGCACGACGGAAACAATCAATACTCTTCTGCATCTGTCCCATACTGATATATGCAATACCGCGGTAGTTGTCGGCACGGATAGGAGAAAGCTCCCCAGCATCAACCAGACTATCGGCAAGGGCGATAACGCATTCGAAGTCGCCTACCTGACCAGCTTGAATCACCATGCTGTCGGCTCTGCTGTACATCGACTTATCTGGAATGACGTTCTGAGTGCTCTTTCCTACACAAGCCGCAAGCACTGCCAAGGCAACGACTGCCATGATGATAACCTTGGGGAAAAACGATCTTTTCATATGCACCTTGTAATTTTCTTTTGCGCTCGTTATTGTTTTACGTCTGCAAAGATAATACATTTTTTTAATTTTCAGCCGTCTTCGACTAGAAAACTTACAATTATTCTCTACATAAGCATTCCGGACAGAGGCCTTTGACCATATAGTTAATGCTGGAGAGACGATAACCTAAAGGGAGTTCGACAGCCGGTATTGGAATGTCGGAAAGACAAAACGTGCGGTGACAACGCTCGCAGTAGAAATGTACGTGCTGGTCATCATCGTGGTCATGTCCATCATGACTATGACAAAGCTCATAGCGAACGCCGTCGCCACCATCCTCAATCACATGTACCAGATGGTGCTCACGGAAGAGGGCAAGCGCACGAAAAACACCCGATTTATCGATAGAAAGAATCTTATACTCCAGTTCGGTGAGCGACATAGGCCGCTCTGCATCAGCCAATGCTTTGACTACGACGATGCGGTTGGCGGTGGGTTTGATACCATGCTCTGTGAGCAATTGTTCACAATCTTGTTGACTAAACATGGTGCAAAGATAATAAAAAATGGTGAAAGGTGAAAGGTGAGGGGTGAAAAGTTGGTACTTTGCAACCAAGTTGCGAAAAAAACATCTTACCTTTGCACCCAGAATTAAAGAAACAAGCGTATTATGTCACACGAACATCATCATCACGAACACGCATGTTGTGGTCATGAGCACCACGAACATCATCATGAACACCATCATGAGCACCATCATGAGCATCATCATGAGCACGGCGGACATCGCCAGTTGTGGACAATAGCAGTAGCTGTAGTGCTACTGATTGCCGCCATCGTAGTAGAGAAGACTCTGGCACTGGCCACGTGGCAGTTGCTGCTGGTTTATCTCGTACCTTATTTAATAATAGGTGCAGGCACGCTGAAAGAGGCTGTCGAGGGATTGGCACATGGAAATCCTTTCAACGAGCACTTCCTGATGACGGTGGCCACTGTAGGTGCCCTCTGCATTGGTTTTCTGCCTGGTGCCGAGAACGAGTTTACTGAGGCCGTCTTTGTGATGCTGTTCTTTCAGGTGGGCGAGTATTTCGAGGGGCTGGCCGAAGGAAAAAGCAGGGAAAGCATCTCTCACTTGATGGATATTCGTCCCGATGTGGCCCGCTTGGACGGTCAGGAGGAGACGGTAAGTCCCGACAAGGTGGTTGTAGGCTCTGTCATCGAGGTGCGCCCAGGCGAGAAAGTGCCCTTGGATGGCATCATTATCAGTGGCAAATCCAGTCTGAACACGATGGCCCTGACAGGCGAGAGTGTGCCTCTGGAAGTGAACGAAGGCGATGACATCATCTCGGGAAGCATCAACCTGAGTGGCGTCATTAAGGTGCGTACCACCAAGGCCTTTGGCGAGAGCACCGTATCGAAAATCATCAAACTGGTTGAGGAAGCTGGCGAGCACAAGTCGCAAAGCGAGGCCTTCATTACCCGTTTTGCCCGCATCTATACGCCTATCGTGGTGTTCCTGGCCTTAACTATCGCCATCATCATGCCGCTGGGCATGGCGTTTGCCATCACCCGTTTATCACCCTCTTTCTTTAGTGCCTTCTGGAGTTTCTTCCCACTGTGGCTCTATCGCGCCCTGATGTTCTTGGTGGTCAGTTGTCCCTGTGCCCTTGTCATCAGCGTACCCCTCACTTTCTTTGGAGGTATTGGTAGCGCGTCGAGAAAGGGCGTCCTGGTGAAGGGTGCCAACTATCTGGATATCCTGTCAAAGGTCGATACGGTGGTCTTTGACAAGACCGGCACGCTGACTCATGGCCGCTTCTCGGTGGTGGCCGTGCATCCTGAGGTGTGTAGCGAGTATCAGTTGCTGCACCTGGCAGCTCATGTGGAGCATTCTACCACCCACCCTATTGGCGCTGCCCTGCGTGATGCCTTCCCCAGCGAAGGGACTGATGGCTGCAATGTGTCAGATGTGGAAGAGATTGCAGGCAAGGGCATTCGTGCCAAGGTGGGCAATAAGATGGTGTGCGTAGGCAACACGAAGATGATGGATATGGTGGGGGCGAAATGGCACCAGTGTGACCACGGCGACGAAGGAACGATAGTGCATGTGGCCATTGCTGAGGATACGGTGTTGAGAGTGCAACCAACAACCTACGTTTATGCTGGTCATATCGTTATTAACGACCAAGTGAAGGCCGACAGTGCCGAGGCCATCCTGCAACTGAAGGAACTGGGCGTGAAGAAGACCGTGATGCTGACTGGCGACCGTGAGGAGGTGGCTGCCCGTGTGGCTCAGCAACTGCAGATAGATGAATATCATGCTGAACTGCTGCCCACAGACAAGGTCACCCAAATCTCAAACATCCGCTCGGCCGAAAGACGCTTGCAAGGCAAGAAATCTCAAACCTCAAACCTCTTCGCATTTGTGGGCGACGGCATCAATGATGCACCCGTGCTGGCTCGTGCCGATGTGGGTATTGCTATGGGAGGCTTAGGCAGCGATGCTGCTATCGAGGCTGCCGATGTGGTGCTGATGGACGACCAGCCCACGAAGATTGCTACGGCCATCCGCATAGCTCGCCGCACCATTGGCATTGCCCGACAAAACATCTGGTTTGCCATTGGCATCAAGGTGGCTGTCCTCATCCTGGCCTTCTTCGGTCTAGCCACCATGTGGCTCGCCGTCTTTGCCGATGTTGGTGTCACCATGCTGGCAGTGCTCAACGCCATGAGAGCGCTGAAAGGATAAAAACAAAAAGAGAGAAAAAGTAAAAAGAGGCTTTTGACAGCCTCTTTTTTTAGTTAATCTTCGATGTCATAGGACTCCGAATACCCTTGTAAGCCTTTAGGAAAGCCTTGGCAGAACCAAAGCTCAGGAACATATCGAGGCGTACTGGGATGTGGTTCTGGTCATCGGTGATGAAAAAGCGAATCAGCTCGTGGTTCTTACCGTCCTCGCGCTCATAGAACGAGAATACCAGGCAGCGGAACTTCTCGTTAGAACCCTCGACCTTAAACGTGTCCTTGCCTCTGTAAGTGAGCCATGAATTGGTAAGACTACGGGCATCGCTGATAGGCATGGGGATAATATCGCCCTCCTTGAGATTAGAGCCGTCGAAATTGCGGGCTCTCAAGAAGATGCTCATCATATCGTACACACAGTCCGTGTATTCTTTATCCTGCCAATGCTGCTCACCATCGGCATCGATGCGGTGCATCCTCAGTCGACTGTGATTGCGGGGATAGGAGTACCACAACTCATCAACATAATAGCGACTGCCTTCAAGGGCACCCTTACGGAAATAGAGTGGCGACAGGTCTTTGGCGCTGCAATAAGAGAGCAGGGTGTCACGCATGATAAAGACACCATCCAACTTATTGTTACCACGAGTGGTCAGACTAGTACGATAAGCCTTCTGACCACCAAAAGTAGAACTGACGGTAGACATTGAGGCCGAACCTACCTTTACCCATACAAACTTCCAGTTGAAATAGAGGTCGTAGGCCAAGAACTCGCCATTACCGAACGCTTTGTTTTCAATACCGCACTGCTGTGCAGAGACGGATAACGGAACAATAGTGAAAAAAACGAATAGTAATCCTTTCTTCACAATACTCATTAGCTTGCTCATACTTCTGTTTTCCATATTCTTACTTTTTTAAATGCCTTTTGGTATATATTCCTTGCCTAACTCACGAGCACGCTCCAGATTGCGGTTGCGTAGCTGCTGCTTCTGTTTATCTGGCTTCTGCTTGGTGATGGCCATCGGTTTCTGATTATAGAGTGGACGGGCCGTGAGATTCCACTCGCGGCTGACATCCCATTTCTGTTTACAGTCTATCTTGTCTTGATGATAGTAGACGGGCTCTGGCTGCAGGTTCTGGTCATAGTTGCCTGTATCCCACTGACCGTTGCCGTTCTTGTCGATATAGGCTCGCAGGTAGTAGGCGCCTGGTTTCAAGTAAAGGAATTCTGCCACGCCCTCTGCGTCGGCCACACTCTGACGCACCACTTTGTCGGAGCCGTCAAGCAGCTGCACCACAATAGAGTCTGTCAGAGACACACCGCTGACCTCTACCAATAGCGAGCTATAATCATCCACTGTACCCACCTTGATGGTCTGTTTCATCGTATTCGATGTCAGCCCATAGATGCCCTCAAAGGCAGCCGAGTCTATCTCCAGACTATACTCTTCACCCTCTTGCCATTCAACCACCAGTTCGTAACGTCTGACAGACAACTGGCGCAACTCGCAGGGCACAGGCTTCAACAGACTATCTACAACCATATTCAGGTGGATGGCTGACGTGTCACAACGATTTAAAGGCTGTGGCATCTCCATATAGAAACGCTGATTAGGTGCGACGCGTCCATTGGCAGACATCTTCACCGTCAGAGGCTTTACCGCCATCATACTGTCGTAGGGTTCCTTGCGCTTCTTTTTCTTGTCCTGCTCCTTCTTCCAGTCTTCATATTCCTTCTGCTTATCCTTCAGGCGTTTTTCGTACGACACCTTGGCAGTAAACTCCATTACGGAATCGATGTGTTCGACCAGCATACCTGTCGAGTCTGTCATCAGATAGGTAGCCTCGATGAGCAGCGTGTCTTGGTTAACCAACGTGGTATCGGCCAGCCAATAGGTCAGCGTGTCGTTCTTTTGTGAAGCCTCTAGAATAAAGGCATTTGTATCGTCGAAGTTCAGACCACGAAGACGAGGCAACGAGTCACTGCCATAGGTGAAGTACATCGCAATCTTCTCTGGATCCTTGCGTTCTGTCTTCAGTAGAAAACGATCTGTCTGCGGCTCTTGGAAGCACATCAGGGTAATATCATCGGGCAGGAAGTGAGTATATCCTACGGAGACGATATCCAAGATATGGAGCGAGTCGGCCCAGATCGTGTCAGGACGTGTGTCGAACTTCCAAGTAGGTTTGATACTGTCGTGATTGAAGCCAATCATCTCACTCTTCTGTCCAAACACAAAGTCTCCGTCATTGTCCTGCAGAGCAAAGCAGCGATAGGTGCCTGGTGCCACACCTTTGATGGTGAAGCGTCCACTACCGTTGGTGCGTGAGACACGCATCATGGGCTGTGTGTGGAAGGCAGAATCCTCGAAATTATCGTAGAGCCCAACCAACATACCTTTGATAGGCTCCAGATTTTCAGCTTTAAGACAATAGCCACTCACTTCCAGCGTGTCGATATGGTCGCCAGTAGAGAAGCTGAACGTGTAGTTACCCATGGGGTTACCCTCATTATTATCGCTAATGGCATCGCTAAAGTCCACAGTATAGGTTGTGCTGTCTTTAAGGGTATCCTTCAGTTCCACGATGATTCTGTTGCCCGTAGCCTTAATCTCAGGCATCTCTATCTGTGGCGGCGAGATGATGACCTTGTTCTGTGCATCCTCCAACTTGATATATTCGTTGAAGTTGATAGTCACCTTTTTGGTCTTCACATTGACGCCCTGATCCAGTGGAGTAGAACTCACCACACGTGGTGGGGTATCGTCGTACCAACCACCATCGGGGCTGCCCATCCTGGCACAACTGACGATGCAACAAATGGCTACTATGATATAGAAGAGTTTCCTCATGCGTTCATCTTTAGTAATTGATCAATATGCTCACGACTATTGCTCAGTCGGGGCACCTTATGCTGGCCACCCAGCTTGCCCTTCGACTTCAGCCAGTCGTTGAAGAGGTTGCTACGGGCTGGGATAATCTCCAGCTGCTGCAGGGTGATATCCTTGAAACGCTTGGCCTCATAGTCGCTGTTCAGCTCCTGCAGCTTACGGTCCAGGATATCGGTAAACTGCTTCAGACTCTCTGGTGCCTTAGAGAACTCTATGAGCCACTGGTGACGACATTTGGCATTCTGGTCCATAAAGACTGGTGCCGCCGTATATTCCAGCACCTGGGCCCCTGTCTTCTCGCAGGCATATTTCAGTCCCTGTTCGGCATTATCTACGATGAGTTCCTCGCCAAAGGCATTGATAAACGACTTGGTGCGTCCAGAGATAATAAACTTATATGGATTGGTGGAAGTGAACCTCACCGTGTCGCCAATCATATAGCGCCACAGGCCACACGACGTAGAGATGAGCATGGCGTAGTTCTTGTCCTTCTCCACACCCCATAGCGGCACGATGGTGTCGGTTCCCATCTCCTGGAACTCATAGAACACATCATAGTCGAGCATCAACAGCATCGACTTGTCTGTGGGATCGTCCTGAATACCGAAGAAACCCTCGCTGGCGTTGTAGGTCTCCATATAGTGCATATTGGGACTGGTTATCAGCTTCTCGTACTGCTCACGATAAGGCGTAAAGGCTACACCGCCGTGGAAGAACACCTCGATGTTGGGCCACACCTCCTCAAGATGGGTCTTTCCCGTAATCTCCATCATACGGTTCAGCACAGAGAGCATCCACGAGGGCACACCGCTAAGGTTGGTCACGTTCTTGTTCATCGCCTCACGGGCTATGCGGTCACGCTTCACCTCGAAATCACTCAGCAAAGCCGTCTGCTTCGACGGTACTCGTACCAGATTAACCAACGGATTGATATTCTCTATCAGGATGGCGCTAAGGTCACCAACCAGCGACCCGGGCAGGTTGTAGTTGGGTGCATGACTGCCACCCAGGATGAGACCCTTGCCGTCAAACATCCTGCTTTGGGGATTATTACGCAGATAGAGGGCCACCACATCGGTTCCACCCTGATAGTGCACCCGCTTCAAGCCATCGGGCGATACTGGGATGAACTTAGACTTGTCGTTGGTAGTGCCGCTCGACTTGGCGTACCATTTCACGCGACCAGGCCACAACACATCACTCTCACCCTGACGCATGCGGTCTATGTCGCCTTTCAACTCCTCATAGGTGTTAACGGGGTTGTTGCGTACGAAGTCCTCATACGACTTTGTGGCACCAAACAGATGCTCACGTCCGTATTCTGTATCTTTGGCTTTTGCCAATAGATGGGTGAGCACATCGCGTTGCAGTTGCTCGCCTTGGTTATTATGTTTCTCCAGTTCCCGCCATCGTTTAGCAAACAGCGGTCTTACTAATCCTGTCAGACTCATGTACCTTATTATATATGTATAGAGAGTGCAAAGTTACAGCAAACTTTTCGAATAGATGCAGGTTTTACGTTTTTTAATTGTAATCTGTAGGGCTTCCATACGAAAAAATAGTAAAAAGGCCTTGATTCTCATAAAGTTTTCGTAATTTTGCAGCCTGTAACTTGTAAAAGTATGGATAATTATTTTGCCGACCCGTTGCGCTACGACGGGGGAATGAAGTACGAGAGATGTGGACGCTCTGGGGTTATGTTGCCAAAGGTGTCACTGGGATTCTGGCATAACTTCGGAGGTGTTGACTCCTACGAACGAGCCAGAGAGATTACCCATTACGCCTTTGACCACGGCGTCGTACATTTCGATTTGGCTAACAACTACGGCCCACCCTATGGGTCGGCAGAGGAAACGATGGGTCGACTGATGGACGATGACTTCCGTGCTTACCGTGATGAGCTGTTCATCTCTACAAAGGCAGGTTACGACATGTGGCCTGGTCCCTATGGCAACTGGGGTTCCAGGAAATACCTGATGGCTTCGCTCGACCAGAGTCTGAAGCGTATGCACCTGGATTACGTGGATCTTTTCTATAGTCATCGTTATGACCCTGAGACACCTCTGGAGGAGACACTCCAGGCTTTGGTGGATATTGTACGTAGTGGAAAAGCCTTGTATGTAGGTATCTCGCGCTGGCCTTTGGAAGCTACAAAGTTTGCTGAGCAGTACCTGCGTGAGCGCGATGTGCCCATGTTGATTTATCAGGGTCGCCTGAATATGCTCGACCGTGCGCCTCAGGAAGAGGGTATCCTGGATTTCTGTGCTGAGAAGGGTATCGGCTTCATCTCGTTCTCGCCATTGGCTCAAGGTCTGCTGACAGACCGTTATCTCAATGGCATTCCTGCAGATTCTCGTATGTCGAAAGGAAAATTCCTAAAAGAGAGCATGCTGACAGAAGAGTTGTTAGCAAAGCTTCGCACTTATAACGAACAGGCTCAGGCGCAAAACAAGCCTCTGTCGCAGATGGCGTTGGAATGGATTCTGCAGCAGCGTGGCGTTACCTCTGTATTGGTAGGAGCCAGTAGTGTACAGCAGTTGCAGAAAAACCTGCTTTGTGTTAATTCATAGTTCATAATTCTTAGTTCATAGATAATAGTTGAAAAAGGTTCTTTTAGTAAACGATGTTGCAGGATATGGCAAGGTAGGTATGGCTGCCATGCTGCCTATTCTGTCGTATATGGGTATTCCCGCTTTTAATCTGCCAACGGCATTAGTGTCTAACACCCTTGACTATGGTGATTTTGCTATGCAGGACACCACGGATTATATGCGCCAGACGCTCCCTGTATGGAAAAAACTGGGCTTCCGCTTTGACGCTATCTGTACGGGATTGATGTTCAGCGAGGAGCAGTCGCGACTGGTGGAACAGTTCTGCCGCGACCAGTCTGAACAAGGATGCACCATCTTTGTGGACCCAGTGATGGGCGATGGTGGTAAATTATATAATGGTATAGGCGAGAACCAGGTGCGACTGATGCGTGAGATGGTCAGCGTGGCACATCTGATATTCCCAAACTACACAGAAGCCTGCCATCTCGTTGGTGAACCTTTCAAGAAGGAAGGTATGACGCGTCGCGAGGCTTGTGAATTACTCGACAAGCTGGTGAAGTTAGGTACACGCTCTGCTATCATCACCAGTTGCTTTATCGACAACAAGAATCAGGTGTGTGGCTATGATGCTACCACAGGCAAGTATTTCTTCCACGACTACGACGAGATTCCTGGACTGTATCACGGCACAGGTGATATCTTCTCTGCTGTGCTCATTGGTCATCTGATGAAGCAGGAGTCGCTCTCTGCCAGCACTCGTCAGGCAATGGATGTGGTGCGAGAAATGATATACCGCAACCGCGATGTGGAAGATCGCTGCTGCGGCATATTCATTGAGCGTTGTCTGGACTTGCTGTAGTTTAGCGTATCAGTATCTTTTTCCCGTTTTGAATGTATAGACCCTTGGTTGTAGGCTTGCTGTTGAGGCAACGTCCATCGAGGGTGTGCCATGCATCCTTAAGACCTTGTGAGGTTTTAAGGTCCTTGATGCCTGTGGAGGGCAACGTAGGATTATAGGCCCAGACACTGACGCCTGATTTTGAGATGGCTGTGATGCTGATGACGTTAGCGCCATTCCCGTCCATCGTCTCCTCGAACACCACACCATTATAGATGATGCCACCAAGGGATAGCCTGATATAGCCTGTGCCTTCTTCAATGCTCCATGAACCATTCTTGTCGCCCCGAATCTTTCCATCGGCAGACAGGGTGATACTGATAGGCGTCACCTCTTCCATGTTCTGATAATCCATCTTGTATTTATGTATCAGCAGATCGTAAGTACCTGCCAGCTCTTCCTCTGTGAATGGCTGGGTCGTAGCAATCTGTTCGTCTGTAATGGTCTCACCGTTATACTCAAAGGGGGCAGCCACCAGCCAACCGTCTTTATTGACGAAAACCTGATGGACGCGAACCTGATGATTTGAGGTGCCATTGTTAAACTTGGTATGATAAACCAGATAGGTGCGACCGTCTGGGGCTGCGATGATGGAGTTGTGGCCTTGAGCACACTCACCTACCGTCTGGACTCCCCAATGATTATAGGCACCCATGAGTTTCATGCCGCGTGTGTCACTGTCGCCTGTGCCGTAGTTCATCACATAAGATGTGAAGATGGCATTATGGTTTGAGGCGTCTTTATAAGGACCGTCTGGATTGGAGGAACGGAATACGCGCATCTCGTAGCCGCCGTCAGGTGAATAGAAGCCATAACTCATAAAGAGATAGTAGTAGTCGCCAATATGCTCAATATATGGTCCTTCGCCCGATACATAATAGCCACCAGCTATACGCTTGCCAAAGTAGGGGTCACCTCCACTGGTCGTATAGGTCACGTCGTAGTCGCGCAAGCCTGTCTCCTCGTCAAGTTCCAGCATGAAGATGCCACCCGACCACGAGCCGTAGGCTATCCACAGCTTACCTTCCTCATCATAGAACACGCAAGGGTCGATGTTGTTTGGAAGACTGGGCTTCGTTGTGGTGGCCCAAGTGCCGTTATAGCGCGAGGGAAGGGCGTCGAGTGTGTCCAGCACTAACTCCACATCGGTATCCTTGAAAGAATGGTCGCCATTGTCGAAACCACTGATGACCACAGGGCCTTGATACAGGTAGGGACCTGTGATATTGTCGGCAGTGAGCAGAATGATACTTGAGTGCCATTTGTCGCCATTGATGCTCAGATACATACACCATTTATTCATCGTAGGGTTCCAAATGACATCGGGTGCCCACATATTGCCGTCTATATTGTAGTTGGCATCGGTTTTACCAGCCCAATCCATCGCATTAAACTGCGGGAAGTCTACCTCCACACCACCTTTCTTTACTTTCTTGACGGCAGGGGTCACGAAAGCATTTTTGTTGAGAGCATTGTTGTTGGAACCTACTTTCCATTTGGGATTGGCCTGAGTCCAGTTCATCATATCGGTGGTATAGGCTCCTGCCTTGTGCGAACCAAAGATATAATAGCGGTTGCTCGTTGGATTAAACACCACCGAGGGATCGTGGATAGACACTCGCCTCTTGCTGGTCGTTTTATACAGCGTCTTGCCTTCCGTCGTTGTCATCTCGGTTTGTGCACTTGCCGTCACAAAGGTCAGCATGGCAACTATCAATACGTAGAATCGTTTCATCATTGTTATAGTCAATTAGTTATCTGCCTGCAAAGATACAAATTAGAAAAGGAATAAACGAATTTTTTTAGAAAAATTTGGTTGATTCGGAAAAAAGCCTTATCTTTGCACCCAGTAAAAGTAGAAAAGACAACAGGTTGAGAGATAACGAGGATTCCGACTCTGAGAGAACAGTCGGGATTCTTTCTTTTTTGCTGACTTAGGAAAAAACTGTAAATAACAACTTAAAAAGAAGAAATATATGGCTTATATGTCACAAGAGGGCTATGACAAACTCATAGCCGAACTGAAACGTTTAGAGGGTATTGAACGCCCCAAGGCATCGGCCGCCATCGCTGAAGCACGCGACAAAGGCGACCTGAGTGAAAATAGTGAGTATGAGGCTGCCAAAGAAGCCCAGGCTCATCTGGAGTCGAAAATCAATCTGCTGAAGCAGCAGATTACTGAGGCTAAGATTGTGGACACCTCTCGTCTGAGTACTGACTCTGTGCAGATCCTGTCGAAGGTGGAGATGACTAATCTGGCCAACAAGGCCCGCATGACCTATACCATCGTCAGCGAGAGTGAGGCTAACCTGCGTGAGGGCAAGATTAGCATCCAGACCCCCATTGCCCAGGGTCTGCTGAACCATAAGGTGGGCGATGAGGTGGAGGTGAAGATTCCTCGCGGCACCATCAAGCTCCGCATCGAGAAGATTACTGTTGGATAATGAATCAAGTCGTTATATCGTCATAACGTTATAACGTCATAACGAAAAAAGAAACAATGGATATTTTCAGTAAGATTGCTGCTGGCGAGATTCCCAGCTACAAATGTGCAGAAAACGAGAAGTTCTATGCCTTCCTTGACATCAATCCCCTGGCCAAAGGCCATACATTGGTGATTCCTCGTCGTGAAGTGGACTATATCTTCGATATGGACGACGACGAGCTGGCCGAGTTTCAACTCTTTGCCAAGCAGGTGGCTGTGGCCCTGAAGAAAGCCTTCCCCTGCAAGAAGGTAGCACAGGTGGTGCTGGGCCTCGAGGTGCCCCACGCACATATCCACCTGATTCCTATGAATAGCGAGGGCGATGTGGACTTCAGAAAAGAAAAGCTGCAACTCCCTTCTGAGGAGATGCAGCAGATAGCCGAAAAGATTTATACAGCCTTCAAGGGTTAAATATATTTCTCTCCATAGCGTATGCCAATCTCATTGACATACTTGCGAATGAGCGACGATGAGTCGCTCTTTTTGCATATCAGAAGTACGTCGCCCTCTTCGGCCACGATATAACCTTCCAGTCCGTTGATGACACCTACATGCCCTTTCGGCAGTTTGATAATGTTGCCCTTGCTGTCTTCCATCATCACCTCCGAGTCAATCACCACGTTATCGTTTTCTTGCTTCTGCATGCACTCATAGATGGCATGCCACGTGCCTAAGTCGGCCCATCCGAAGTCACATTGCATCACAAAGACGTTTTCCGACATCTCCAGCGCAGCTTTGTCCATCGACAGGTTGGGATATGAGGGATAGTGGGTGGCCACATATTGCTGGCGTGCTTCTTCTGGCTCCATCGTCAGCAGGTTAGCCATACGATAAGGCATATCTTTGATGACCTCCAGGAAAAAATCGCGCAGATAGGTCACATTAGCAAGAAACATACCTGTGTTCCACAGAAATTCGCCGCTTTCCATAAACATACGGGCAAATTCGCGCTCTGGCTTCTCCGTAAACGACTGCACCTTGTTGATGCCGCTAAACAATGTAGGCTCACCTATTTGTATATAACCATAGCCCGGCTCAGGACGTGAGGGCTTAATGCCCATTGTCAGCATGATATTGTTCTCGCTGACAAACTTCAGACCATCGAGCACGTTCCGACGGAAAGCTTCCTCATTGATGATAAACTGGTCGGAAGGTATCACCAGAATGCGTGCATCGGCACACTCTCGATGAATGCACACACCTACCCAGGCCACCGAAGGCGCCGTATTACGGTTCACCGGCTCCGTCATGATACGTTTTTCAGGCAGTTCAGGCAACTGCTCTCGCACCCAGTGTTCATACTCTTTACAGGTACAAACAAAAATATTTTCTTTGGGAAGTATGCCTGCGATGCGGTCATAGGTAGACTGCAACTGTGTACGTCCTGTTCCAAAAAAGTCTACAAACTGCTTAGGACGCTCCATTCTACTCGAAGGCCATAATCTCTTACCTCGGCCACCAGCCAAGATAATACAGTAGTTACTGTTTGAAAATTCCATATATCAGATTTCTAGTCATTTTTCAGGGTGCTAAGATACAAAACAATTTCGACAAAACCAAAGATTTTCTTTGTAAAATGTCCATTATTTGTTTTTTTTAGTAGATTCTTTTGCAGGAATCAATTTTTCTTTGTAACTTTGCACCCGCTTTTCGAGCCCAGATGGCGGAATCGGTAGACGCGCTGGTCTCAAACACCAGTGGGGCAACCCGTCCCGGTTCGACCCCGGGTCTGGGTACAAGCTTAAAAAGCAAAGACGCTGTAAATCAGGTATTTGCAGCGTCTTTTTCTTTTCTGGGTTGTACAAAAAGTGTACGATACAACACACGATGTACTGTATTCCTTGAGTAAGTTAGAGGGGTTTTCTCCTCAACAATAGGTTTTTTCCTATCATAGAATAGGAAAAACGCCTTGCGGCTTTGCCATATAGTTACTATCTTTGCACTATCAAAAACAAGTTGAACCCTTTAAAATGTTACGATTATGAAAAAGATTTTTACTTATATCGCAATAGCCACAATGGCATTGACGACCTTCACAAGCTGTGACGTTGAATTTTGGGAGGATATGGAAGACCGCGAGGAGGCTCGCACACTCGATGGCACCTGGTCGGGCTTTATCGATACTTACTACTACGATCGCTGGGGACTGACGGGCGACACCTATCGCACCACAATGTACTTTGAGCGTGACTGTGCATACGGAGGCTGGGGCTACGAGGTTGACTACGACCTTAACAGCCGCTACAGCGACTATTATTACTGCGAGTTTACTTGGGAGATCTACAAGGGTAGCATCCGCATCAACTATGCCGACAGCTGGAACGATGTCTATATCAATGAATACAGCCTGAGCGATACCTACTTCAGGGGCTATATGGATGACGGCACCTCTAAGGATATCGTCTTCAAACTAGCCTACGACAATCGCTTCGACTGGAGCTATTGGACTAGGGGCTACACCCGTGCTGCTAAAGACGGCACCTCGGTGAAAGCCAGCGGAAAGTTTACCACACCAACTCCGACGGAGTGAAATACACCACCGTCAAACGGTAAGCAATAATATCATCGGAAGCCTTGCTAAGCGTGTCGGAAGGGGCATCGTAATAGCGAGGCTTCTTCATGAACAGCAGTCGGCTGGACGTCTCGCGCACCCAGTATTTTGAGTTGGGATTGATGTGCATCGAAGCCTTCTCGAAAACAGCGGTGAGACCAGGATGCTCGCGGAAGATGCTAAGCACCTCCTTGACTTCATCGGTAGAAGGGAAAGGATAACTGAAATAGGTGGTACTCTCAAACAAATCCTCGCTAAAGTCCTTGCAAAACGGCTCGCTGTTAACCATCGCTATATCGTCGACCATGGCCTTGCCAAGAACCTTCAGCAAGATGCCACGCTGACCGTCTTTCGCCTCACGAATACAGATATAACGTGAGTTGACATAACGTACAAATGTCCTCGAACCGCTCTTTTTCAGCGGTTTCTTTGTTTTTGACAAGGTAACGATTTCCCCTACGCTCCAGTTGTTCTCTTTTGATTCCATTTTCAAGCAATTGTTTACCTGGTTAAGCCGTTTTTTATCCCTTTTTAATGGTTTTCTGATGGCCTCATCCTCTTTTGCGCTGCAAAATTACTAAATTTCTCGCATTTACAATAGAAAAACACCCATTATTTTAGGCTTTGAATAAATATCCTTATTTAATGCACCGCCTGGTTCAGGTTCCTTTTAAGAAAGAAGCTCTTAGTATAGAGGAAGAAGAGGGCAACACCAAGGGCGTTGACCAGGACAACAGTCCAGAAAGCGGCAGAATAGTTGATGAGTTCAGAGATGACACCACCCAAAAGGATGCCGAGACCCATACCGATGTCCCATGACACGAGGATGGTGCTGTTGGCTGTGCCCCGCTGACTATTCGATGCCACATTGATAGTCATATTCTGGAAGGCGGGCCACATGTGACCATTGCCCAGACCGATGAGCAGGGCAGAGCCGTAGTAGCCTATCGGCGACGGTATTAATATAAATAAGGTGTAACCAACCAGCGATATCAACATGCCCGTACCAGCATTATGTGTCAGCAGACCTTTACGGAGGGTCTTGCCTCCTTGCAGTCGTGAGAGGATGAGTCCGATGGAGCAGAGCATGAAATAGGTGCCAGTACCGCCAGTAATACCCATCACCTCCTTGCCGTAGATGGCCAGATAATTACTCAGCACGCCAAAACAGAAGCCGAACGCCACCATGTTAACCCCCAAGAGCCAACCGCGAATGAGGAAAAAACGATCCCATGATAGGTGAAGGGTGATGGGTGATGGGTGAAGGGAGGGGAGCTGAGGTTGGAGGTTGGAGGTTTGAGATTTGAGGTTTAATTTTACCGTTGCATCGGTGAGCCAACCAGCAAAAGCCACTATCAGCGCCACCCAGAACAGCAATTCGAAGCTGTTGGTCCATTTATATAGGAAAATACCCACAGTTGGGGCAATAGCCATGGCGAGATTGTTGGAGAGGCCGTAGTAGCCAATACCCTCAGTCCTGCGACTGCTGGGTAGCACGTCGATAGCCACTGTGCTGTTAGCCACCGTCAAGGCGCCAAAGGGTCCACCATGCAACGTTCTCACTATAGTAAATAATAATAAGGTGGAGGCAGCCAGATAGCCAGCAAAAAAGATAGCAAAGGCGGCAAAACACACCATCAGCACCTTCTTTCTTGAAAACGAGTCGACAATAAAGCCGCTAAACGGTCTGAACAGCAGGGCAGTGATGGTATAGCCTGAGAGCACCAGGCCTATCACATCCTTCGTGGCGCCGAAGTGCTCACTGAGATAGAGCGGCAGCAGCGGCGTCAGCACATAAAAGGCGAAAAACAGCGCAAAATTAGCGGCCATCACCTTGCAGTAGTTGCTGTTCCAAAGTTTGTCCTGTGTCATGATGGCTGCAAAATTACGAAAAAAAATCGTAATACATCATTTGTAATTCATAAATTATTCGTACCTTTGCGCCCGCAAACATAAACAGCGATAACAACTATGGGCGGATTTTTCGGAACCATTTCCACAAAAGACTGTGTAAACGACTTGTTTTACGGCACAGACTACAACTCTCATCTTGGTACTAAACGAGCTGGTCTCGTCACCTTCGACCACGAGAAAGGCTTCAGCCGCAGCATCCACTCCTTGGAGCGCGACTATTTCCGCTCAAAGTTCGAAGACGAACTCCACGAATTTTCTGGCAATCAGGGACTGGGCGTCATTAGCGACACCGACCCACAGCCCATCATCATCAACTCGCATCTGGGACGCTATGCGGTGGTTACCGTAGCCAAGATCAACAACCTGCGCGAGATTGCCGATGAGCTGCTGGCACAGCGCATGCACCTAAGCGAACAGAGTGCCAACAACCTGAACCAGACGGAACTCGTGGCCCTGCTCATCAATATGGGCAGCACCTTCGTGGAAGGCATTAACATGGTGTATCGCAAAATCAAAGGTTCGTGCTCCATGCTCATCCTCACCGAGGACGGCATCATTGCAGCTCGCGACTTCCTGGGACGCACTCCTATCGTCATTGGTAGGAAAGAGGTGCACAAACTGTCGCCCATCGGCACTGACGACTGGGAAAAAGCCTATGCCGTGAGTAGCGAGACCACCAGCTTCCCCAACCTGGACTACAAACCCGTTCGCGACCTCGGTCCTGGCGAGATTGTACGTCTAACCCCAGATAGCTTTGAGGTGCTGCAGCCTGCCTTCAAGCGCTGCCAGATATGCTCGTTCCTCTGGGTCTACTACGGCTTCCCCGCCTCTTGCTATGAAGGCATCAATACAGAATATGTACGTGAGAAGAACGGAAAGATGATGGGTGAGCGCGACGATATCGAGGCCGACCTCGTATGCGGTATCCCCGACTCAGGTGTTGGTATGGCTCTGGGCTATTCCGAAGGTTCTGGCATCCCCTACAAGCGTGCCGTGTTGAAGTATACCCCCACCTGGCCCCGCTCGTTTACCCCTGGTAACCAGACCCGTCGCGACCTTGTGGCCAAGATGAAACTGATTCCCAACGAGGCCCTGCTGCGTGGTCAGCGCGTGGTGTTCTGCGATGACTCTATCGTTCGTGGCACCCAACTTCGCGACAATGCCCGTGAGTTTGTGCAAAACGGCGCCAAAGAAATCCATGTGCGCATCTCTTGTCCGCCGCTGGTCTATGGCTGTCCCTTCATCGGTTTCACCAATAGCAAGAGTGACTTGGAGCTGATTACCCGTCGTATCATCCGCGACTTCGAGGGCGACGATAAGATTAAACTGGACCAGTATGCCAAGACCGACTCTCCCGAATACAAGCGTATGGTGGATGAGATTGCACGTCGACTGGGTCTCACCTCGTTGAAGTTTGCACGTATAGAAGACCTCATTGAGAGCATCGGACTGCCCAAAGAGAAGGTTTGTACCCACTGCTTCGATGGTAGCAGCTACGACCAACAGGGCGACGGTGATTTCTTTGGTTGATTAATGAAGCAAAAAGGGCGTAAAGTGTAAAAAATACCAAAAATATCGTCGAAAAGTTGCACAATTATACCCTGTGTGTGCACACAGAGGGCAGTTTTTTGATAAAAAGTTTGCGTAATTGAATAAAAATGAGTTACTTTGCACCCGATTTTCAAGATAATATCTTAGAAAGAAATAAATTATTAACATTTTAAACAGAAAAACTATGTCAGAAATTGAAAGCAAAGTAAAGGCTATTATTGTAGACAAACTCGGTGTTGACGAAGCAGAAGTTAAGCCCGAAGCAAGTTTCACCAATGATCTGGGCGCAGATTCACTGGATACCGTTGAACTCATCATGGAATTCGAGAAGGAGTTCGGCATTTCTATTCCCGATGATAAGGCTGAGAAGATTGGCACCGTTGCCGACGCTATTAGCTATATCGAGGAAAACGCAAAATAAATCAAACTTTGATTTGAAGGATTGAAGAATTGAAAAATTGAAGTTCAGGCTTCATCCTGGCTCTTTTTTTCAATTCTTCAATTTTTTAATTCTTTAATCTTAATAAAATGGAATTAAAAAGAGTTGTTGTAACAGGTTTAGGCGCAGTAACCCCCGTGGGTAACAACCCTGAAGAGATGTGGAACAATCTTCTGGCAGGCGTTAGCGGCGCAGCACCTATTACACTTTTCGATGCAAGCAAGTTTAAGACCCAGTTTGCCTGTGAGGTAAAGAACCTCAACATCAACGACTACCTGGACCGCAAGGAAGCACGCAAGATGGACCGCTACACACAGCTGGCCATGATTGCTGCCCAGCAGGCCGTCAACGACAGCGCAATGGATCTTGAGACAATAGACAAGAACCGCGTTGGCGTGGTCTTTGGTGTCGGTATTGGTGGCATCAAGACTTTCGAGGACGAGGTGACCTACTACGGCGCACACCGCGAAGATGGTCCTAAGTTCAATCCTTTCTTCATTCCGAAGATGATTGCCGACATTGCTGCTGGACAGATTTCTATCCAGTACGGTTTCCACGGTCCTAACTACATCACCTCTTCTGCATGTGCTTCTTCAAGCAACGCCCTGGCCGACGCCTTCAACCTGATTCGCTTGGGTAAGGCTAACGTCATTGTAGCGGGTGGTGCCGAGGCAGCCATCTGTGAGACTGGCGTAGGCGGTTTCAACGCCATGCACGCCCTGTCAACCCGCAACGATGAGCCCGAGAAGGCCAGCCGTCCATTCAGCGCTAGCCGCGATGGCTTCATCATGGGTGAAGGTGCCGGCTGTCTCATCCTTGAGGAGCTGGAGCACGCCAAGGCTCGTGGTGCTAAGATCTATGCCGAGATGGTTGGTGCCGGCATGAGTGCCGATGCTCACCATATCACCGCCTCTCACCCCGAGGGTCTAGGCGCTAAGCTGGTGATGCAGAACGCTCTGGAAGATGCTGGCATGAAGCCCGATGAAATCGACTACATCAACGTGCACGGCACATCAACTCATGTTGGCGATATCTCAGAGGCTAAGGCCATCAAGGAAGTCTTCGGCGACTCTGCCTTCAAGCTGAATATCTCTTCTACCAAGTCCATGACTGGTCACCTGCTGGGTGCTGCCGGTGCCGTAGAGGCTATGGCTACCATCCTGGCTGTGAAGAACGATATCATTCCTCCCACCATCAACCACGAGGATGGCGACGAAGATCCTGAGATTGATTATAATCTGAACTTCACCTTTAACAAGGCACAGAAGCGTACTGTACGTGCCGGACTGAGCAATACGTTTGGTTTCGGTGGTCACAACGCTTGTGTTGTTTTCAAAAAGTATGAGGCTTAAAGATATCATTGATCGTATAAAGCTCCCTTTCCGTCAGGAGAAGGAGCTTTTTTCTTCTCTACACGACATCATCGGGTTCTACCCCCACAACATCAAGTATTATAAGATGGCCCTGACCCACAAGAGCTCAGGCAAGCGCAACGACAAAGGTCGTCCGCTGAACAACGAGCGACTGGAGTTTCTGGGTGACGCCATACTTGATGCCGTGGTGGGACATATTGTCTATGAGCACTTCAACGGCAAGCACGAGGGTTTTCTGACCAACACCCGCTCGAAACTGGTAAGTCGTGAGACATTAGGAAAACTGGCTCAGGAGATGGGACTGACGGAGCTGATTCAAAGCAACGCCACAGGCCGCTCACACAATAGTTATTTGGCTGGCAACGCCTTCGAGGCGCTGGTGGGTGCCATCTATCTGGACCAAGGCTATGATGCCGTAATGCGCTTTATGAAGAAGCGTATCCTGACTCAGATGGTCAACATTGACAAGGTGGCATATAAAGAGGTGAACTTCAAGTCGAAGCTACTGGAGTGGACACAGAAGAACCGAGTGCGCATGGAGTTCCAGATGCTGAAGGAGACTACCGACCAGCAGGGCTCGCCCGTCTTTGGCTTCATCGTCAAGATTGAAGGCATTGACGGCGGTAAGGGTCAGGGCTATTCAAAGAAAGAGGCCCAGCAGCTGGCCGCCAAAGAGACACTACAGCAACTGCGCCGTGAGCCGCAATTCGTCGATGCCATCTTCTCGGCTAAGTCAAACCGTACGAAGATGGAAGAGGAGCCTACCGCCATTGCCCCCGACCTGGAGGCCGAGAAGGAGTTTATCATCAAGAATGAGGCCAATGAGTCCGCGGAGCCCGAGCCCATTGAGACCACGAAGGCCACTAAGAAGAATGAGGCCCCAGAGCCTTCTTCTGATGACGATGAGTTCGACCTCTCCGATATCTCCCACATGCCGCAGGATCTTTCTCGTGAAGATATCATCGCAGCAGCCGAAGCTGCCGCCTACGAATCATGATGAAGACGGCAGTCGTTGGCGGAGGAGCCGCAGGATTCTTTCTGGCCATCAATCTCAAGGAGATGTGTCCACAGATGGATGTCACCATCCTGGAGGCCTCGAAACGAGTGCTGGCCAAGGTTGAGATCTCAGGCGGCGGACGCTGTAACTGCACCAACTCGTTTGAGGATGTGGTCGACCTGCAGAGCGTTTATCCGCGAGGCCACCGACTGCTGAAACGTCTTTTCAAAGTGTTTGACTACCGCGATGCCTATCAATGGTTTGAGCATCGCGGTGTCAAGCTCACCACTCAGGAGGACCATTGCGTCTTTCCACAGTCGCAGGACTCCCACACCATCATCAACCTCTTTCTCAACGAGGCCCATCGTCTGGACATCACCATTAAGACTTGTTGCAAGGTCAATAGCCTTGATGATCTCAGCGACTATGATTTCATCGCCATCACCACAGGCGGCATGAAGAATTCTTCACTCTTCACTCTTCACTCTTCACTCATTATCCCTCCCGTCCCCTCGCTTTTCACCTTTAATATTAACGATGCCCAACTGCGAAACCTGATGGGTACCGTGGTTGATGCTACCGCGATGATTCCAGGCACTAAGATGAGAGCTTCAGGACCACTACTCATCACCCACTGGGGCATGAGTGGTCCGTGCATCCTGCGACTCAGCAGCTATGCCGCCCGTCTGCTCAGCGAGCATCAATACCAGATGCCCCTATCCGTCAACTGGACATCACTCAAGGAGAACGAGGTACAGGAAGAGCTGTTGGCTTTCTGTCGACAGCATGCACAGAAGCAGCTGACCACCATGCGGCCCTTCGACCTGCCTCAGCGTCTATGGAGCTATCTCACAGAAAAAGCTCTTGCTGGAAGAGCTCACGCCCCTTGGGGCAGCCTCAACCAGAAAGAGCTGAATCGTCTGACGAATATGCTTATTAACGACACCTACCAGATTGCTGGTCGTGCGCCTTTCAAGGACGAGTTCGTCACTTGCGGCGGCATTGACCTCTCTGCCGTCAACCCCTCTACTTTAGAAAGCCGCGAGCACCCACACCTATATTTTGCAGGCGAGGTGCTCGACATCGACGGCGTCACTGGCGGCTTCAATTTCCAAGCCGCCTGGACCACTGCCTATACCGTTGCCACAGCTATCAAAAATGCATGTAAATAGTCCTGGTGGAGACTATTTAAAAAGGTTCAAGTCTATACTGTTACCCATCGTCTCATAGCCCTTGGCATTGAGATGCAGCCAGTCGTTCTCGAACAGGAACTGCGCCTGCATGGCTTCTGGGTCTTGGGGATTACGCACGGCCTGGTCAAAGTCTATCACGCCATCGAGCAGGTCGGTGGTGCGAATCCATGTGTTGATGGTGCTACGGCCCTTCTCGTGGTCTTCTGAATAGTAGTTGTTGCCCTTGAATGGCGTGATGGTGGCACCAAACACGCGGATGCCCTTCTGATGGGCCTCATCGATAATCTTTTTATAGACTTCGATGATGCGCTCTGCCGTCTGCACCCCATTGCGGGCATAGCCTAGGTCGTTGACAGCCTCGAAGAGGATAATCCACTTCACACCCTCCTGACCAAAGAGGTCGCGCTGATAACGGTTCACGGCAGCAGGGCCAAGGCCTCCACCCAGCACGCAGTTGCCGCCGATGCCCATGTTCAGCACCCCTACCCTCTTCGTGGCCTTGTTGGCCAGCAATCGACGCGAGAGCACGTCGGCCCAGCGGTTCTGTTCGTTGGTGGTCGAGCCTCGTCCATCAGTAATCGAGTTGCCTAAGATGGCGATGGCGCCGGCTTTCTTCGGAGCCTCCACCTCTAGCGTCTGGATGCTATACCAATGGTCTGTTCTGATGGCGCCAGTGAAGTCGGTAGTATTTCCTTCTTTCAGATAAGAAGTGGTACGCGAGCCAGGATGACCGCTGACACTGGGTGATGCTGAGCCATAGTGAATAGTGATGGCAACATTCTGGCGGTCGTCCATCTTGAAGTTGACGGCATCGGAGATCACGGTGCCATTGGCAGGTATCGTCACGCCGCTTTCACCATTGAAGGTCAGGCTCACCGTTGTCGCCTCGTCAATCTCGCTGCTGCTGCCTGCCGTCTTGGCAATGGCCAGCTCTACGGCCTTGATCTCCGTGGCCTCTGTGCTGAACTCATTGGTGAGCTTCAGGCGCACCTTCTTACCGCCTATCGATACCTGCACAATCTCACGCAGCGAGTTGTTGGCCAGCCCAGGTGCCGGCGGGTTATTATGACGTTCTACAAGTTGCGGAGCCGTACCCCACGTTCCTACCCAATGGCCACCAGCCAAAGCAACGCCTGCCATCAGCATGCAGGCCAGCATCATGATTGTTCTCTTCATATTCTTAGTTTCTATTTTTGTTATTAGTTTCTCGTCTTATCATTTCTTACCTCGCTATCCTATTTCTTAGCCTTGGCTTGTCTTGCAAACTCGAACAGCGCCAGGGGTAGATGGCAATAGCCGTCAGGATTCTTGTCGAGATAGTCCTGATGATACTCTTCTGCTGTATAGAAATTCTCCAAGGGAAGCTTCTCAACAGCCAGTGGTTGCTGATAATTCTTTTGTTCTTCGGCAAACACTTTTTCGATAACTGGTAGATCCTCAGAATCGGTATAATAAACACCAGTGCGATAGCGAGTCCCCTCATCGTGCCCCTGTTTGTTGAGACTTGTCGGGTCGATGGCCTTGAAGAACATCTGCAGCAGGAACTCAAGGCTTACAACGTCAACATTGTACTTTACATGTACTGTCTCGGCATATCCCGTTGTATCGGTATATACCTCTTTATATGTAGGGTTCGCCGTATGTCCATTGGCAAATCCCACCTCTGTTTCCACCACACCCTCAATCTGCTTGAAGTAATGCTCTGTTCCCCAGAAACACCCTCCGGCAAGATAGATGTCCTTACAGTTCTTTATCTCCACATGTGACGAATTCATCATAAACGTAGTTTTTGTTGGGTTACATGATAATCTTGGTGCAAATATAGCGATAAATCCGCAATTATTACTATCTTTGCATCAAGTTTTAAGTGTATTTAGAATTTCGTATGGCCATACAAGTGACATATAGGAGAACCAGGAGGCTGTCGATGCGCATCGTGAAGAATGGCGATGTGCATGTGTCGGCTCCTTTTGGCATACCTAAGTCTGAAGTGGAGCGGTTTATTGAGGAACACCGTGAGTGGATTGCTGAGGCACGAAAGAAAACCTGTGAAAGCCAAAAGCAGAGGGCCGACTTTTATCATCAGCTGCCGCTGAAGACAAAAGAACAGGCTGAAGACGCCCTCCAACGATTGAAAGCCTTGATAGAGCCGATGGTAGAACACCATTCCAAGGTAATTGGCGTGAAACCATCCGTTGTCTATTACAAGGCGATGATTTCGCGATGGGGCGTCTGCAATGTCAAGGACAAGTCCATCTGCTTCTCGGCCTATCTTCTGTTGTTGCCAGAATGGTGTGTAGAGCACGTCGTGGTTCATGAGCTGTGCCATCTCTTGGAACCAAGCCATAATGCCCGTTTCCATGCATTGATGGACAAGTTCTTCCCCCGTTGGAAGGAAGCTCGACGAGAGACACGCCGATTATTAAAGTCACCCGCAGCGTAGTTTCTCAAAAACCACCTACCCTCCTACCTAAATCTTCGGAAACCCCTTTGTATAAGGTGGAAAACAATAGGTAGGTGTTGTTCAAACACCTACCTAACACCTACCTATAGCTTTCAAAATCATTCTTCTTCGTCTTCATCCCATATCGAATGATTACCTCTTGACAAAGCATTTCCTGCATCTACTTCATCATTAGGATTGCTGACAGGAATATCGAATTGCGAACCAGCCAAGAGACCTTTTGTCTTTATCTCTACCACATTGGTTTGTGGCATCATATATAATTTCTTTTCCATATCACACATTATTTAATAGTTACCTTTTTACCATTAACAATATACAGTCCCTTTGCAGGTCTTATCACTTTGCGTCCCTGCAGGTCGTAAACTTCAGTTCTTGCATCAGTATTTGTGTGCTCTACTTCAGTAATGTCAGTCGTTTGCTCATCGTCAAAGACGAATTTTACATCTCGTGCACCACTAGGCAGACTGGCGGTGGGGAGAGGCAGATAAGCCTTTCCAGCACTCAGCGTAGTGCCATCGGCAACAGCATAGAACCCAAGGTTACCATTCTTCTTGGCGAGGATATAATTGGTATAGTCGCCATCTTCCTTATTCAGAATGGTGTTCTCTGTTACCCCTACCAACATATTTGATACGATGGTCTCGCCAGGTCCCCAAGGAATAGAGTAGGTGTCAGCATCGCCTTTCACCACGATACCTGTATTGGCAGGCACATCTGTGATTCGAGTTAACGTCACCTCACCTGTACTGGGCTTGAAAGCAGACACGATATAAGCCTTTATGTCATCTGTACCAGAGAAATCCAAAGCATGTGTGCTACAGAAAGTACCTATACCAGTAGCACCAATGGTGATATTATCTGCCAACTCTATTATTTCCTTGAAATCTTTCCAATAATCAGCTGCTTCGTAAGCCGCTTTACTGCCTGCAGGGACAAAAAGTGTGGCATTGGCGCAATTGGAGAAAGTATTACTACTATTAATAGTTATTGGTGTATTCCTTTCAACAGTTACCGAAGTTAAATTATTACACATATAGAAAGCATTATTACCAATGGTTGCCACGCTGCTAGGAATGTTGATGGAGGTAAGACCTGTGCACCAATTGAATGCAGCTGGACCGATGGATATCACACCATTAGAGATGGTAATGGAATTTAAATCTCTGCACCAATTGAATGCACTTTCTTCTATGGTTGTCACGTTGCTGGGTATAGTGACGGATTCCAGACCACTGCAACTATAAAATGCACCATAGCCAATAGATGTCACACTACTAGGAATTGTTGAGTTTTTGCAGCCTTTGAAGATAGTATTTGTTGACGTATGAATAATCGCATTACAATTCTCGCGAGAATCATATATGGCATTATCTTCATCCACAGCTATCGAGAGTAAAGGGCATTCATCGAAGGCATAATTATCAATGAATGTTACGCTTTCTGGAATGTATAGGGAAGTTAAGCCTGAAGTTTCGAAAGCATAAGTACCAATTGTTTCTACACTATTAGGGATGGTAATAGAAGTTAAACGTTCGCATTCCTGAAAAGCATAGTCCCCTATTGTTTTTACATTACAAGGGATGGTTATTGAGTTCAAACCAAGATTAGTTTTGAAAGCACCAAAACCAATAGAAGTTAGTCCCGTAAAATACTGCAATTCGTTAAAAGTGATAATATCCTGATTTGCAAAAACTGTTCCAATATCTGTTACTGCAGCAGCCTCTGTCTCGCTCAGCTCGCCGTCACCATTTGTATCCCAGTTGGCAACACATTTTGCCTTGGCTCTAACATCAGTAATTTTAATAATGGGAGATGTTTCCACAATAGTTTTGAAATCTTTCCAATAATCAGCTGCTTCGTAAGCCGCTTTACTGTCTAACGGAACGGAAAGGATGGCATTAGTTCGATTAGAAAAAGTATTTTCATCAATAGATATCGGATTTTCCTTTTCTATTATCACTCTGTTAAGACTATTACAACCCAAGAAAGCTGAACTGCCAATATTTGTTACGCTATTGGGAATGTAAACGGAAGTCAAATTACTGCATTCGTAGAAAGATTCACTACCAATATCAGTCACGCTACTTGGGATGTCTACCGAGGATAATAAAGTACAATGATGGAAAGCACTAGTATCAATTTTCTTAACTCCAAAAGGAATGGTTAATGAAGTGAGGCCGCAGGACCCAAATGCACTACTACCAATTGTGATTACACTTTTCGGGATAGATACGGAACTTAAGTTGGTGCAATTCACAAATGTTAGATTTCTGATACTTGTCACTCCCTCTGGGATAATCACTGACTCAAGATTTGAACAGCTATTAAAAGCATAAACACCAATACTTGTTACATTGTCAGGGATGCTTATACTTGATAGACTTTTACAGCCAGAAAAAGCTTGTTCTCCAATAGTTTTCAAATTATCAGACAAGTTAACCGTTATAAGATTTTCGCAATGATAAAAAGCGTTTTTCCCGAGACTTGTTACACTATTCGGAAATGTTATAGACACTAATCCTTGGCATCCCGAGAAAGCAGAAGGGGAAATACTTACTGTCCCATCTTGAATTGTGATTTCAGTTCCAGATGGTGCAGTTCCTTTATATTTGTAAGCAACTTTCCCTGCATACACCAAACCTGCAGACTTACTATTTAACCAACCAGTATCATAAAATGCACTTTTGTCAATGAATGATACGCTATTTGGTATATTTATGTTTTTTAAATTATTACAGCCAGAGAAAGCCAAATCACCAATGTTTGTTACTCCTTCTGGAATGGTAATGTTTATCAGATTTTTATAATCACGGAAACATTCTTCAGCAATTCCTGTAGTCCCATCATTTATTACAATGGATGTATTTGAAGGCATCGTGCCTTTATAATGATAAGCTACGTTTCCAGCGTATATTAAGCCATCTGGTTGATCTTCGTACCATTGTGTGTTCTGAAATGCTCCAGCACCTATGGCAGTAACACTATTCGGGATAGATATTGATGAAAGGCTACTACAATCGCAAAAAGCGTTTACTGCCAATGTTGTTACTGTATATCCATTAGCTATTGAGGGAACAGTAACGTGGCCAACAGTCTCAGTGGAAATAGATGGCTCGATTGTGAATCCCAATCCCTTACCAACTTGACACGTTTTGTCTGCCTCACTAATTACAACAAAGGTCATTTCAACGTCTTCTACAGTCTTCGCTGTAAAAACATCGCCATCTTCACACCATGCTGCTATGGGAATTACCATAGAGAGCATTAATAAAGTAATTTTCTTTTTCATAAGTTATAATATTTGGTTAGTCATATTTCAAAATACTAACAAAGAGTGTGAGCCTACTTACCATTCCTAGCAAGAAGGTTCTGGAATACCTATACGAATAAGAATGAAATACAGCTCACACCTGCTGGCATATATGTGAACTGTCCTTATAGTATAAGGTACACGTATATATACACAACAGGAAGAACAGCCTTCAAACTTGCTCCTTCGTATAATGAATTTTCCAGATTCTCTTGCGGAACTAAGCTTTTTAGCTCTCCTCGATGTCATCGTCCATTTCTCCGAACGACGTGGCAAAGATAAGAATTATTCTTGAAACAACAAAGATTTTTTGAGGGAAAAAGGCAAAATTTTCATCAATCATTTAAAATTTTTCTGCGAAAGTTGTCAAAAGCGGTCAATTGGGTTTGGGGATGTTGTAACTTTGCAGTGTGATTGAGAGACGACGGCGGCGGGGCAGAAAGGGATGCCTTCCGAGGGTGAAAGGGATAGGACCTTTCGCTGTAAGGGATGACACTTTACACTGTAAGGGATGACACTTTACGCTGTAAGGGATGACACTTTACGCTGTAAGGAATGGCACTTTACACTGTAAGGAATGGCACTTTACACTGTAAGGGATAATGGTTTAGGGGGGTAAAGTCCTATCTCCAACGGTGTAAAGTCCCATCTCCAACAATGAAAAGTCCTATCTCCAACAATGAAAAGTCCTATCTCCAACATTTAAGACATAGTCAAACTGAATTTTTAAAACTTTTGTGTATGAACAGACAAAAACATCTCAATTCCTACCTAAATACCCGGAAACACCTTTGTATAAATGGAAAACGGATAGGTAGGTGTTGGCACAACTCCTACCTTTTCTTTTCCCCTTTGCACAAAGGCGTTTCAGAAGATTTAGGTAGGAGGGTAGGTCTTTTTGTATTTTATCTCACTCGTTAGGGAAATATTTTTTCCCAGTTGTCTTACGCTAGAAAAAGTTGACACAAAGTCAACGTAAAATGAAACAAGAAAA